>JBAXFV010000025.1:0-15897 GCA_037139755.1 Chlorobiaceae bacterium
TCTTCAAGTTGACTCTGCATACCAAGCAGGTTCTTGTACTGACGGCGGGCATTATGCGGCATCAGCACAAAGCGCTCAGGAGCATAAGGCGCATTAAACGGGTTTTGTGGACGTGTCGCGGCCCCTTCCACTCCCGCACGAGAATGAGCAAGTCTTGTGGTGAGCCGGAGCAGTACCGGCAGCTTGAGGGATTCAGAGAGGTCGAACGCATATCGTACAGCATCGTAAAGCTCTTGCTGGGAAGCGGGTTCAACCACTGGCACCATGGCAAATTTGCCATAGACCCGGCTGTCCTGCTCGTTTTGTGATGAGTGCATTGAAGGATCGTCGGCCACTGCCACCACCAGTCCACCGTTGATTCCTGTAATGGCAGAGTTGATGAAAGCATCCGCAGCGACGTTCAGCCCCACATGCTTCATGCAGACCAGGCTTCTTTTGCCAGCGTAGGACATGCCGAGCGCCGCTTCGTAGGCAGTTTTTTCATTGGCCGACCAGGCCGAGCGGACGGGATGCTCGTAGCGACCACTGTTTTTCTGGATATATTCGGTGATTTCGGTCGAAGGTGTCCCTGGGTAGGCATAGACGCCGGATATTCCGCCGTCAAGGGCTCCAAGCGCGATGGCTTCGGCGCCCAGTAAAAGTTGTTTCATCGTACGCTCATTGAAAAAGTTGTCTCCAAAGATGAGAAATTATTTTCTTTGAAGCCAATGAAATCAGCAATGATAAATCAGAGCTCCACTTTCTGGGGTTCTCATGAGCAGCTTATGATGTTATCACGGTAATACTGCCGTCTCTTTTTTTCGGAACTCAATTTTCAGCCACTGATCTTCATAGATCGCTTCGGCAACCCGCATACCGGCAAGGAAGACGGGAAGAATCACGTTTTTCTGGTAATTGCCGATTCTCAGGGTAAGCGAGTCACCAAGCTGCAGGACATTGGTTTCCATTTTGTTGTCGAAGGCGAACGGCAGGCGCAGCTTCATGATATAGTGCCCTTCACTCACTTTTGTGATGGCAGTATGCTCCTCTCGATAGAAAATATCAAGCGGATTCTTATCTCCATAGACCACATCGCCAACGGTTTTCAGCATTTCAAGGCCGAGCACTTCGCGGCGGAAGAGGGGAACTTTTGTGATCGGTATGGGGGCAAAAGAGCGTTCAATCTGCTCAATGTATTTGTGCTGGATGGTTTTCCACTCTTTAAAGTACTCCCCGTCAACCTCATCCATGAAGACCCTGTTGATGACCACCTGGTCAACGGTGATGCCGTAAAGATTCAGGTAGGTGAGCGCACGCATGGACTCCTTGACAACCATTTTTTCGGGGTTCATGACAAGCCGCACCGTCGTTTGAGTTCCATCCGAGAGCAGGTCGATGATGCCGTCCACAGAGGTGAAAAGGTGTTCGATCTGGTCATAGACCTCTGTTTCGGGGACAAGGTCATGAAGCCGGCCGATTTTTTTCGACAGAGGGCGTATCACCGGTTTGACCACAAATTTTTCGAGGGTTCTTATCATCTTCAGCATCCAGCCGAACGTTTCAGGCAGGGAGAGAAGGCGGAGCGTTTCACCGGTCGGGGCGCAGTCAACAACAAGCAGGTCGTACTCTTTTGATTCGTTGTATCGCTTGATGTAGGAGAGTGAAAAGAGTTCTTCCATGCCGGGAAGAACTCCCATTTCTTCGACATAGATCCCTTTGATTCCCTGCACCTCCATGATGTGGGCAAAGTGCGCACGGACGATCTCCCAGTTCAGTGTCAGATCACCGTAGACGCTCACCTCCTGACCATAGAGGTTGTCGGCAATTTTGAGGGGAGAGGGGCCGAGCTCAAGGTCGAAGGAGTCGCCGAGACTGTGCGCGGGGTCTGTGGAAATAACGAGGGTTTTAAAACCCATGGATGCCGCCTTTACGGCAGTCGCTGCGGCTATGGAGGTTTTGCCTACGCCACCCTTGCCTGTAAAAACGATTGTTCTCATAATGCCTCCATTACTGGTATGTTTCGTTCGCAGTTTCCGAATAGTACTTGTAACCGTTCCAGGAGGTTGATAATTCAGTATTCAGCAGTTTTTTTGATAGCGTGTTATAGAAATTCCGTTATCTCATCGAGAGATTTTCTTGATGTCGGGAAATGCACGGCATTCGGGGGTGCATATCCAAGCGGTGTCATTGCAAAAACCTCTTCATTTGGCTTGAGGTGAAGCGCTTCGCGAAGCATGTCGGGATCAAAGGCGGCAATCCAGCAGGTACCGAGGCCTTCAAAGGTTGCGGCAAGCACAAGGTGATCCATGACGATAGTGAGATCTGTCTCAATGGAGTTGTAGCCATCTTTTCTGCGAACCCATGCATCGTCGCGGTTGCCGGAGACAATCAGGAAACAGGGAACGCTCTGAATCCAGCCGCGAGCATAGCAGGAGTAGATTTTCTGAAGCATCTTTTCCGACTGAACGACATGGAAGCGCCATGGCTGAAGGTTCGCTGCTGAGGGGGCCACTCTTCCTGCATTGAGAATCCTGAGGAGCACATCATCGGGAACGGCTTTGTTGCGCTCATAGCTGCGGATGCTGCATCGTCTGGTGACAAGATCATAAAAGTCCATAGATCACTCTCCTTTTATCTGTTCGTAATGTTGAAGTCCCTGGTGATGGAGTGAAACATTGAGTTGGTTGATGCCTGCATGATAATGGATATTGCCGCATTGGTCATGGCGTGGAGTATCGGTTGAGGGACAATCCGGAATGCCGGGTAGAGAACAAAGCGGACATCAATTTTTAAATCAAGCTGAACTCTGGTTTTTTCCTTCTCTACAGGGCGCATCTTCATGTTGGCAAAGGCTTTTCCTTCGAAAAGGTACCTCGCAGGATCATCAATCTGGTCAGCAACAGGATGGTGTTTCCAGCGGATCGTTTTTCCTACGGTGTAGCGATCGATGATTTCCTCAGAAAGTTCAGCAGTTTCAGTGAGTTCGATATGTTCCGGCAGCTCCAGAAGAGGCTCTTCAGTTTGCTCAACATAAAAGATCACATCAAACGGGTTGTTTTGCGGATCGGTAACTCGAAAGAGCCATTTATAAACGTTTTCGGTGTCAGTGAGTTCAACGCTGTGGCAGAAGGGGTTGAACCCAAGCATTTTTTTGTGGTCTGAGAGGTAGGCAACTGTCTGGTGAAATTCCCCGTGTAATATCCAGTCTCCTTTGCTTTTTCCTGTCGCTTCCATTTCCATGTTGTCGCGGTTTCCCTGTTTCGTTTACATCAGTTCGGATTGCAGACGTTCGGCCTGGTCATGCATTTTGAGCGCATTGATAATTTCCTGCAGATCGCCTTGAAGGATCTGCGGAAGGGCGTGGCTTGTAAAGCCGATACGGTGGTCGGTTACGCGTGACTGCGGGTAGTTGTAGGTGCGGATTTTAGCGCTCCGGTCTCCGGTTGTTACCATCGAACGGCGCAGATCAGCTCGTTGCTGCTGCTGCTCGGCTAGCTGGATGTCGTAGAGTTTGGTGCGAAGCATCTGCATCGCCCGCTCTTTGTTCTGGAGCTGGGAACGTTCCTCCTGGCATGCGGCGACAATGCCACTCGGTATATGGGTGATTCGTACGGCAGTTTCAACCTTGTTGACGTTCTGCCCCCCTTTTCCTCCACTCCGGTAGGTATCAAATCTCAGATCGTCACGACGGATTTCAACATCAACCTCCTCTGCTTCCGGCAGTACAGCCACACTGACGGCGGAGGTGTGTATGCGTCCCTGTGTTTCAGTGTCAGGGACTCGCTGCACCCGGTGTACGCCGCTCTCATATTTCATGGTGCCATAGACATCATTACCGCTCACTTCGAGGGTTATCTCCCTGAATCCACCCGGGACAGAGCTCTCATTGAAGTGGAGTGTGTGGCATTTCCATCCCTGCTGTTCGGTATACCGCTGGTACATTCTGGTCAGATCTGCGGTAAAGAGTGCCGCCTCCTCTCCTCCGGTGCCAGCCCTTATCTCTATAATGACGTTGCGTGAGTCGGCCTCCTCTTTTGGAAGAAGCAGTACCTTGAGGAGCTGTTCAAGCTCGGGCAGTTTTTTCTGCAGTACATTGATTTCTGCCTGCACAAGCTCTTTCATGTCGGGGTCATTCTCCTCTTTCAGGAGTTGTCGTGACGTATCCAGCTCTGATTTTTTTTGCGCGTACTGGTCGTAAGCCTGCACAATCTCCTTGAGGTCGCTGTACTCCTTGTTGAGTTTTCTGAAGCGATCTTGATCGTTTGCCGCTTTCGGGTCGGCAAGCAATTGTTCAAGATCGAGGTGTTTTTCTTTTATGGATTGCAGTTTGTCGAGCATTGATTCCGGGCGTTTGCCTCAGGGGTTTAAAATATCGTTGACGAGTATGTATGCAAAAAGTGCAAAAAGGAGCGCCATACCGATTTGCTGGATACGCATTTTGACTTCGAAGGGTAGTTCCCGCCGGATGATGCCTTCAATTCCATTCAGGACGAATTGTCCCCCGTCAAGTGCGGGTACGGGCAGCATATTGATGATCGCCAGGGAGATGGAGAGCATGGAAAGAAAATAAAGGAAGCTGACCGGACCCTGTTCGGCGCTCTGGCTTGCGATTTTGGCAATCTTGATCGGTCCTCCGACTGACTTGCGGAAATCCTCCTCGCCGGTGAAAATTTTGGCAAATCCCTGAACAGTCATGGCGCTCATTTTCCAGGTTTGCTTGATGCCACTGACTGCCGATTCGGCAATATTGAGTTTTCTTCGTTCAGTTTCAATCGTCTGTTTCAGTGAGATCCCTATTTTTCCTGATGTGTTTGGTATAACGGTAGTGACGAATGTTTCGCCCTGTGAGCGAATGATTTCCGCATTGCTTTTGCTGCCTTGATTTGCTTTCAGGTGTTGCCAGCGTATACTGACAGGCTTGCCGGCATTCGAAGAGATAATTCCCACGACCTCTGTCCAGTCGGAGACATTTTTTCCGTTGATCGCTGTTATGAGTGCGCCGGATTGTATTCCTGCATTTTTTGCGGGCATCTTTTCAAGAGCTTCGTCTATGACTGGCGGGACTATCGGGCGTATCCCGAGGCTCTTTTGTTTATTGATGCTCGACATGATGTTTGAAGGCGCCACAATGGTGAGGCTTTTTCCCTCGCGAAGGATTGTGTAGTTGAGCGATCGAGCGGTGAAAAGTTCGAGATCAAGAGCCTCCTCCCAACTTTCGAGGGGTTTGCCGTTTGCCTGTTGCAGCCTGTCACCCGTCTTCATGCCCATAGACGCAAACACTGATCCTTTTTCAACAAAGGCAGGATTGTTGATGCTGGTGCGGGATTCTCCAAGGACAAGGGTTATACCGATAAAAATTACTGTAGCAAGAATCATGTTCATCGCCACTCCCCCTGCGAGCACAATCAAACGCTGCCAGACCGGTTTTGCCCTGAACTCCCAGGGTTGCGGTTCCGAGTTCTGAAAATCGGTGTCGAGGCTTTCATCGACCATGCCGGCAATCTTCACATAGCCGCCGAGCGGAAAGGCTCCGACGCCATACTCAGTCTCTCCGATCTTCTTTCTCCAGAGTCGCTTTTCAAAAAAGTCAAAACCGATATAAAACTTGTCAACCCTCATGCCGAAAAGCTTCGCGGTCAGAAAATGGCCGAGTTCATGCGCGGTGACCAGAATGAAAATGGCAACAATGAAAAAAAATGTGGTACTCAGAAAATCCATGACAATCCTTTGTTTCAATAAAAAAAGAGATGTTTCCGTTATGCACTCTCTTGTTTTGCGTGGTTTACAAGGTTATGCAATAAGTTTTTTTGCCGTTTCACGGGCCCAGCGGTCTGCCTGGAGATATTCTTCAATTTCGACAGGCGTGTAAGGCTCGTGAGCCTGCATGGTTTTGTCAACGGTTGCCGCTATTTCCGTAAATCCTATTTTCCTGTCAAGGAATGCTGCTACGGCGATCTCGTTTGCTGCGTTGAGGACGGCGGGATAAGTCCGGCCGGCTTTCAGTGCATCAAAGGCGAGTTGCAGTGCGGGAAAGCGCACCATATCAGGCTCTTCAAAGGTCAATGTCCCTATCTTTGGCAGGTCAAGCTTGTGGATCCCGCTTTCGCAGCGTTCAGGCCAGGACAAGGCATAGGCTATCGGTGCGCGCATATCGGGGGAGCCAAGCTGTGCGATGACGCAGCCGTCAATATATTCCACCATAGAGTGAATGATACTTTGGGGATGAACGACGACGCCGATTTTTTCAGCGGGCATGTTAAAGAGCCAGTGAGCTTCAATAACCTCAAGGCCTTTATTCATCATGGTTGCGGAGTCAATGGTGATTTTTGCGCCCATTGTCCATTGCGGATGTTTCAATGCCTGTTCAAGCTTGACATTTTTCAGCTCTTCGGCTGAGGTGTTGCGGAATGGCCCACCCGAGGCAGTCAGGATGATGCGCTCAACATCTTCTGCACGGTGGCCCGCAAGTGACTGAAAGATGGCTGAGTGCTCACTGTCAACCGGAAGCAATTTCACGTTGTGTTTTTTTACCAGATCAGACACCAGTTGTCCTGCAACGACAAGCGTTTCCTTGTTGGCCAGGGCGATATGCTTGCCAGCCTTGATTGCACTCACGGTTGGCAGAAGACCTGCGGCTCCGACAATGGCCGATACCACCATATCCACTCCTTCGGCGGAGGCAATGCTCGCTGCTCCTTCGAGACCATAAAAGATTTCCGGTTTGTGAGAGCCAAGGAGAGCTTGCAGCTTTTGTACCGAATCAGCATCCCTGACGGAAACAGCTTCAGGCCTGAACTCTTTGATCTGTTCGGCAAGCAATGCCACATCATGACCTTCGGCCAGGCCGGCAATATTGAATTTTTCAGGGTGCTGTCTGACAACATCAAGAGTACTGAGTCCGATTGAGCCTGTGCTGCCAAGGATGGATAATGATCTCATAATGAGTAAGTAAAAAAATTACCGAGTTGCGGATAAATTATCGGCCTGAATTTATGCTTTTTCGTGAAGGCATACAAATAACCAGCATTGTTCACCGTCGCACAGCGCGTTTTTCTTTTTGCTTTTCTGTGGATTTATGTTATAATTATGGCCGTATTAATGGGTTCCTAGCTCAGTTGGTTAGAGCGACTGGTTTACACCCAGTAGGTCGGGGGTTCGACTCCCTCGGGACCCACATCATAACACAAAAAGGCAGGGGCTACCTGCCTTTTTGTGTTAACACCTGTTTCTTCAGTTTTCCTGTATTTTCCGTCCTTGTTTGAGTCTTGCAACGGCCTCCTCAAGCTCGGCTTGTTCTTTGTCGGTGAGTTGTTCCATATTGCTCTGGACGCCTGACTTTTCCTGATTCTCATCGCCGTTTTCCATCAGGAGCTCCTCTTCAATGTGCACAGGAAAAAGCCCCTCGGGACGTTTCCCAAGAATTTCTTCAATCTGGGAATACTGAAGCATCTCCTTTAACAGCAGTTCGCTGGCAAGCTGCTCAAGTTTGTGCCGATTCTGAGTCAGCAGATTCATCACCTTCATGCGTGATTCTTCAACGATGCTCATGACTTCCCTGTCGATAAGTCGGGCTGTTTCTTCTCCATACTTTTTGTCAATGCCGGGACCTCCATAGTAGGGATTATTGCTTTCGTAGAATGAAAGGTTGCCGAGCTTCTCGCTCATGCCATAGACGGTGACCATGTTATAGGCTATGCTGGTCACCTTTTCAAGATCATTCTGCGCTCCCGTAGAGATTTCGCTGAAAATGATCAGTTCTGCAATACGTCCGCCGAGCAGTCCGCAGATGCGGCCAAGAAGCTCACTTTTCGTCATCAGATAGCGATCTTCGAGAGGAATGTTCATGGTGTAGCCGAGTGCGCTCATTCCCCGCGGGACGATTGATATTTTCTGGACAGGGTCGTTGTCAGGCATCATCCAGCTTACTATGGCGTGGCCTGCTTCATGGTAGGCGACAATCTGCTTTTCACGCGGATTGATCACCTTGTTCTTTTTTTCAAGTCCAGCAACGCAACGCTCAATAGCATCTTCAAAATCTTTCATCTCAATGCTTTGCTTGTTGCGACGAGAGGCAAGCAAGGCAGCCTCGTTGGCGGCATTTGCAATTTCAGCGCCAGCAAATCCTGGAGTTTGCGAGGCAAGGGCTTTCAGGTTGACGTCTTTTGAAAGTGAAAGATCCTTGGTATGTACCTTGAAAATATCAATACGCCCTTTCAGGTCAGGCTTGTCAACCATAATCTGGCGGTCAAAACGGCCTGGTCTCAGGAGGGCGGAATCAAGGACGTCTGGTCGGTTTGTGGCGGCAATAAGAATGACGCCCTTGTCGGTTGCAAAGCCGTCCATTTCGACAAGCAACTGATTGAGGGTGTTTTCCCGCTCGTCATTGGCACCCATCATAGCCCCTTTCCCCCTGCTTCTGCCGACAGCGTCAATTTCATCAATAAAAATAATGCAGGGTGCTTTCTCCTTGGCCTGCTTGAAAAGGTCGCGCACCCTTGCTGCACCGACGCCGACAAACATTTCAACAAAGTCTGAACCGCTGATGCTGAAAAACGGCACATCAGCCTCACCGGCAACAGCCTTTGCCAGCAGGGTTTTTCCGGTGCCCGGAGGTCCGACGAGCAGCACTCCTTTCGGCAGTTTGCCGCCGAGTGTTGTATACTTTTTCGGATCCTTGAGGAAGTCGACCACTTCCATAACCTCAGCCTTCGCTTCGTCCAGACCTGCTACATCCTTGAACGTGATGCGGGTGTGTTCATCAAGGTTTTCGTAAAGTGCGGCTTTGTTTTTGCCGATATTCATGAATTGGGAGCCCGGTGCGCCCATACGTCGGAAGACAAAGAAGTAGATGCCGATCAGCAAGCCAAAAGGGACGATCCATTGCAGCAGTTCGCTGATCCATGTATTACTTGGCGAGCCCTGGTATTTGACTCCTTTGTTTTCCAGCAACTCAATCAGATTGTCATCGCGCACTGGATTGACAGTAATTTCGTCCGGCTTTGATTTGGATTGAGGAAACGAGATACCCGGGTCCTCTTTTTGCGGTACTTTGATAGCCAACCCTGTTTCCGCGCCAGGCTTGAGCTTGACATAGATTTTTTCCGGCGATATTCTTACCGAAACAACCTGGTTTTCGGCAATAAGCTTGCGGAAGGTGCTGTAAGGTATTTCCTGTGTTGAGCCTGACCAGAATAAAGCAAGATTTAATCCTATGAATAAAACAATCACTACCACATAATACATTATCGGGAATTTAGGGCGCGGTATATTGTTTTCCGGTTCGTTTTTATAGGGATTTGAAGGTTTAAGTGTTTTTTTTGCCATCAATCAGTAATCATGGTTATAATATAATGCGACTCAGGAGAGTGTTCACCGTTCGCGAAACTTGACAAACCCAATTTACGGGATTCTTTCATTTAATGAAGCATCTCGCAAGAAAACATATTATATATTGCTCAGACTTGAAATGTATTTCTGCAGCTATAAGTTTCAAGGTGGCCTGGCGCAGTTGTTCTTGGCATTATTTGTGCACTTTTTGCTTTTTATAACAGTAGAGGATGTGAAGTTATGAGTTTTGTTCGGGACAAGGCAAATACTAGGATAGCAACACTGAAGTCACTTTTGTGTGTAGGGCTTGACAGTGATCCCCGAAAAATCCCCCAGGTGTTTTCAGCATATCAAAACCCCGTGCTTGAGTTTAATCGTTCAATTATCAGGGCCACATCAGACGTTGCTGTAGCATACAAGCTCAATACTGCGTTTTATGAAGCGCGAGGTATTGAAGGATTGCAGGATATGGAACAGACCCTTCGTCTGATACCTGATGCATGTATGACGATTGCGGACGCCAAACGGGCGGATATAGGGAATACCAGCAAAATGTATGCGCAGGCTTTTTTTGATCACTGGAGCTTTGATGCTCTTACCGTTGCCCCTTACATGGGGTTTGACTCGCTTGAACCTTTTTTCGCTTATGAGGACAAACTGATCTTTGTGCTTTGCCTTACCTCAAATGAGGGATCGGTTGATTTTGAGGAGCGTGAGATGGCTGACGGCACTCCGCTCTACCATTCTGTGCTTGGCAAAGTCGCTTCATGGAGCAGGAACGGAAACGGCGGAGTTGTTGTTGGTGCTACCAAAAGCGGTTTGCTCGGAGAGATACGTCGTGATGCTCCCGGTCTTTTTTTGCTCATTCCAGGGGTTGGAGCCCAGGGTGGATCGCTTCAGGATGCAGTGAATCTTGGCGTTGATGGTAAAAGGCAGGGTGCCGTTATCAATGTCAGTCGGGCTCTTATTTACCCTTCTGCAGGCGGCACGGGATCATTTTCATGTATTGATGATTATGAAAAGGCTGTTGCTGACGAGGCGTTAAAAATTCATCATGAAATGAGACTTGTGTTATAATTACAGAGAGATTTTGGCGGAATCCGGGGAAGGGTTGTGCTGTGCTCCATGGTAACTAATAAGGATTAATAAGGTAACTCAGTATGTGTGGAATTGTTGGATATATAGGATGGCAGGATGCGGCTCCAGTGCTTCTGAAAGGCTTGAAACGGCTTGAATACAGGGGTTACGATTCGGCAGGAATTGCTTTGCTGAATGGTACTCTTTCGGTGATGAAGCAGAAAGGCAGTGTTGGTGGTCTTGAAACGGATACTCATACACTCCGGCAAGAAATGCCTGGTGCGACTGTGGGTATCGGTCATACCAGATGGGCGACACATGGTGAACCCAGTGACCGCAATGCTCATCCCCACTTGAATGCCGCCGGGGATATCGCGGTCATTCATAACGGTATTGTGGAAAACTTTTCAGCATTGAAACAGGAGCTTGTTTCCCAGGGCTATGTTTTTCTAAGTGAAACCGATTCAGAGGTTCTGGTGCACCTGATTGACAGGATATGGAAGAGTGAACCGTCGCTTGACCTGGAAACGGTCACTCGCAGTGCTCTCCGTCATGTTGAAGGTGCTTATGGCCTGTGTGTCATCTCCTCGCGTGAGCCTGACAAGATTGTTGTTGCACGCAAGGGCAGTCCACTGGTGATCGGTATCGGTATTGGTGAGTTCTTTATTGCTTCGGATGCAGCCCCCATTGTCGAACATACCAATAAGGTCGTCTATCTTTCTGACGGTGAGCTCGCGGTGGTTACAAGGGAGGGCTATTCCATCAAGACGATTGAGAATGTCGAACAGGAAAAGATTGTGACGGAGCTTGATTTTTCATTGGAAAAAATAGAGAAAGGCGGCTTTGAGCACTTTATGCTCAAGGAGATTTTTGAACAGCCTGCCGTCATGCACGATGTCATGCGGGGGCGCGTTCGCCTTGATGAGGGCCGTCTCTGTCTTGGCGGGATTGAAGATTACCTTGATCGTCTGAAGCAGGCTAAGCGCATTGTGATCTGTGCCTGTGGTACGAGCTGGCATGCCGGTCTGATCGGGGAATATCTGATTGAGGAGTTTGCCCGTATTCCAGTTGAGGTTGACTATGCCTCAGAGTTCAGGTATCGCAATCCGATTGTTGGTGTCGATGATGTAGTCATTGTTATCTCTCAGTCGGGAGAAACCGCTGATACCCTTGCGGCGCTTCGTACCGCCAAGGAAAAAGGCGCCCTTGTTATGGGTATCTGTAATGTTGTTGGGTCTACTATTGCCCGTGAAACTTTGTGTGGAATGTATACGCATGCAGGTCCTGAGGTTGGTGTTGCTTCAACCAAAGCCTTTACGGCACAGGTGATTATGCTCTATATGCTGGCTCTGGCGCTCAGCAAAGGAAGAACCATTTCAAACGAGGAAATTACACTGAACCTTAAAGAACTTGTGTCAATTCCAGAAAAAGCCGCGCGGATTCTTGAGCTTGACAGCCAAATCAAATCCATAGCGGAACGGTTCAAGGACGCAAAAAATGTTCTCTATCTCGGTCGAGGTTTCAATTTTCCTGTCGCTCTTGAAGGTGCCTTGAAACTCAAGGAGATCTCCTATATTCATGCTGAAGGTTATCCCGCAGCAGAAATGAAACATGGGCCGATTGCCCTGATTGATGAGGATATGCCTGTTATTTTTATTGCCACCCGTGATAATACCTACACCAAAATTCTTAGTAATATTGAGGAGGTACGCAGCCGTAAAGGTCGGGTTATCGCCATCGCCAATGAAGGCGATCAGGAAATCAGCCGTCTGGCCGAACATGTGATTTATATTCCACAGGCATCCGGGCCGATCACTCCGCTTCTGACAGTTATTCCTCTGCAGCTCCTTGCTTATCATATTGCTACACTTCGGGGGTGTAATGTTGACCGGCCACGAAATCTTGCGAAATCGGTTACCGTTGAGTAAAAAAAACGTTTTGTTATTTCACTCTAAAATGACATAAGTATTATGCAAGGACATATAGTTATTACTGGCGCGACAGGTGTCATAGGGACTGAACTTGCCCTGAAGCTGATTGAACGGGAGGAAAAAGTTGTAGTCCTGGCTCGTGTACCTGTAGTGGCAGCCCGTAATATCCCCGGTGCGGCGGAATATGTTCAGTGGGATTCGGGTATGGAAAGTGGCGAATGGACCGGTTTTATCAGCGGAGCGAAGGCGGTGATTCATCTTGCAGGCAAACCCCTTCTTGAGAGCCGGTGGACCGAAGCGCACAAAAATGAGTGTTATGATTCAAGAATTCTCGGTACCCGGCATATTGTCTCAGCAATTGCCGGCGCTCAGGAAAAACCAAAGGTTTTTATTTCTGCATCAGCCATTGGGTACTACGGCTCGTTCTCACGCTGTGATGATACTCCGGCAATGGATGAGTCGGGTCCAGAGGGCCATGATTTTCTTGCCAAAATTTGTATTGACTGGGAAAAGGAGGCGCTTGCCGCTGAAAAGAGTGGTTTGCGTACGGTCTTGTTAAGAACCGGTATTGTGTTATCGACAAAAGGCGGGATGTTGCAGAAAATGCTTCCAACTTTTCGTTTTTTTCTTGGTGGTATCATTGGTTCAGGCCTTCAATGCATTTCCTGGATTCATATTGATGATGAGATTGCCGCCATTCTTGAGGCACTGGATAACCCTGTTTACCGTGGAGCAATTAATCTGGTCAGTCCGACTCCTGTTTCCATGAAGGAGTTTGTTAAGGCGCTTGCGGCTGTTCTTGACAGGCCCGCCCAACTGCCGGTACCGGATTTCGTCGTTCATCTTCTGATGGGTGAAGGAGCAGAATACGCAGTCAAAGGTCAGCAGATAAAGCCGGGATTTATGATGGCACAACATTTTCCTTTCAGCTATTCGAATCTTTCCGATGCTCTTGCGGACCTTATAGCTCAAAAGAAATAAGCTGGCTGATAAACTGACAAAACGGAGTATATACTTATGGGTACAAGAGGACGTGAAATTGTTGGGGAGCATCTTCCCCGTGTGCTTGAGTTGCTCAACAAAGCTTTTGCTGACGAATGGCTTGCCTATTATCAGTACTGGATTGGAGCAAAGGTGGTGCAGGGGCCAATGAAGGATGCTGCTATTGCCGAACTTCTGCAGCATGCGGCTGATGAGCTTCGTCATGCTGATATGCTGACAACAAGGATTATTCAGCTTGGCGGGAAACCTGTTTCCAGTCCACTTGACTGGTTCACCCTGTCGAACTGCGGCTATGCAGCACCTGATGATCCTTTTGTGAAAAAGATACTTGAGCAGAACATTGCGGGTGAGCAGTGCGCAATCAATGTCTATAACAGTATCATTGAGGAGGTCAGATTCAAGGACCCGGTTACTTACAATATTGCAGTACAGATTCTTCAGGACGAGGTTGAGCATGAAGAGGATCTGCAGGCTCTTCTCGAAGATCTTGGCGTTTTTCTCTTCAGGCAGTAACTTTTTTTCAGTGCCATCAATAAAGCCAGGCAGAGCAAGCTCTCTGGCTGGCTGTCCCCGCACATCTATCCCCTGGTATCTCAATAAAATCTTCCTTTTTTGCTGAAAATTCCCCTGTATCGGTAGCGTATTTATTTGAAAAAACTCCCTTTTCGTAATAAAAAATGTTAATTTTTTGTTTTTGGTTAAAAAAATAACTACATATTTGTTATTAATATTAATTATTAAGGTTTTATTAATTTATCACAATCTGAAGTTATGAGGAAAAAACTTTTTACGGCACTGCTGTTCCTGATGGCGGTATCGTTGTTTCATGGTACCGCTCATGCAGCAGGAGAGGTAGTTACTGATACCGGAACAACGTCATGGATGTTGACATCCACAGCACTTGTTTTACTTATGGTTCCCGGACTTGCCATGTTTTATGGAGGTCTTGTCCGGACAAAGAATGTTCTCGGTACCATGATGCACAGCTTTGGTGCCATGGTGGTTATTGGTGTGCTCTGGCCGATGGTCGGCTATTCGCTGAGTTTTGGACCCGGTATTCTTGGCGGTTTGGTGGGATGGGATAACAAGTATTTCTTGTTACAGGGTATTGATGAAACCATAATGCCGACGCATATTCCCGAATATGTGTTTGCCATGTTTCAGGGGAAATTTGCCATAATCACTCCTGCGCTGATTGCTGGCGCATTTGCGGAACGGGTGAATTTTAAGGGATATGCTGTGTTTATCGCTTTGTGGAGCATTTTTGTCTACAGCCCGATCTGTCACTGGGTATGGGCTTCTGATGGCTTTCTGTTCAACCTCGGTGCAGCCGGAGCCATTGATTTTGCGGGAGGCACTGTTGTTCATATCTCTTCAGGTGTTACCGCACTTGTCGCTGCTCTTTATCTTGGCAAACGGCGTGCTTATCCAAACAACGTCATGCATCCGAACAACCTGGTGATGACTCTTATGGGTGCGGGTTTGCTCTGGGTTGGCTGGTTTGGATTCAATGCCGGTAGCGCTATTGCAAGCGATCTGGCAACAGCAAGGGCTTTGACGGTTACCCAGATGGCTGCAGCATCGGGCGCATTTACCTGGATGATCATTGAAATGTTCCAGCATGGCAAAGCGACAAGCCTTGGTGTAGCTTCAGGTATTTTGGCTGGTCTTGTGGCCATAACGCCAGCAGCAGGTGTTGTTCAGCCGTCAGGCGCTCTTGCCCTCGGCGCCCTCGCAGCAATTTTCTGCTATTGTGCGATTCTGATCAAGAACAAGCTTGGCTACGACGATAGTCTTGATGCATTTGGTGTTCATGGCGTTGGCGGTATCGTTGGCGCTCTGGCTCTGGTGTTTTTCATCCGTCCGGCATGGATGGCTGATGCTGCCGCCAAAACGCTCGACAAGAGCTGGACAGTTTGGCAGCAGCTTGGTGTTCAGGCCACGGCGGTAGGTGTTACTATTGGTTATGCGGCCGTAGTCTCGTTTATTCTCCTCTTCCTGGTTGAAAAAACAATCGGTCTGCGTATCTCTGAAATTGATGAAATGTCCGGTCTTGATCACAGCATGCACGGTGAGCATGGATACGGTCTTATCAACCTTAACTAATTTTTTGCAATGAAACTGATAACAGCAATCATTCAGCCGGACAGGCTTGACCATGTTCGTGAGGCTCTGATTCAGGCCGATATAACAAGGATAACTGTCAGCCGGGTAACCGGTCATGGCAGGCAAGAGGATATTGATATTTACAGGGGTCAGAAAATAGCGCCGAACCTGATTCCGAAAATAAGGCTTGATATTGCGGTTAATAATGAGTTTGTCGATATCACGGTCGATACCATTATTAATTCTGCAAGTCACGGAGTTGGAGAAATCGGTGACGGAAAGATCTTTATAACTCCGCTTGAAGAGTGTATCCGTATCAGAACCAGGGAGCGCGGAGGTAAGGCGATTTAGATTGCTCCGTCTTAGCGCATCTGGCAGGACCACCTACCTTGCCAGATGCACTGAGCTCCTCCAAAAAACAGGAATGGAAATCTTATGTAGGGCTCTCCTTGGGGTTCGGAGGTGGCGGCGGCAG
>JBAXFV010000026.1:0-14935 GCA_037139755.1 Chlorobiaceae bacterium
TCAGATCAGTGCCCATCGTCTTAATCTGCAGCAGGATAATGACCTTGATGTGGTGGTCTGCGGAATGGCGAACACCCGCAAGATTGCACTGGATGATAACGGTATTGATCTCCAGAACTGGCAGGCGCTTCTTCTGCCGAGAGCTGAACACCACGGTATTGAAGGCTACCTTCAGCTTATTCGGGAGAGGAACCTGCACAACACCATTTTTGTAGACTGTACGGCAAGCGCAAAGGTTGCAGAAATTTACCCCGATTTGCTTCTTGCCAATATCTCTGTCGTGACGGCTAACAAGCTTGGTATGGCAGGCCCCTGGCCGCTCTACAGAAGGATAAGGGATGCCCAGCGGAAAAGTAATGCCCGTTTTCTCTATGAAACCAATGTGGGTGCGGGACTGCCGATCATCAACACCCTGCATGATCTCAAGAACAGCGGTGACAAGATTATCTCTATTGAGGGCGTTCTTTCCGGTACCCTGAGCTTTATTTTCAATGAACTGCGCAAAGGCGGCAAGTTCAGCGAGATAGTTCGTCTTGCCCAGCAGGCAGGTTATACTGAACCCGATCCCCGTGATGATCTGTCAGGGGCTGATTTTGCCCGGAAGTTTCTGATTCTTGGCCGTGAACTCGGTTTTACACTGGAGTACGGCGATGTCGTTTGCGAGAGTCTGGTGCCCAGGGAGTATCAAGGCGAAATGGCGGTTCCTGAGTTTCTTGACCGTTTGTCAAGTGTTGACGCATGGTACAGCGATGCCGCAGAAAAAGCGGCAGCAGAAGGAATGACTATTGCTTATGCCGGTGAGATCAGGGAAGGAAAGGCAACCATCGGGGTAAAGCGGGTACCGCTCGCCAGCCCGATTGCGGGTCTCAGCGGATCTGAAAATATGGTGGTCTTTACGACAGAGCGATACCGGGTAACTCCCCTTGTTGTACGGGGACCCGGCGCGGGCGCAGAGGTCACAGCAGGCGGTGTTTTTGCCGATATTCTTCGTATTGCAAGTTATCTGGTTTAAGGAATAGAGACTATGCGTGCAGAAATTGTTTCGGTTGGCGACGAACTGCTTAAAGGAGAGCGGGTAAATACCAACGCTGCTTTTATCTCCGCTGCTCTTGCCGGCATAGGAGTGCCTGTTGGAAGAGTTGTTGCCTGTTCTGACCGTGTTGATGAGATGGTGTCAGTGTTTGCTGAATCGCTGCAGCGGGCCGACCTTGTTCTGGTCACCGGTGGTCTCGGTCCTACAAGAGATGACCGGACAAAAAAAGCGGTTGAACAGCTTCTTGGCAGAGGGACGGAACTCAATGAGGAGGCATACCAGAACCTTGCGATTCGGATACAAAAATATGGACTGGAGATGTCGCCTTTACTCCGCGATCAGGCTATGGTGATAGTGGGTTCTGAGGTTATTCAGAATACACGGGGAAGTGCTGCAGGGATGATTATTTCCTGTGGTGAGCAGTTTCAGAACCACTATCTGGTGCTGATGCCCGGTGTGCCCTCCGAAATGAAGGCCATGATGGAACTCACGGTTCTTCCTTATTTTGCTGAACTTTCAAATACAGTCATCCGTCATACACCAGTCAAAACACTTGGTATCGGTGAATCGGGGCTTGCGGGGATGATTGTTGATGTTGAGGATCGGCTGCCAGAAGGAACGACTCTGGCCTATCTGCCCCATGCGGCAGGCGTCAACCTGATGATCAGTACCATCGGGCGTGACAGGGATGCGGTTGATCGTGATAATCGTAACGTTGTTGATGCCATTGTCCGGAAGACTGAAAAGTTTATCTATGCGACCAGCGAGGTGACTCTGGAAGAAACTATTGCCGGGATGCTTACATCCAGAGGAGCGACTGTTGCTGTTGCTGAATCCTGTACCGGTGGACTTCTTGCCAGCCGATTGACCGATGTGCCCGGCTCATCATCATATTTCCTCCAGGGCTTTGTGGTGTACAGCAACCAGGCAAAGCACAACACTCTCGGCGTGCCGGAAGAGACTATCGCAAGGTTCGGTGCGGTGAGCGAAGAGGTTGCCCGGGCTATGGCAACCGGATGCCTTGAAAGAAGCGGTGCTGATTTTGCTGTTGCCACAACAGGTATTGCCGGTCCCTCGGGAGGATCTCCTGAAAAACCTGTCGGGACGTTGTGTCTGGCGATTGCAAACAAAAACTCTGCCGATCTGCTCTCTCGAACGCTTGTTCTGCAGGGTGATCGTCACCAGAACAAGCTCCGCTTCAGCGAGGCCGCCCTGCGGGAGTTATGGCAGTGCCTGCGACAGGGTTGAACCCGATGCGGGGAGCTTGGCCGGCCTTTATCTGTGCTACCAACATTCCACCTCTCCAGGGCTTGAAAAGAAAGAGCATTTTTCTGGCTTTCCCCATGTGTTGCACCTCCAAGGCTTGAATTCATGATTGACGCGGGCTCCTGTTATTTTTTCAATGCCGCAGGCAGGATATGTTGGTAGAAATTATTTTACAGAAAAGAAAAAACTTTTTGAATTGGTATAAAAAAGAGGCTGTTTTATCGATAAATTGCGGAACATATAAAATTGTGGTCTTTTTGAAAAGCGTATTGTTCTCCTGTCAGCCTATGGCAAGCATTGCAAGATTACCTGATATAGTTGCGAACAAAATATCTGCGGGAGAGGTTGTTCAGCGCCCGGCATCGGTGGTCAAGGAGCTTCTTGAAAACGCCATTGATGCCGGTGCCACCAGAATAACTGTCGCTATAAAGGATGCCGGAAAAGAGCTGATCCGGATTGTGGATAATGGAGTCGGGATGGTGCGGGAAGACGCCCTGTTGTGTGTTGAACGTTTTGCAACCAGCAAAATTACCGGGGTCGAAGATCTGGATTCACTGCACAGTCTCGGGTTCAGGGGAGAAGCGCTGGCAAGTATTTCATCGGTTTCTCATTTCGAGCTGAAAACCCGTACGGCAGCAGAGACGCTTGGCTTAAGGTTTCGCTACGAAGGAGGAGTTCTGGCCGAAGAATCAGGGGTTCAGGGAGAACAGGGAACAACCATCAGCGTCAGGAACCTTTTCTACAATGTCCCCGCCCGGCGGAAGTTTCTGAAGTCAAACGCTACCGAGTATCATCATATTTTTGAGATTGTCAAATCTTTTGCTCTGGCATACCCGGAAATCGAGTGGCGAATGTACAGTGATGATGATGAGCTTTTTCATGTCAAAAGCCCGGATATTCTGGAACGGCTCAATGTCTTTTATGGAGATGATTTTGCCGCCAGTATGATTGAGCTTTCCGAAGAGAATGATTACCTCTCGATCCGGGGTTATCTCGGCAAACCAGCCATGCAGAAACGCCGGAAACTGGATCAGTATTTTTTTATCAATAGGCGTCTTGTCCAGAACCGGATGCTCTCACAGGCAGTTCAGCAGGCCTATGGTGATTTGCTTGTTGAACGTCAGGCTCCTTTCGTGCTGCTTTTTCTTGGTATTGATCCTTCCCGTATTGACGTGAACGTGCATCCCTCAAAACTTGAGGTCAGGTTTGATGACGAACGCAATGTGCGTAACATGTTCTATCCGGTTATCAAGCGGAGTATCCAGTTGCACGATTTCTCTCCTGACCTGGCAGCTCCGGAAAACGAGCCATCAGCTCCGAGAAAATTTTCTTTCCCGGATATTCCCCATCGTGCCACGACGACGGACGACCTCTATCGAAATTATCGTGAAGGCGCGTTTCATCAGCCTGCAGCTCCACGGTTATCTTCCTGGCATCAGCCCGAAATCTTTCCCTCTCAGCCGGGGCGTGAGTTGCAGGAAGGTGATGAGCAGCTTGCGTCAGTTTTGCTTGCTCCAGTCTATGACGATGATGTTGTTCCAAATCCGAAAGATGCTGAACCAAAAATCTGGCAATTGCATAACAAGTACCTGATATGCCAGATCAAGACAGGGCTGATGATTATTGATCAGCATGTGGCGCATGAACGGGTATTGTACGAACGTGCTGTTGAGGTGATGCAGCAGAATGTTCCCAACTCCCAGCAACTGCTTTTTCCCCAGAAAGTCGAGTTCCGCCCGTGGGAGTACGAAGTGTTTGAGGAGATCCGTGATGATCTCTACCGGCTTGGTTTTAATCTGAGGCTGTTTGGCAACAGGACGGTCATGATTGAAGGAGTTCCCCAGGATGTCAAATCGGGTACGGAAGTGACGATTTTGCAGGATATGATTGCAGAATATCAGGAGAATGCCTCAAAACTCAAGCTCGACAGGCGAGATAATCTTGCAAAGTCATATTCCTGCCGCAATGCCATCATGGCAGGCCAGAAACTCTCACTCGAAGAGATGCGCTCACTCATCGACAACCTCTTTGCTACCCGCGAGCCCTACTCATGTCCCCATGGCAGACCGGTTATTATCAAGCTTTCCCTTGACCAGCTCGACAAGATGTTCGGGAGAAAATAAGATGGGTGGTTGTAAGTTTGTTCAAAAGTACTAAATTCCCCACTATGCCCTTGTAGCTCAGTGGATAGAGCAACAGTTTCCTAAACTGTAGGTCGGCGGTTCGAGTCTGCCCGAGGGCACTTTTCTTGATGCGGTCAACGTTTTATTTCCATCCTGTTTTTTTACTTGCAGTTCAACGCCGCCATCCAAAAGTATGAAGCTTGTCAGAATTATTTTTTTCATTCTGTTGCTGCTTTTAGCGGTTGATGTCGGGCGCTACTTTTTTTATCCCAATGTTGAACGGCTGGTGGACGAAAAT
This sequence comes from Chlorobiaceae bacterium, assembly GCA_037139755.1. GTDB lineage: Bacteria > Bacteroidota > Chlorobiia > Chlorobiales > Chlorobiaceae > Chlorobium. Next base: position 4,721 of record JBAXFV010000026.1, read on the forward strand.
CCTTCAAAAACAGCGTTTATGGAGTACCGTGAGGCTGAGTGGAAACGCGATGGGCTCCTTGATAAAAAAGTTGAACAGAAATGGGTCCCGTTGCGCAAGGTTTCACAGAACCTCATCAAGGCGGTTCTGATAGGCGAAGACGACAAGTTCTGGCAGCATGAGGGTTTTGATTATCAGGCGATTGAGCGTGCCCTTGAAAAAAATATTATTGCCAAAAAATTCAAGATGGGCGGCAGCACCATCAGCCAGCAGCTTGCCAAAAACCTTTTCCTCTCACCCTCCAAAAATCCGGTGCGCAAAATCAAGGAAGCCATTCTTACCTGGAGACTTGAAAAAACACTTTCGAAACGCCGGATTCTTGAGTTGTATGTCAATATTGCCGAATGGGGTGACGGTATTTTCGGTATAGGAGAGGCTTCCCGCCACTACTATGGAGTCAGTCCAGCAAAACTTTCTGCTACCGAGGCATCAAGACTTGCCGCTATACTTCCCAATCCGATTGTGTTCTCTCCTACAGGTTCTTCACGCTATGTTCGCAATCGCTCCAGTCTGATTTATGCCATTATGAGGAGGCGCGGAATCGTTGTTCCTGACTATAAAGAGGTGATGACCGTAACACCCGATACCACTGCAGTTGATTCGGTGGTGATCGGGGTGCCGCAGTATCTGCTTGATCAGGCAATTACCGCAGACAGCACCGCTGGAAATTTCATCAAACATGATGGTGCTGTTCCGGAAAAAAAGAGTCAAGGCACTCCTTCTGAAACGACACAAGGGAATGGAAGCGCCGGTACGCCCTGATGTCATGCAATCAGAGGCGCACCGCACTTTATTTACGCCTTCATTTACTCTTGTTCAAACGATGACTTGTCCATTCCGCAAACCGGGCAGACCCAGTCATCAGGGATGTTTTCGAAAGGAGTTCCCGGTGCGACACCACCGTCAGGATCGCCAACTTCAGGATCATAGACATAGCCGCATGGTACACAGACCCATTTTTCCATGGTGTATATTCATTTAATTAATAAAGCTGCCTGGATTACACTTGATGATACAGAAAATTCGTGAAATGAGCGTACAAGATTTTTAGGTAATGTCAGAGACCGCTCTTTTCGACACCCTCCGCAAGGTTTTCGGCTTCCGTGAATTTCGGCCAAACCAGGAACGAATTGTCCGGGCTCTTCTCGCCCGAAAAGATGTTTTCGCCGTCATGCCGACTGGAGGAGGCAAATCACTCTGCTATCAACTCCCGGCGGTCATGCTGCCTGGCACCTGTATGGTGATCAGTCCGCTTATTGCCCTCATGAAAGACCAGGTCGATGGAGCACGTGCAAACGGCATCCGTGCGGCCTTCCTTAACAGCTCACTGTTGCCGGACGAGCGTGACGAAGTGATGCGTGATTTGCTCAACAATTCACTCGACCTGCTTTATGTTGCCCCTGAGCGCTTTTCTCTCGACCACTTCCGGGAGGTGATCGGCAGAGTGAGGATCAGTATGGCGGTGATTGATGAAGCGCACTGCATCTCAGAATGGGGGCACGACTTTCGACCTGATTATCTCTCGCTCTCCGCTCTCGTCACGCTCTTTCCAGACCTCCCTGTTGCAGCCTTTACCGCAACGGCAACCCACCGGGTGCAGCAGGATATTCTGGACAAGCTTGCCTTGCGTACTCCCCTCGTTGTCCGGGCATCCTTCGATCGTCCAAATCTTTTTTACGATGTTCGCTTCAAGGACAACCCTGAAGCCCAGCTTGTCGCCCTGCTTAAAAACAATCCAGGCAAAGCGGGCATCATCTACCGCACCAGCCGTAAAAGCGTCAACGATACTGCGGTCATGCTGCAGGCTAAAGGGTTTCGCGCTCTCCCTTATCACGCAGGTCTCAGCGATGCCGATCGCAAGTACAACCAGGAAGCTTTCATCCGCGATGAAGTGGACGTTATCGTCGCGACCATTGCCTTCGGCATGGGCATTGACAAATCAAATATCCGGTTTGTCATCCATGCCGACCTCCCGAAAAGCATCGAGAACTACTATCAGGAAACCGGCAGGGCAGGTCGAGACGGCGAACCAGCGCAATGCACCCTTCTGTTCGCGCAGGGAGATATCCCCAAAGTGCGCTTCTTTATCGATTCGATGCTGGACGAAACTGAACGAGCCAGAGCGCTCGGGGCCCTGACGAAGGTGATCGGCTTCGCCAGCAACTCAGTCTGCCGGCGCAGAACACTGCTTGACTATTTTGGAGAGAGTTATCCGCACGAGAACTGCAACTCCTGCGACATTTGCCTCGGCACCCGTGAAGTGGTTGACTGCACCCGTGAAGCGCAAATGCTGCTCTCCGCTATTGTGCGCACCGAAGAGCGGTTCGGCGCAATGCATATCGTGGATATTGTCACCGGAAGCGCCAACAAAAAGATACGTGACTTTGGTCATGATCGTCTCAAAACTTATGGAGTCGGCAAAGAGCACGAAAAAAAATACTGGCGTCAGCTTGTTGATGAACTTCTTGCCCAAAAAGTCATTGAGAAATCTGAAGGACTCTATCCAACACTGTTTCTCCTCCCAAAGGCGATTCAGCTTCTGAAAGGCGAGAATCGCATTGAAATTGTCCGAGTGCTGGAAAAGAAAAAAGCAAAAGCGTCATCGGTAAAGTCTGTCTCTTCTGCAGCGCCACTCAATCAGGAGCTTTTCGAGCTCCTCAGAACACTCCGCAAGCAGATCGCCGATGAGCAGGGTATTCCTCCCTACATCGTCTTTTCAGACCGCACCCTTCATGACATGGCAGCACTCTGTCCCCGTACCGCCGAAACCATGTTGACTGTTTCAGGAGTTGGTGAAGTAAAGCTCGAACGCTACGGCGCTCAATTTCTTCGACTGATTGATCGCTTTTGCAGCGACCATGCTATTGATCCACAAAATGTCGTCCATGGATGAAATTATGCTTCTTGTCAATAAAATTCTTCCGATTCTGGTTCTGCCGCTGGGGTTTACTCTTTTGTGTATGCTTGCCGGCTTGTTTTTACGAAAAAGGTTGTTGTTGTGGTATGCGGCTCTTATGCTCTGGGCCTTCAGTATGCCTGTGGTTTCTGATGGTTTGATGCGGTTTGTTGAGGGTGGCAGCGTACGCATTCCGGTGAGTGTGGTAGAAAATGCTGATGCCATTGTGGTGTTGAGCGGAATGATTCGTCAGGTTGATGGCGCTCCGCTTGGTGAATGGGGTGATGCTGTTGATCGCTTTGATGCTGGTATCGACCTTTTCAAGGCAGGAAAAGCACCAGTGCTTGTGTTTACCAGGGGCCAGTTGCCCTGGCAGCAGGATGCAGTACCTGAGGGTGAGCTGCTGGAAAAAAGGGCTGTGCGGCTTGGGATTCCGCAGAGAGTGATTCGTTTAACAGTAAAGGTTGGCAATACTGCTGATGAAGCGCTTGCTGCGGCCAGGTTGCTGGGTGTTGGCAAGGTGAAGAAAAAAATTATTCTTGTCACCAGTGCGTACCATGCCCGCCGGGCGGTTCTGTTATTTGAAAATGCTGGTTTTGATGTGGTGCCGTTTCGGGTGGATTATCAAGTAGATGATAACTCCGGGTTGACAGTATTGCGTTTTTTGCCGAGTGCCGAGGCACTGGCGCAGTCGGAGAAAGCGTTACGTGAGATGATCGGGTGGCTCTTTTATTGGGGGCGGTGGCAATTTGCAAAATAATGAGGAGTTGTTACCTTTATTTCGGAGTAATGGTGAGCACGGAGCAGTGATGCTGCTTTTCCTGTTTGTCTGGTAATTAATATTATGTTTTAATGGAAGACATTGAAAGTTTACGTTGGTATGCTGTCTATGTTCGTTCGCGGTATGAAAAAAGAGTGCACCAACTATTGCTTGAACAGAAAGTTGCAAGTTTTCTTCCGCTGCTTGAAACATGGAGGCAATGGAGTGACAGAAAGAAAAAAGTATCTGAACCGTTGTTTCGAGGATATTTGTTTGTCAATATTGACATACACAAGGAGAATATCAATGTGCTCGACACGGAGGGTGTCGTAAAGTTTATCGGGATTGGCAGAAAGCCTTCTGTTATCAGCGAAAAAGATATTGATTGGCTCAAAAAACTGGTCAGGGAGCCTGATGCAGTTAACCGGACGGTATCCTCTCTTCCTCCGGGTCAAAAGGTCAGGGTTCTTGCTGGTCCGTTCAAGGATTTTGAAGGAGTTGTGGTAAAACAAGCTCGTGAGACCAGGCTTGTTGTTTTTTTTGAGAGTATTATGCAGGGAGTTGAAGTCAGCCTCTTTCCTGATTTACTTGTGCCGATTGGTGCAGCCCAGCCTCTTTATGTTGATATACCCACTCAAGAGGGATCGGCTGTTGAAAAGCATTTTCTTCGGTTGTGATGTTTTGAATAAAGCATAAGGGGCCGGAACGTACTGAATATTTTATCACCGAGTCAAACTGCCAGGGAGTTTTTTGTGAAGCGGGAGTATGCATCAGTGCGCGACATTTTCAGCTTGCCCGTGATTGTGGCTGCGCTGGGTTATTTTGTTGATATCTATGATCTGGTTTTGTTCAGCATTGTCAGGGTGCCGAGTCTGAAATCGTTCGGCCTTTCCGGTAAGGAGTTGATCGATTACGGGGTCTATCTGCTGAATATGCAGATGATCGGGATGTTGATCGGCGGCATTCTCTGGGGCTGGCTTGGCGACAAAAAAGGGCGCCTGAAAATCATGTTTGCCTCAATTTTGCTCTATTCTCTGGCTAATATTGCCAATGGTTTTGTCTCTTCGCTTCCTGCTTATGCGGCATTGCGATTTATTGCAGGTGTTGGACTTGCCGGGGAACTCGGGGCGGGGATCACGCTGGTCTCAGAGGTGCTTCATACCCGGATACGGGGTTACGGCACGATGCTTGTTGCCTCTATCGGTGTTTCGGGAGCGATTCTTGCCAATATTGTGGCCAACACTTATGAGTGGCATAACGCTTTTTTTATTGGAGGAGGACTTGGACTTCTGCTGCTGCTTGCACGGGTAAAGGTTGCTGAGTCGGGGATGTTTAAGTCTATGGAGGAAAAAACCGGAGTCAGCCGGGGGAACATGTTTGCACTCTTTACTGATCGTAGCCGTTTTTTTCGCTATCTCAACTCGATTATGATTGGTGTCCCGATCTGGTTTGTGGTTGGTGTGCTGATCACCTTTTCACCTGAATTTGCAGTGGAACTTGGTATTGCCGGGCCGGTTTCTGCTGGCAATGCGGTGATGTACTGCTATCTTGGACTGGTGTTTGGCGATCTTTCAAGCGGTTTGTTGAGTCAGCTTTTGAAAAGCCGCAAAAAGGTTATTCTGCTCTTTATGCTGATGAGTGTTGGAGCTGTTGCGCTCTATTTTCTTCAGGGGCATCAGACTCCGCAATTCTTTTATCTGGTCTGCGCTTTTCTTGGTTTTGCCGCCGGCTACTGGGCTATTTTTGTCACCGTTGCGGCGGAGCAGTTCGGCACTAATTTGCGCGCCACCGTTGCAACTACGGTGCCTAATCTTGTTCGCGGCATGGTCGTGCCGATTACCATGCTGTTTCAGTTTTTTCGAGGAATGTTCGGTATGGAATCTGGGGCATTGCTGGTTGGCGGCCTCTGTATTACAGCCGCGTTCCTTTCGCTCAGAGCTCTTGAGGAGACATTCCATAAGGATCTTGATTATTATGAGGAGTTCCTCTAAGGCTACCAACACGTCGTCCCGCCGGGACTCATACGATCCCCATCTCAGTTTTTAAAAACTTTCCGGTATAGGAGTGCTCCATCTGTGCGACCTGTTCAGGTGTTCCTTCTGCAATAACCTCTCCCCCCTCGTAGCCTCCTTCAGGCCCGATATCAATAATCCAGTCGCTGTTTTTTATAATATCGAGGTTGTGTTCGATAATGATAACGCTGTTGCCTTTGTCGACGAGTTTTCGGAGCACTTCAAGCAGGTGCTGGATATCCTGGAAGTGGAGGCCGGTGGTTGGCTCGTCAAGAATGTACAGAGTGTTGCCGGTCTGTATTTTGGCTAGTTCGGCTGAAAGCTTGATGCGCTGGGCTTCGCCACCCGAAAGCATAGGGGATGGCTGGCCGAGCTTGAGGTAGCCAAGTCCGACATTTTGCATGGTGTTGAGAATGCGCAAGATACGGGGAAAGTCTATAAAGAATTCAGCAGCTTCGGAGATGGTCATTTCAAGCACGTCGGCAATGGATTTGCCGCGATATTTGACCAGCAGGGTTTCGCGGTTGTAGCGTTCTCCCTTGCAGTTTTCGCATCGGACATAGACGTCAGGAAGAAAGTTCATCTCTATTTTTCTTGTGCCTGAGCCCTGGCAGACCTCGCAGCGCCCCCCTTTGACGTTGAAGCTGAACCTTCCGGCTTTATAACCACGGATCTGCGCTTCGGGCAGCCGGGTGAAAAAGTCGCGGATAAAGGTGAATGCGCCGGTATAGGTTGCGGGATTTGAGCGGGGTGTGCGGCCGATTGGTGACTGGTCGACGTTGACAACCTTGTCAAGATGTTTTATGCCTTCAATGCTTTCATAAGGATAGGTGAGCAGCTTGGAGCGGTAGAAGTGGCGCGCCAGGATGGGGAAAAGGGTTTCGTTGATGATTGTGGATTTGCCTGATCCGCTGACGCCGGTAATGCTGACGAGCGAGCGAAGAGGAATGGTGATATCAATGTTTTTGAGGTTGTTGCCCTTGCATCCTGTCAGCCGAAGGAATTGCTGTTCGCCGGTTTTCTTGTTTTCTTCTCCCTTAAAGGAAACCTGGCGGGTTCCGGAAAGGTATTCTGCGGTCAGTGAATGGGGGTCAAGAAGGGCAGCCGCTCCCTGAGCGACAATTTCTCCGCCATATTCTCCTGCACCCGGCCCAAGATCAATAATTTCGTCGGCTTCAAGCATCGTGTCTTTGTCGTGCTCGACGACCAGTACCGTGTTGCCGAGGTCTCTGAGGCGCTTGAGTGAGGTAATAAGTTTGTGGTTGTCGCGCTGGTGCAGCCCTATACTGGGTTCGTCAAGGACATAGAGGACACCGCTGAGTTGCGAACCGAGCTGAGAGGCTAGTCTGATGCGCTGTGCTTCGCCGCCGGAAAGTGTTTGTGAGCTCCTGTCAAGGGAAAGGTAGCCAAGTCCTACATTAAGAAGAAATTCAAGGCGTTTGACGATTTCATGAAGCACGGGTGTGGCCACAAGGCGCTCTTTTGTGGTCAATTTTTCGGGCAGAGCTGTAAAAAAGGTAAGGGCTTCCGGCAGGGGAAGCGCTTCTGTTTCGGCAATATTAAGCTCGTTAATCTTCACCAGCAGGCTCTCTTTACGCAGTCTTGCACCTTTGCAAGAGGGGCATGACTGATGGATCATGTAGCTTTCTGTCCACTCGCGTATTTTTGAAGTGCTGGCATTTTTCCTTATTTCTTCTACATAAGGAAGTGCTCCGGGAAAGGGTTGCGGGTAAAGGGTGTCGCGGCCGGAGTAGGTATAGCTGACGTTAAAGGTGCGGCTTCCGGATCCTTCAAGCAAAATTTTTATGGCCTCTTGTGGTATGTCGCCGACAGGAGTATCAAGGGTGAAGTTAAATTCTCTTGCGATTGCTCTGATGACCTGCCAGAGGTTCCGCTTCCCGGATTTTCCGAAGGGGTCGAGGCCGCCTTCGTTCAGAGAGAGCGAGAGATCGGGGAGCATCAGTTCACCCGAAAGCTGCATGATCTCTCCGAGACCGTTGCATTCCGGGCAGGCGCCATAAGGGGAGTTGAAGCTGAAGTGGTTCGGTGCCAGCGTATCGACCGGGACGGAGCCGTCTGAATAGGCATAGCGAGTGCTGAAGATAAGTTCTTTCAGTTCACTTTCAAGCGGATCGCAGATAACTGATGATTTGTGCTCAGACATGCTGATGGCAAGGCTGATGGCTTGTTTCAGGCGCTCCTGGCAGTCGGGGCCAATAACCAGGCGATCGACAACCAGTTCAATGGAGTGGCTTTTATAGCGTTCAATCTGCATGGATTTTTCCATTTCCCGGTATTTCCCGTCAATACGGACCCGGAGAAATCCTTTGAGCAACAGGCGTTCGAAAAGTTCGCGGTAATGGCCTTTGCGTCCTGTTACGAGGGGGGAGAGTATCTGGACTTTTGTGCCATGCGGCAGAGAGAGAAGAGCTTCGCGGATGTTTTCTTCACTTTGCTGTTGCAGCATGGCGCCGGTGACCGGGTCGTAGCGTCTGCCTGCCCTGGCGTAGAGCAGCCTGATAAAATCATGAATTTCGGTGATGGTGCCAACCGTTGAACGGGGCGAGCGGTTAGTGCTTTTCTGATCGATGGAAATGACCGGTGAGAGCCCCTCAATAAAGTCGACATCAGGACGTTCAATGCTGCCGATATATTGCCGCGCATAAGGTGAAAGTGTTTCCATGAAGCGTCGCTGTCCTTCGGCATAAATAGTGTCAAAGGCCAGGCTGGATTTTCCGGAACCGGACAGACCGGTAATGACAACAAATTTGTTGCGAGGGATATCGAGAGAGATGTTTTTGAGGTTGTGTACCCGGGCTCCCCTGATGTTGATATGACTGAATTCCATGTGTTGTTGTTTCTATAATCTTTTAGCTTCGACGTCGTCAGCAGGTGGTGTTGCTGTTGTTTTGATATTCTTCCATGGTACCTATCTGATAATGCTTGGTTGAACAGCAGCTTTTTTTTAAAAAAAAACTTTGCGAAAAAAGTTTCTGTTTTATATTTCGCGGATTCGTCCGGTTGATGAAAAACAGGATGGACACTATTTCTTGATTATTATAACTCAACAGAGAAGCAAAAATTCAATATGGAAATTATTTATCAGAAGCAAGCTGAAAAAGGCAAACAGTGTCAGGATTGTCAGAGCTATACTCCAAAGGTTAACGATTCGGCTGCAGGCACCTGTTTTGGCAAGGATGTTGTCGCAGAAGGTGGATGCATGTTTTTCAAGAAAATAGAGGCACAGGCGTAACCTTTATGGTAACTCGGACAGAACTCGTAATGAAAAAGGCGACCCGGTAGGGCCGCCTTTTTCATTACGAGTATTTTGTGCCGGTTCAGCCTTTCAGAGCGGCTCTTGCTGCTGCAAGACGGGCAATCGGCACTCTGTAAGGACTGCATGAAACATAGTTCAGTCCTAACTGGTGGCAGAATTCGACGGTTGAAGGATCCCCGCCGTGTTCTCCGCAGATGCCGAGCTTAAGCTCTGGCTTGACGGCACGTCCCTCTTTGGCGGAGATGCTCATCAGCCTGCCCACGCCCTCAATATCAAGAGATTCAAAAGGATTACGTGCAAAAATCTCCTGCTGCTGGTAGACTGGCAGAAACTGTCCGGAGTCGTCGCGGCTCATGCCGAGTCCCATCTGGGTCAGGTCATTGGTGCCGTAACTGAAGAAGTCAGCGGCGGTGGCAATCTGGTCGGAGGTAATCGCGGCGCGTGGTACCTCAATCATGGTGCCAACCAGGTATTTCACTCCTGTTCCCTGTTCAGCAATGACGCTGCGTGCGGTTTTGTGGATGATTTCACTGGTGATTTCAAGCTCCTTGACCGTACTGATGAGTGGCACCATAATTTCTGGTACAACCTCAAGGCCCTCTTTTTTCAGTTGGCATGCAGCTTCGATGATTGCCCGTACCTGCATGACGGTAATTTCGGGATGAAGAATGCCGAGACGGCAGCCACGGAGGCCAAGCATGGGGTTGAATTCATGCAGATCGTTAATGCGACCCTTCACCTCTTCAAAGGATCTCCCCATTTTCCCGGCGAGAACTTTGATTTCGCTGTCGGTGTGCGGCAGGAACTCATGAAGTGGAGGATCAAGAAGTCTGATGGTGACCGGGCGTGACCCCATTGCTTTGAAGAGTCCATAGAAGTCTTCACGCTGGTATGGAATCAGCTTGTCAAGGGCTATTTTGCGTCCTTCAACATCGTCGGCCAGAATCATTTCGCGCATGGCATCTATACGCTCGCCACCGAAGAACATGTGTTCTGTACGGCAGAGGCCAATTCCTTCAGCGCCGAAGGTGATGGCAATTTCTGCCTGGTCTGGCTGGTCGGCATTGGTGCGGATATTGAGTTTACGGTATTTGTCGGCCCACTCCATAAGCTGTTTGTAGATAGGCCATGTCTCTGCATCTTCCGGTTTGAGGGTTTTGTCAACCAGAACTTCAATGATTTCAGAGTTTTTGGTCGGAACTTTTCCGGCAATGACTTCACCGGTGCTTCC
>JBAXFV010000027.1:0-14665 GCA_037139755.1 Chlorobiaceae bacterium
GCATTGACCATAAAATCAATAATGTGCCGAACGGTTAAAGGATCGAGCCCGGCTGTCGGTTCATCGAATAAATAGACATCAGGATCAATGGCAAGAACTGAGGCAATTGCAACCCGCTTTTTCTCTCCGATACTTAATTGATGGGGAGCCCTCTCCAATAAATGGTGAATATCCAACACGTTGGCAACCTCCATGATACGCCGCTTAACCTCTTTCTCTGCAACACCAAACTGCAGCGGCCCAAAGGCAATATCCTCTCTCACCGAGGGGCAAAACAACTGGATATCGGCATTTTGAAAAACAAGGCCAACCCTTCGTCTGAAGCGGTGTGCAGCCTTTTCATCAAACAGCGAATGTTCATTCAACCTCTCCCCGAAGGCTGTCACATGACCATGATGAGGGAATATCAGTCCATCAAGGAGATGCAACAACGTCGATTTCCCTGTTCCGTTGGCACCAATAATCGCAATTTTCTCGCCCGACCGAATGGTCATATCAACACCACAAAGGGCAGGAAATTTTCCCGGCCAGGAGTATTGTACCTCCTTTACTTCATAAATAATTTCACTCATAAGTTAGCTTCTCTATACAACAGGCCAGCACAGATGATCACGGCACAGAACAGCCAGAACCACTCTTTTGGCGTCGCATGAAATTCAGACAACTGTCGAGGCTCCCCGGTATAGCCCCTCGAAAGCATCGCCATATAAACCTCTTCACTTATATGTGTTGTTCTGTTCCAGGTATTGGCAATATTCCAGGCCACAACTTTCTGACCATGCCTGTGATGCGACACCACGCCGACACGACTTTTAATCGCGATAAAAATATTCTCGACCATCGTCGCAAAGAGATAGAGATAGCGGTAACACATCGATAAGGTCAAAACAAAGAGCTGTGGCACACCAAATATCCTTAAAACCTTCAGTAACTCCGAGTGCCGGGTCGTCAAAGAGAGTAAAACAACCAGCGATACCGAGGTGGCAATCCTGACCACAAACAAAAAAGCTCCATCCACACCCGGACGAGTAATGATACCATGAATCCCCAAAAGATGAAACGACCAAACTGGTTCACCTGGCGTCACCATGCTGAACAAGGTTGGAAGCACAATGAAGAGTGAGAACAACGGGATGAAAAGCAATGTTCTTTGCAAAAAGTGCGTGAGAGGAATTCTGGAAAAAAGAGCAAGGAGTAAACATAAGCTATAAAGAAAGCTGATCAATACAGCGCTTTTCAGGGAGACCGCCGTTACAAGAAAAGCCAACAACGACAACGTTTTAAAACGGGGATCCAGTGACTGCAAAAAACCTTTCCGATTGGCACACTCTTCAGAAAGGGTAGCCTCTTTTAAAAAAGCAAGAGCGCTCAACAATGAACGCTCTATAAAATCACGCCTCTTGTGCAATGCCCTATTCATGCTCTTTCACCAGCACTTTTCCTAAAAGCAATGCAACTCCCGCGATGATCGCAATTCCAGCAGCCGCAGAGACGATATAGGCAAAACTCGAATGAAAGAGATCCTTTCCCTCCCATCCCTGAAAAGCATAATCAGGCAGCGGAGCTTTCCACAAGTCTGAAAGTTTCTGAAAACCCTGCGGGAGAGAGCCTCTCATTTTCTGAAGCTCATAAACCCCCCACTCACCCCAGGCAGTTCCAGCCTTAAACCGATCCGGCAACATCAGCCCCAGAGGCGACAGTACCATTAAAACACCAATTCCTCTCCATAATTTATTGGCAAGCGTCATGATCTGCCCCCTTCAAAAAAAACAAAATCCTGTTTCTGTAAATATTGTACAACCAATGCGGTCACCAGAACCTCAACCCATCCAATGACAAGAAGATGCCCCAAAACCATTGCAGGGACAGCAACATTCAGGCCATAAGGAGAGTACAACGCCTGACCATTTGGCGTATGATACAGCAAGGGCTGAAGTCCAAATTCGATGCCTGCACAGAGCGCTGCCACACAAATACCCACGTATGCCCCAGCACCGGCAGCAATAATACGTCTTTTGGAACCCGCCGGGCTGTTCGAACTGATCAATTTATGAACATAATACCCGGTAAAAGGAAGCACAAACGCTATATTAAAACAATTCGCTCCAATGGCCGTTATACCACCATCGCCAAACAAGAGCGCCTGAATGACCAGGGCAACAGTAAGGGCAATACAAGCCGCCCAGGGCCCCAAAAGAAGAGCAACAAGAACCCCGCCAACCGCATGACCGGTCGAACCACCGGGAATGGGCACATTGAACATCATGATGACAAAGCTGAACGCTGCGCCAATCGCCAGAAAGGGAACCTGCCTCACGTTCAATGTTTTTGTAACCCTCTTTGAAGCAGCCATCCATATCGGGATCATCACCGCCCCAAATACCCCGCAAGTCGCAGGGCTCAAATATCCATCAGGTATGTGCATGGGTGTTGCTCCTTAATGCTGCATCCAGGCTTTTTTCACGTTCTCTGGAGACGACAAAAGCGTCTTTGGAAAAACAAATCGCTATATTCAGCGCATAACCAAGGCACAAAATGCCTTTTTTTCATCATAACCATAAACAAAACAAACAATTATGGCACATAAAGTTATTGATACCTGTATCATGTGCGGAGCCTGCGAGCCAGAATGTCCGGTAAATGCTATTTCAGGTGGAGATGATACCTATATCATCAACGAAGCGGTCTGTGTTGACTGTGTCGGCCATCATGATGCTCCGGCATGCGTCGCAATATGCCCATCAGAGAGCATTGTCAAAGCTTGATAAAAAGCCAGTTCAATTCTCTCCCCGAGGGGTGGAGAATTGAACAAGCTCTCTTCAGTACCACGATTCAAACGTCAAAAAAACAATTTATTCCTGCAAAGCAGGATAGTCCGTAAATCCCTTGGGCCCGGGGGTATACAACGTCTCCATGTCGGGAACATTCAGGGCTGCTCCTGTTTTAAATCGTTGAACAAGGTCGGGATTGGCCAGAAAAGCCATGCCAAAAGCTATCAGGTCACCTTTCCCCGCAGCCAGATCGCTTTCAGCGCGCCTGGCATCGTAACCTCCCGAAAGAATCAAGGTGCCTTTGAAGGTACTGCGGAATGTCGCCTTTATGCTGTCATGCACGATCGGCGCCCCCATTGAAGAGTGATCCACGATGTGAATATACGCCGGAGCTGCAAGATTGAGCTGCTGGACCAGCCAGGTGTAATCATCCGCCATATCGTCATAGAGCGGCACGTCATTGAAGACGCCGAATGGAGAAAGCCGGATGCCAACCTTTTCTCTGCCAATCGCCGCAATGACCGCGTTGACCACTTCAAGCACAAAACGCGCACGGTTTTCTATCGAACCACCATAACTGTCCGTGCGGAGGTTCGCATTCGGACGAATGAACTGTTCAAGCAGATAGCCGTTTGCTCCATGCAGCTCAATACCGTCAAACCCTGCTGCAACGGCATTTTTAGCTGCCTGGGCATACTCGGCAACAGTCGATTTAATCTCCTCCAGGGTCATCGCCTCAGGAACAGGAAAAGGTTTCATACCCCCGGCGTCTGTGTACATTTCACCGGAAGCAGCGACGGCTGAAGGCGCAATGACGCGAGCACCGGCAGGCATATTCAGAGGATGAGAAATTCGTCCGCTGTGCATGATCTGCAGAAATATCTTTGCGCCCTTCTTGTGCACCGCTTCTGTAGTGGCTTTCCATCCCTCAACCTGGGCCGCAGAGAAGATGCCCGGTATGCGCGCGTAACCCAAACCATTCGGCGAGGGCGACGCCCCCTCGGTAATGATGAGCCCGGCCGTTCCGCGTTGTGCGTAATAGTCGGCCATGAGGGCATTGGGAATGTTATCGATGGCTCGGCTGCGCGTCATCGGCGCCATAACCATACGGTTCTGTAATACAAGCGAGCCGAGAGTGGTGGGGGTATAAAGTAATGACATGGTAAAATCCTTTAAAATGTTTCAACGAAAAGTCACTTCAACAAGGTTACCGCTTGCCCCATGCTTTCAGGCAAGATAAACCGTATTCGGACAAGAGCCTTCAACCTGCGTATCCCTTTACTCTATACGCACATTACTTGTGAATATACATATTTATTAGCTTTGGAGCATTTGCCCCACATAATTCTCCCCATCCTCTTCCTGAAACAAAATATTGCGCCGCTGCATCTCCGGCTTCGCCATGTTCCACTGGCGGCTCATTGCAGCGGATGATGTGTTTGAGACAATAAAGGATTCGAGGCTCACCTCCGGGTCATTGAGACGCTGCTCAATCTCTTTGATGGTTTCGTAAAACTGAATCTTGGGGTCGTTTGCTGCAAGATTGCGAATACCTTTGGGGTCAACAAAAATGATGCGCTGCTTGCCATCCTCGATGAGCCAGAGAATGAAGTCGGGGTGAAAATTGCCCGCCTCAAAAAAACCGACACCACGGCCCCGGCTCAGGTTGCGGAGCAGGTAGAGCTTCCTTGAGTTGAAAAAGTCTGAGTTGCCATCATGAAAACGTTTGAGATCTTCAACGAACTGCCGCTCGCCCTTGTTGAGCGGCGCCGGGCTGATATCAACACTCTTCTGATCAAGAGCAAGCAGCGGCTGGTAGAGATGATGATCGAACCAGATCGCCTTCATGCCCCTGAACTCCCAGTGCTTGAGTTCGCCCTTCTCGATGGAACGTTTAAGCTCCTCAAGTTTGGCGACAATCTCCTCCTCCGACTTGTTGACCATAATCCGGTAACAGCCTTCATCCGGCGACTCCTTCAGAGAGAGGAAGTTCGGATCGTCGCCCTCAAGGTCGCGATACTCCAGATGCGGCAGCTCCCACTCGCGTTTGCGGTAGGTGTAGTAGCGCTCGGTGTACCTCTTCAGCAGAGAGAGGGCAATCTCCTCCCAGAGCCGCACATTCTCGAAGCTTCTGAAGGCCAGCTCCCCGGCAGGAATCAGCAGCTTGTACCAGCTCTGATCGGCCAGCAGCTCCTCAATGGCAGCGCGGGTGAGGTTCAGGTTATACCAGCCGCGCTCCGCCTTAAAACGCTCCAGCTCAAAGGTGATCCGGTCGAGGTCAAGAAAGGCAACATGTTTCGGCGCAAGATGGGCCTCATTCGGCAAAGCCTCCTCATCTCCCCCTTGCAGACCGTGCGACCGCATTGCCTGAATTTTCGGGTACCAGTTGAGCACCACCTGATTTTTTTGCAGATACTCCTTGCTTGAATCGTCCGGTTTGGCAACCGTCGGAACCGGGCCGAGCTTGCGGAAAGCATCAACAAAATCAGTGCTCATCCCGTTAATGCTCCTCTTGAGGCGAACCATCCTGAGCCTCTGCATCCCGAGGTTTTTGATCACCGGCAGCAAAAACTCGATGCGATCATCATTGGTGGGCAGCCCCTCTTCCTCAAGAAAATCGCGGAACTGCGCCATATAGTCCGCATGAATACCAAAAATACCAAGTGTCTCCAAAAGAGCGATGTGCTTTGGCCGCTCAACCCCTTCCGGCAACTGCGCCTTGTTGCTGCGCTTCAAACTCCGCCCGTACCCCTTCAGACGCACCCCGCGCCCGAAGAGCTGGATAATCTGCGACCCCTCCCCTTTGCCGACATTCATCAACCCCATTGTCGAAACCCGCCAACTGCTCCACCCTTCAGAAAATTTCTTGGAGCCAATCAGCAGATTCACCGGCGAATGCGGCTTGTTGATGTCATGGAAAAGCGATCCCCTGAATTCACAGTCGGCGGTGGCAATGCCATGCTCCTCGCAAAGCTTCAGCAGTTTGGCATCTTCGCCCACATTGATGACACCGAAAGGCTCATTTTCAGCGCCCAGCCGCAATGCCAGCTCGCCAGTCGCCCCCTTCAGGTTTTCAACAGAGAGATGGCCACCGCCCGGCGCATTGAAGAGCGTCGAAAGCGTCTCATCGAACACCTGCGCCGGGTCAAGCCCGCAGGTATTGAGATAAACAAATCGACCGGCAAAGAGATTTTTACCCGTTGCCGTGTCGATGCCCTGATGCAGCACACGCTCAATCCGCTGCATGGAGCCTGCACGATCGGCCACATAACGGGCAAGAAAGCAGAGAATCTTTACAATATCGGTAGCATCCCGCGTGGGCAGCGATGCCGTCACACTGCCGCCGACAAATATCCACAACGGTTTTTCGATGTTGAAGGGGCGAAAAGCCGCCTCATGCTCACGAAAAAGGCGCTGCTGCTGAAAAAAGGAGAGCAGGCAAGCCACCATGTAAAGCTCAAGATGGTTCCGTTGCGTCTCCTCATCAAGATTGAGAATCTGATAATCCTTGCCAAACCCGTCGCCGTAAAAGTATCGGTACGAGTAGTCAAACAGCGTGCTTCTGGCATAGAGCGCAATAAGTTCAGGCTTCCCTTTCACCGCCTGCCCGAAGGTTGCCGAGTACTCAAAAGAGAACCCCTTTTCGCAGAGCGCATTGCGAGCCTTCATCCACGCACCCTCCTCACCGCTGCTGGTTCCCCGATGCCCCTCATCCACCAGCACAAGGTTGTTATCCTCAAACGAATCAACGGCGATAGTCTTCTCCCCCGTCTCCTCACGAAGCCTGGTCACCTCAAGAATCTCAACCGCATGGCTCGAAAAGAGGCCGCGCCCATCCTTGCTGAAGAGTTCCGCATCCATGCCCGCCGTCTCAAACTCCCGCAAATGCTGCTGCGACAACCCCTCATTCGGTGTCAGCAGCAAAATACGGTTCAGCTCCAGACGGTGACCACCCTGCGCTTTGAGATAATGCTGGTATTGGAGAATATTGACGTGCATCAACAGCGTCTTGCCACTGCCGGTAGCACTCCAGTAGGCCAGCTTGTTGAGCTGCGGCCAAGCCTCAAGCGCTGCATCAAAAGGGGTAATCCGGTCAGCATCCGGCTTGTCGCTGTTGTAGAGGAGTGCCTGCGCATTCAGCGCCATGAGCAGCGCTTCTGGATCGCGAAAATAGCGGTCAAGATAGATTTCAGTGAAGAGCAGGGTGAGATACTGAAAATACTTCCAGACAATCGGCTCCTCACCGCGCGTGATACGTCGCTCGTTCAATCGCTGCGTATGGCGAACAATATTCTGGTCGTACTCCAGCAATAATTCAGCCGTAAGAAGCCTCACATCAAGGTGCTGTGCGGTCAGTGCGTGGTGAAAATGGTGAACATTATGCTCATCAAGCCCCTCCTGCGTTTCACTGCGCAACTGGTCGGCCAACTCCTCAAACCGCTTCACCCCAAAGAGCGAAAGCAGCCACTGATTGACCACAAGCTTCCGGGCAAAAGGCACCTGCGGCTTATTGGTCAAGCGCCCTTTTGCCGTGGTGCCCTTTGCAGCCCCAGCTCGCGCCATCAGTTGCCTCCCTTGTTGGCTGGCGTGTCAAGTCCAGGTGTCTGGCGCAGCTCGCTTTCACCAACAGCTTCCGGCGCCAGTTGCTCCTCAATAAAGCGAAGCATCTCCTCTTTCTTCGGTAGTTCAAGCAGATACTTGGAGACAAAGAGCTGATTATCAATGCCAGCCAGGGCGAACTCGACCAGCGAATGTTTCTTGTGGGTACACAAAAGAATTCCTATGGGCGGATTGTCACCCTCACGCATCATCGTTTTCCTGTACCAGCTCACATAAGTATTGAGCTGACCGATATTTTCATGGCTGAACTCGGCCAGCTTCAGCTCCACCAGCACATGGCACTTCAAAATACGATGATAAAAAACCAGATCGACAAAGTAGTAATCGTCGCCGATCAAGATGCGTTTCTGCCGGGCCTCAAAACAGAAACCATGACCAAGTTCAAGCAGAAACTCCTCAATCTTGTTGATAAGTTGATCTTCAAGATGCGACTCGCTCATCACCTCACATGGAGTCAAGCCAAGGAACTCGAGGAGATAGGGGTCACGCACCCTCAGGGTCGGCAACGCCTGTTCAGCATTTTTTTGTGCCTGCTCCATCAGTTTTTTCTTGTCAATCGAGAGCCCGCACCGCTCGTAGAAGAGGCTGTGAATCTGCCGCCGCAGCTCGCGGACTGACCAGTTGCCCTGAATGCACTCCACTTCGTAGAAAAATCGTTTGGTCTCATCTTCACATTGTAACAGTTCAACAATATGGCTGAACGACAGCTTGCCCAGAAGTTCAGCAGGAGTGCTGCTTAAAACGGGAGTCGCTGACTCCCGAAAGTTGAAGGTATCAGCAGGCAAAAGTTTGTTTTTCAATTCGGGAGACAGCGTCTCCCGAATTGAAGGGTAAGTCAAGTAAAATTGGCGATAGCGCCTCAGTTCCCGCATTTCTGAGCGGCTGACACCTGCCTGCATAAGACGTTTTGATAACAGCTCAAAGATTTTGTCTCCATATTGGGCGCGATCTGCCCCCCGCAATTCGTACTCGGTGATATAGCAACCAATGAACCAGTTACGAAGGGTGAGACTTGTGTTGACCGCCCGGGAAGCTTGTGCGGCCAATTCGGAATTAACTTGCCCGATAGCGGTGACCAGTCGTTCAAACGAGAGCTCTGGCGTAATGGGAGTTGCCATCGTTACACGCCCTCCTTTGCTTCAAACATGAGGCGGTGAAAATCCTCTTCGATGAGGCGCACTTTCCAGAGGTCGCCGGGCTGCTTGAGGTTTTCGAGGTTGTTACCGCCATTGACGTAGATGAGGGCAAACTCGCTCTCCCTGGCTGCATAGCCTTGCAGGGTGAACCACTCGTCGAGCACAAGGTTGTCCTGCTCCGGTTCGCCAGTGAGTTTGCGCCAGATAATGAGCGTTTTGCGGCCATCGGGCACGGTGCCGGTGACGCTTCGGAACCAGTACGGAGCATCAGTCTCCGGCTTGAGAGGGCCATGCAGGCGCAGACGCTTTTCGCTGTCGCGCTCGAACAAGGCGCTGAAGCTTTGCGGAGCGGCAATTTTGCGAACAGTGAGACCGACAAGCCAGTTGAAGCTCTCAAGAAGATCAATATTCACCTCGCTGCTCTCATCCGAACCGGGGCGCTTCACCTTGAGCTTGTATGCCGTTGGGTTGGTGAATGCCTGCACATTGAGCAGCGACTGACTGCCGCGCGTCTCCACGTCAAGCATGTAGCGGAGGATATACTGCTCCTTGAGGCTCTCCGCCCCTTGAGCTTCAGGAGAATCAAGGGTGAGTTGCTGATGGCTGGTGCGGCGCGGCTCAAGGTTGTTGAGGGTGTCTTCGTAGGATTCGAGACAAACGACTTTGATGATATGAGGGCTGCACTCTGCGTCCTCAAGCGAAGCCAATCGCTTAGGCTTTTCATCTTTCCATGCTGGCGCAAAGCTGACTTTCTTCAAGCGAGGAAGAAGCACTGTATCGAAATGATCACCCATCTCCACAAGAATAAATTTCCGTTTTCCTTCACCACCGGGTGGCATTGAAAACGCAGCATGCCCTGTCGAACCAGAACCTGCAAAATAATCCAAGACATAATCTTTTGGTTGTGTAGACCATGAAATCACCCTCCGCAAAAGAGCAAGAGACTTCTCATGCGCAAATACAGTATGGCTTCCAGAAGCGGGAATGTCAAGCCAATTGTCACTAACCAATCGAAAGTTTTGAGGGGGCACATAGTACTGCACCACACCGTCATTACTCAAGCGAACGAAGTCGAGATCAACACCACATTGAAAATTCTCCACATACCAATCATCAAGACTTTTCGTTGCCATTTCATGTTCTAAAAATTTCTCATAGGCTTTTATTGCACGTTTAGCCCGTCCTTCTTCCCATCGCCATTGCCCAGTTCCAGGAGTATTTCCAAACAACTCATACCGCATCGTTGGACGATCTGTGCCTCTCCAAAAAGTGTCCCACTTACCTGGCTTCTCTTCCTCAAATGCCTGCCTCAAATGGGCCAATCGTACCCCCGTACTCTTTGCATAGGAATGTACTACATCGTATCCCAACGATAGCCGATCAATATCCTTGAATTGTGCTTGAACATTCTTGATGCCGCGACGAACTACTGCTGAGTTCTTACGTTCCGCAAAAGCCTCACCAAATAGTAATCGAACATTGGCCATCTCTTCATCCCCAATCTGCACAGAAAAAAGACCATCAGAAGCAAGAAGAATTCCAGCCATTTTAGCCCTGTCCAACATCATGCACATCCAACTGGAATGCTGATAGCTATCCTTATAGGGAAAATCATCTTCACCGGTATTGTATGGCGGATCAATGTAGACGCATTTAACCTTCTCCCGAAAGCGAGCTTGCATCAGTGATAGTGCCTGAAAATTCTCACTATGAAACAACACTCCATCGGTCTGTTCATCTAAATCGGCAAGAGTTTCGAGCAACCGTGCGGTAAAATTGGCATCAAAGTGCTTTGTATCTAACACAAGCGTCGGATGTGCCTTCAAAAAAACCGGATTCAGCGGTTTACTGTAACTCGGAGCAATCAAGTCACCCTGAATCTCATTAATGGAAAAAAGCCTTAACCACTCATCATGCTGTGCTTCATTGGCGGCAATCTCCCCATAAAACTCCACCGGTATGCGGTCGAGTGTGATGCAGTAGTGCGTCTCGACCACAAACTTTTTCTTCAGCCAGAGCCTCTTCTGGAAATTCTCCAGTTGAGCCAGAAAATCGATGATCTTGCCTGCGATTTTGCGAATCACCCTGATTTTTGAGAGGTACTGCTCAACACGGGGAGCGCTCTCATTTTCGATGTCGTCGAGGTGCATCACCTCATTCTTGATGAAAAAGTCGAGCTCGCGGCGCAAGAAACCGCCAAGATCTTTGTGAATAAAGTAGTCAAAGGTGTTGCGTGCGGTATAGCGATCGAGATGGAGGCGCAAGCGCGTGCCGGAAGAGCTGCCGTCACTCCTGACGTTCGGCTTGCCAAGCTCGGTGATCCATGCTGTCAGTGACGCATCGCCCATTGCGGCAATGGCCTCTTCTGCCGCTGCATTCAGCTCTTTCTGCTTTGCTGTATCGGGCTGATAGGTGAAGCTGATCATGAGTTCCCCATCCTGAAGGGTGACGGGATTCTCTTCAGCAAGTTTGAAGCGCCTCTCCTTGCCTTCGGAGGCTTTCACGTTGCCATGCTCGCCCTCGGCCACATCCGCCAGCCGGAAGTGCACGCGCATGGGCTCCGCCTCCAGGTCGGGGCGCAGACGGAAGGCGTAGTCGCGCAGGTACTCGCTGGTTTTGATGTAGTACTGATCCTTGTTGGCCCAATGGAGCATCACCTCTTCGCCTTCGTACGGAATGGCGTAAACTCCCGGCTTGTAGACCCGTTTGGCAAGAAAGTCGCCCTCGGAGTAGTAGCGACGGAAAAAACTGAAGAGGTGGTCGTACACCTCGCTCTCAAGCCGCCCCACATCCACGCCGTCGTTTTTAAGCTGCTCGCGCAACGCCTGCACCTTTGGCGATTGCTCAGGATACATACCCGCCGCCTCCACGCCCGCGATGACTTTGTTGAGTTCCCGCTCCATCTCAGCCTTGTCAGCGCTCCTGAACTGGCCAAACGCCGCCGTCACCTGCGGCAGCAGCTCCTTGTCGAGAAACTGCGTCACCTCCGCACTTTTGGCGTGCATGATGCGGTAGAGACCAAAATCGAGGTCAGGCCGGTCGAGCTGAAACAGCTCTATCAACAGGGTCTTCAGCTTTTCGTAGTTCCGGGTCATAACACAATTTTATCCTTTGTTCTCCCCTGTCGGGAGATTATTCTGCTGCGCTTCAGGTCAAAAAAAATTTTCCTGCCTCTCCATGTTGGTTCCGCTTTGTTGAGTGAGCTTTCTTTTTCAGAGTTTCAGATATCAGAGGATCAGATTTTCAGGGAAAGGGACTGGAACGCACAACCCGAAAACCCACACGGTAGCTCCTGCTGAGCCACGGATCGTAGCCGTACTGGGAGGAGCAGTGCAGGGCATCAGCATCGCTGTACCACGAACCCCCACGGATCGCATGAAACTGTTTCTTTTCATCGAACCAATTATCCATCCATTCCCATATATTACCGAGCATATCGTGTAATCCTTCTGGAGTTCTCCCGTCTGGATAGCTACCAACAACTGTTGTCGCACCAATTTTATTGCCATAATTGGCCAATCGAAAAGAAAGTTCTCCCTCATCTTCAGGCCAAGGCCATCTACGAACGTTCTGAACCGCTCCGCTTCTGCATCCACCTGCCGCCCACTCCCATTCAATCTCTGAAGGAAGGCTATATAACGTTCGACCACCTTCAAGCATTGATAGCCACAAACAATAAGCACGTGCGGCATACCAGCTTACACCAACCACTGGCTGATGTTCCCCATTTAACTTTTCTTCGTTATTATACTTTGAGCAAAAGAAATAAGCAAGGTCATTGCCCGCTGCATGAAGATCATCGGCAAACTTTTTCCACCATAAACCTTTTTTTGCAAGTACTTTAAGCTCATCCCTCAAGGAAATCGCAGATTCCTGCAAACTACGTTCCAAACCTTTTGCCTGCAAAAAAGCAATGAATTTGCGAAACAACCTGTTGGTAACGGTATACTTCGCCATGTAAAGATCGTAAACACGCTCCTCCCTCCCTGTTACTGAATAGAGATAGCTGCCGCCCGGTATAAGAATATATTCGGCATTATCTTCATACTTGTTATAAAACGAGTTTCGTGACTTCTCGGCACGAACAATGATCGGTGAGGGTGGCAGAGATTCAGAAGGTAGAACATCAAGCATTCTCGGGTTTACTGGAGGTAAAGACGGAGATGCATTGATGAGTGTAGCAAGCAAACAAGAATAACCTTGTTCGTATCGCTCCAAGGAGCTTAAATCAACATAATACTTTCCCTTAAGCCATGAAGGAGAAGCTTCATCCCAAGTACCATGAGCAAGCACTGGAATAAATTTTCTGTGATTTTTTGTAGTATAAACCTCGGCAGTTATAATATCACCCTCATAGCCAGCTCCACCTTCGCGCTTATCACATTTACTACGATACTTTGGAGTACAAATAATCAAGACATAATCGTTATTTCGAATCTCTCGCTCCATAAATTCTGGAAGCTGATCTCCGGGCACAGCATGCCATTGGTCAATACGAGTTTCAACCCCGTTACCACGAAGACGAGTCGCCAGCTCTGCAACCCAACTTTTATGATTATCGTCATCCCATGAATAGGTTATAAAAACTTTTGGGATAAACTTTTGAGGCAAAGTATTACTGCCGTCGCCCTCATCAAGTGGAAACCATTTCGGTATCTGCAAAGAAAGGTGATCTGAAAGTTTTTTCCGAAACTCATCAAGCGTTTCGTCCTCATCTGCTGGCGCCAGTGGAGACAATGAAGTTCGGTATTCATCAAGCATCTGCCTCTGCTGAAAATCAATCTTTTTGGGTGAAACGGGAACATCCGAAAAATACAACATGACCGGCTTTCCCATACGCTGGGTTCTCTCAATCTCTTCAAGCGCTCCACTTGTTGCCACGCCAGTATCATTACCAATCCGTGTCCAGAAAATACCTATGGCACAATCACACTCGCCTACAACCTTGGAGGTAATTGCCTCTTGTGAACCATCCCCATTTCCCCTGTTTCCTGAAGCTGCATGTTTTTCCAAAAATACTGCTTCAAGCTTTATTTGACGGTCATTGCTATTACGAATATTCCAACTCTCGATTACCTCCTGAACAACTTTCCGCTCTTTATAGACATCATCAGGTGAAACAACAAGAACTTTTACTTCCTTTTTTTTTCTAACAAACATAGCATTTGTCAATTGCTTATTCGAAAGTAATTTAACAACCCTTTCAGAAAGAATGTCTGCCAAGGCAATACGCACCTTGTCACGAACAATCGTCTTGAGTTCTTCTGCATCCTGATAGGTTGGGCTGGGCGTTACAGAGCAGGATTCGGAGTTTGTCCAGTCGGCCGTGAGGGCATCCTGATGGTCGAGCAAGCTTAACCAATCCTGTGCGGCCTGACGCTTTGCCTGGGAAGTTGGATACTTGGCTTGAGTAGGAGCTGTCTCGGGAAAAAATGCAAAAACATGGGGCTGCACCGATGGACTCCCCTTTCTGGCCTTCTCAAGCTCTTGCCAGGTAACCTTTCCAACTCGATCCCTGAAAACAAAAATGGCTATCTGTGCACAGTTTAGCGCAGGGGTAACTGCCCTCTCCTGGCCGCCGGGCAGCGCCAGTGCATCAAGTGTCCACTCCCACAGCCTGATACGCTTGAAAACTGAACGATGACCATTGGATTTCAGCAGCAGTCGAAAATCCTTGTCGATCTCCGATTGCAGTTCAAGAATGGCATTTGCTTCCGCTGAAGCGTCGTCGCTGTGCCCGATGAATATCAGAAGTTCATCTTGGGGAAATTCAGGTGTGGCATTACTGGGATCTGGTGGCATAGAATGCGGCAGTTCTCTTACTTCATAAAATCTTTCTTCTTTTCCTTTGGTCAATTTACCAGAATTTCGCGCGATACCCGTCAATTGTTGAATCAAAAATTTTGGGTTTACCTGTGCCAGTGGATGGATGAAGAGCCAAATTTTTGAACTCCGTATTCCTCTCAAAAAATTATATATTTCCTTGCGTAGTAAAAAAGTGATAAGCTGTGCTACTGACGTTTTGAAGTGCCGATGCCCGTAATGGACTAACAAGTTCAATTGAGGTTGACGATGAAAAAGCTGCCGGTAGTGATACAGACCTTCAGCGAGATCATAAACGAGGATTACCTGTATATC
>JBAXFV010000028.1:0-14492 GCA_037139755.1 Chlorobiaceae bacterium
GGGAACTATGGTTTGAAAGGGCGCGTTACCTTTTTTGATACCAACGATTACGATGCGGCCATCTATGCTTACGAAGATGACCTGCCACTGACCTCCAGTCTCGGCGTCTACGACGGGCGGGGCAGATCCATGTTTCTTGTGGCAACATGGCAAGCCATGAAAAAGATGAAGCTTGGCGCGCGGTATGAAAAAACCTGGTACAGTGACAGGGTGGTCTGCGGCAGCGGCAACGATGAGCGGGCGACCAGTGCTCCCGGCTCCTTTCATCTTGGATGTTTCTTGTCGTTTTGAATCGCAAGTGTTCTCACTCTTTACCGGCAGCCCTCATCAGCCTGTCCCTGATAGCTCTGCCGAGTCCCTGGTTTGAGGGCAGTTCACAGTAAATCGTATCAATGCCCTTGGAATCACAATACCGGAAAAAACTGAAAAGCTCACTGCCATATTCCTCAAGATTTCGGCAGCGCTTGCACAGCAAAATACCTGCCGGCGGTTCTGAAAGACCAATGTATGCTGAAGAAGGGGTCACGCTTCGCTGTTCATCGGCATGGCAGAGAATAATCGCTGCTTTTGGAGCATAATGCGGATACTTCAGCCCAGGGCTTTTTGGGGGAGCCTGCCTGTCCTGGTTTGTGTTGGTTGCGATTTCCGGCACAACAGCCTGCAGTTGCTCAAAGGTAATAGCTCCGGCCCTCAGCAGAAGAGGTCTCGATCCGGAACAGTCAACAATGGTTGATTCAAGGCCGATTGCGCTTGGGTTGCCTCGAAGCACGCAGTCGATTTTTCCGTCAAGATCTTCAAAGACCGCTTCCCAGCTTGTGGCGCTCGGCAGTCCCGAAAGATTGGCCGAAGGAGCGGCAACCGGACATCCAGAAAGACGGAGAAACTCACGAGCGACCGGATTTGCAGGGCAGCGTACACCCACCGTATCCAGGCCGCCGGTGACGGAATCGGGTACCAGAGGATTCTTTTTCAGCACGAGAGTGAGAGGACCAGGGAAAAAACGGTCAATCAGTTGACGTGCGTCTGAATTAATTTCACCGGCAACATCGGCAAGCTGTTCAAGGCTGTAAATATGAACTATAAGCGGGTTATCCCCAGGACGGCCTTTTGCCTGAAAAACCCGCAGAATTGCTTCAGGATGGTAGATGCTGGCACCAAGGCCGTAGACAGTTTCAGTTGGAAATGCGACGACCCTGCCCGACTTGAGGATGGCGGCGGCCTCTTCTGCTGAATCGGTAAGAGTGGTCTGCATGATCATTCTGGAAGGTGTAACTGCCTTCATAAGAAGAGGAATGAACAGAGGACGCCGACCGTTGCGCTGACAAGTGGTATCGCAAGATTATCGTCAATCTTGAAGTCGCCGATACGAACCATGAACGCTTCGGTTGCCGTTGCCGACATTGCCATAACAACTCCGACAAACAGATTCAACCCCGGCACGACAGCAACAATGCATAACGACGAGAGAAAAAACGCCCCGCTTCCCTCAAGACTTTTCTGTCCGAACCGGTGTTTTCCGAAAGTTTTTCCAATAATGGCCGCCAGGGTATCGGAAACAGCAACCATGGTAAATGCTGTGACTGCAATAATTTTTGGAAAAAAAAGGACAAGAAGAAGAGCAGCCATGACGATGTGGGTCGCTCCATTCAGATACGCTTTGTTCCCTTCAAGCTCATGCGTTCTCAGCATGGAGTCGAAGGTTTTATGATACCATCGGGAAACAGGTTCAAAAAAATTTTTCAGCAGATCAATCAGAAAAAAACCTGAAAAAAGAGGAACAAGCAGCAGCAGGGCAAGTTCCCTGCTGATAAACCAGTATATCACCGGAATCGAAAGCGAAGAGAGGTGAATCGCTTTTCGCGCAACTTCATAGCGGAGTTCCAGGCGGTCGATAGCTTCCATTGTTTCGGGGCGCGATGAAATGGTCATAAAAAAGTTTCTTGGTGAAATGGCATAGAGGCGCCAATTTCAGGCTTGAATATACACCGAAATTTCTGGAAGAGAAAGGTTACACATCCTCTTCCTTTTCCCTTCCAAAACATGTATTTTGCACCGCCATTTAAATTGCTTTTAGACTACATGCATGACGACTGAAAATATACGGGTAGCTGCCATTGACCTCGGTACCAACTCCTTCCACATGATTATTGTTGAAGAGAGCAAGGAAAAGGGCATTGTTGAGATTGATCGTGTCAAGGATATGATTTGTATCGGCAGGGGCAGTATTTCAACAAAAATGCTGGATGAGGATGCGATGCAGTCAGGCATTGCCGCCTTGAAGAATTTTCTTGTTCTTGCTTCGCAGCATGGCGTGGCGCAGGAACATATAATTGCCTTTGCCACAAGTGCTATCCGGGAGGCCAAAAACAGGTGTGATTTTCTCAGCCGAATCAGGGACGAGACCGGTCTTAACGTCAAGATTATCTCCGGGAAAGAAGAGGCAGAGTTTATCTATTATGGAGTTCGTAATGCGGTGAAGATTGGCAAAACTGCCGATCTGCTTTTTGATATTGGTGGAGGCTCCGTTGAGTTTGTGGTTGTCAATCATAAAGGGGTGCAGCTTCTTGAGAGTCGTAAAATCGGTGTAGCAAGAATGCGTGAACGGTTCGTCACTACAGAACCGATTTCTCTTCATGAAATCAAGATGCTTGAGCAGTTTTTTGCTGCGGAGATGGTTTCTGCCGTTGAAAAAGCCTCTGAACTCAAGGTGACGAGGGCTATTGCCTCTTCGGGTACGGCCCAGAATATCGCTCGAATGATACGCTCAATGAACGGCATGGAGAGTGATGTGTCGCTCAACAACAGTACCTTCACCCGAAAGGAGTTTCTGGCACTCTACAATGCCGTTATTCCGCTGGATGTTGCAGATCGACGAAAGATGACCGGTCTTGATGAAAAGAGGGTAGACCTTATTGTACCGGGTCTGATTCTTGTTGACATGATTTTCAGACTCTTCAAAGTTGAGGAGATTCTGATTTCCGATTCGGCGCTTCGTGAAGGAATGGTGCTGCACTATCTGAAGCATCGCTATTCGAGGGCAAAGAGGCGGGGCGACGAGGTTGCGCTTGATATTCGGCGGGAGAGTGTCAATGAACTCGGGTTTCGCTGCGATTGGGACCGTGATCATGCCGAATATATTGCACGGCTCAGCCTGCAGCTCTTCGATAAACTTGCACTTCTGCACAATCTTGAAGCGCCCTACCGTGAACTTCTGGAGTATGCATCACTGCTTCATAACATCGGGGCATTTATTTCCATCTCTTCTCATCACAAGCACAGCCAGTACATCGTTCTTAACGGAGAACTCCGGGGATTTTCACCTTCAGAAATCGAGATTATCGGTCATGTGGTTCGTTATCACCGCAAATCTCCTCCTTCCGAAAAGCATACGGGTTACAGCATCCTCAAGCCGCAGCATAAACGGGCGGTCGATGTGCTTTCCGGAATTCTGCGCCTTGCCAATGGTCTTGAACGTGGTCACAGGCAGAATATTCAGAACATTAATGTAGAGGTCAAGGGAAGTGCAATTACACTGCACCTGAAAACCCTTTTTGAACCTGATATAGAAATCTGGGCAGCCGACCTGCTGAAGCCGTGGCTTGAAACCGTTCTGCAAAAAACAATTGCGATTGAACCATCTCCAACAAGTTGATGCAACCCCGAAATAACCCTATATTGCTACAACTCACTCAATAACTTATCGTTCACCGAACATGCGCGACCATACTCCGGATTTCAAAATGCATGAGCTTTCCACCGACAACAAAGCGCTCATTCGCCAGACTGTCCAGCAGCTTTTCGAAAAGCTTGCGAGTGACTGCAGGCTGACTTCTGATACACTGCTCGAATTCTGGGTTGAAGTTCCCGGTATCAAACGCTCCAGAGGTACCTTTCGAGGCGGTTTTTTGATGCCCGACAGCTTTATCTACATCAGCGACTATTTTCCACCCGATTCAGCATGTTCTCTGACTCCTGGCCCGGCCTATCAGGATGTGGCATCCAACCTTGAAAAGGTCTGGGATGATCTTCTTGACGAACTTTACTACCAGATTGAAATTTTCACCTCACCTGTTTCTTCAACCAAAGGTGTGATGCTTGAACTCTGGGCCGGTAATCGGCTGCGTCCTGAAGGTGAGTGGGTCTATGCCGTTGACCGCAAAATCGAACTTGGTTAGGTTTTTGTCGGATAATCACAGACGCTGCTGACCGTACAACCTGCGCATTCCGGCTTTTTTGCCTTGCAGGTGTAACGTCCGTGCAGCAGCAGATAGTGATGAAAGGTGATAACCCATGCTTCAGGAATAATCTTCATCAGCTCTTTTTCTGTCTCTTCAGGTTTGCTTGTTTTTACCAGCCCGATCCTGTTTGAAACCCTGTGCACATGGGTGTCCACCGGCATGACCGGTTGACCGAAGGCGTTGCCGAGTACCACATTTGCAGTTTTTCTGCCAACTCCCGGCAGACGTTCAAGCTCTTCCCTTGTTTCAGGCACCTTTCCCTGGTAGTGCTCAATGAGAATCCGGCTGACGTCGAGGATGTTTTTCGCTTTGTTGTTGAAATAATTTATGGAGCGTACAAGGCTTTTTATCTCGTCAAGCTTCATTCGGCTCATGCGATCGGCATCCGGAGCCTGCCTGAAGAGCTCACGGGTAATGATATTGACCTGTTTGTCAGTTGCCTGGGCAGCCATAATAGTTGCCACAAGCAACTGAAAAGGGCTTTCGTAGTGCAGTTCGCTTTTCGGATCAGGATATTTTGCTCCAAGCGCCTGATTAAGAAAAACAATTTTTTCTTCAGGAGTTTGTTTCATGAACTCTCAGGTATCGATGCTGCTGTTTTCGCTTTCACTCTCGTTTTCGCTCACCGCTTTTTGAAGCTTGGCCACCGACTGGTCAATAAGACCTCTCCCGTTTTTATGAACCTTGCCCTCAGCTTTAAGGTCATTGAAAATGGCGTCAAGAATGCCGTTGACAAATTTGCTGCTCTTGTCGGTGCTGTTAAATTTTTTTGCGATTTCAATAGCCTCATTAATCGAAACCTTGGGAGGAATATCCTCGCAGTAGAGAATTTCCGTCAGGGCCATGCGGATGATGTTTTTATCAATGATTGCAATCCGGCTCATATCCCAGTTAAACGTATGCTTCACGATATAGCGGTCAATCTCATCCTTGTGCTCCTTGATGTTTTTGAGGAGCGTGTTGAAAAACTTCATGGCATTGGCGTCCGCAAGAATCTCTTCGGTCAAAAGCCAGCCAGCAGCAGAGTCTATGTCAGTATCCCTGATTTCAATAGTGTAGAGGGCCTGTAAAATCTTTTCACGGATTTGCCGACGGTACGTCTTCATAAAAGAGCAGTTAATTGATTGAGGATTGGAGGATTTCACTGAGAACAACATCAGTCCGGCTCAGGTTTTCATACAAGACATGCGGATGGTGTCTTTTCAGTTCCTCTGTAGAATAGGTGCCGGTCGCCACGGCAATTGATTTTGCGTTCAGAACCCTGGCGCACGCAATATCGTGTTCCGTATCGCCTATAATGATGATATTGTGTTCAGAAAATGTTATACCGCTGAGCTGGTATGCTTTTTCAACGGCGACCAAAGGCAGTTCGTTACGGCTCAGTCCGTCATCAGCAAAGGCTCCAAACGGGAAATAATGGTTTATTTCGGGAAGGCGTAACTTGTGCCGTCCCGATTCCTCAAAATTTCCGGTTAACAAGCCAAGCATCAGTTCGGAACGTCCGGAAAGTTCATCCAGAAGTTCCCGGATGCCCTGCATCAGAAGGACGTCGGATGGTTTGGCCTGTGTGCGGAACATCTCGATATAGGTTGCTTTGGCCAAATCAAATTTTTCGTCGATTTCACGCTCACTGAGTCCCGCATTCTGCAGCACTTCGTAGATAATGCTTCTGTCCATCTTGCCGGCAAAATTGTGAGTTCCTGTACTTCCTGCAGTGCCGTACACCTCTTTCAGGGCATCAGCAAGGACGGTGCGGTTGATCGTACTCATCGTAAGCAGTGTGCCGTCTATGTCAAATAACACCAGTTTCTTCAGCATATTGTCTTTCTGATACCTCTCAAAGCCTTATTTTTTCTATCCGTACGGGAATCAGTTTTGATACCCCTTCTTCTTCCATGGTGACACCGTAGAGTGCCTGGCAGGAAGCCATGGTTTTTTTGTTGTGCGTAACAATAATGAATTGGGTGTTATTCTCAAATTTTTTCAGGAGTTTAATAAAACGGGTGACATTGGCATCATCCAGCGGGGCGTCCACTTCATCAAGAATGCAGAAGGGACTCGGCTTTACCAGATAAATCGCAAAAAGAAGCGAAAGAGCGGTAAGCGCCTTTTCACCTCCGCTCAATTGCTCAATAGAAAGCGGCTTTTTCCCTCTCGGTTTGGCAACAATTTCGATATGAGCATCGAGCGGATCGTCGCCGGCATGAATCAGCAGATCCACCTCATCCTCAGGATCAAAGAGATCCCTGAAAATACTGATGAAATTTTTTCGGACTTCACGAAAGGTTCCCTCAAATTTTTCCAGGGCGGTTTTGTTGATCTTCTCAATAGTAGAGCGCAACTGTCTCTCGGCGCCGAGCAAATCCTCTTTCTGTTCCAAAAGGAAGTCTAACCGCACTTTTTCCCCCTCATACTCTTCGAGAGCAAGCTCATTGACCGAGCCAAACTGTTCACGCTGTTTTGCAAGCGCTTCAAGCTCTTGTTGTGCGGCATTCCTGTAGAATGAAGGTTCCAGAACCGGTTCCGGCATTGAGGCAAGGTCACAGTTGTGTTTTACCCTGGTTTCTGTAAAAAGATGGTCAAGAGCTTGCTCAAGTTGTATCTGTTCACGGGTGAGAGCCGAGAGGAGCTGCTGGCTGACCTCATGTTTCCGTCGGAGTTCCCTGAGTGATGCCAGAGTCTCGTGATGCTGTGCCTGGCGCTCCCGGTAATCCGATTCAAGTTCATTGAGCCTCTTCTGTTCCACTGCCGTCGCAATGAGCAGTTCTTCAAGCTCTTTTTTCATACGGACAGAACTCTCCTGGCCCATGCCCTGTTTTTTTTCGGTGACCGTGCACTCGGTGTTCAGTCTTTTAATCTCATCATGAAGCAATGCCTGGTTTTCAGTACAGGCCGCAAGGCTGATGTTGAGCTTTTCAAGATCGAGAAGGGCGTCTTTATAGAGACTCTGACGAAACTGCATGTCCCGGCCTGACTGATGATGGCGGGTTTCAAGGGAGGTCAGGTTTTCCTGTAACGTCTGTATTTTTTCCGCGAAAATCGAGGCTTTTGATGCACTGCTTCTGATTGCAGGCAGAAGCTTGTTGAATTCATTTTCACAGATCTCTTTCTGGACAAGCAATGTCGCTATCTCCTCTTCAGCCTGCGATATCTCTGCTTCCATGCTGCTCTTTTCAGCATCCATTCGTGCAGATCTCTTCTCAAGTGCTCCCAGTTCCGCCGCAAGGAGTTCAATTTCTCTGCGTTGTTCTCCTGTTTTCAGTGAGGAGAGTTCATTGCGCAGTTGAAGCACTCTCTCTTCCTCAATTTTTATGCTTTTTTCAAGTGCCGCAAGCTCCTTCTGCAGCCCGGTACGTTCAGCTTTTTTCCCCAGACGCAATCCTTCAGTGCTTTTGGAGCTTCCGCCGAAAAGCAGGCCCATACCGGAGAATTGTTCACCTGCAAGAGTGACAAAAGAGCTGTCCGGATAACGCAGGGCAAGTGTTTCGGCTACTCCAAGATCCTGCACGATATAGCTTTTCCCGAGCATCAGCAGAAGCGCGTTATGAAGTTCCGGTGGATACTCAATGACGTCAAAAGTTTTTGTTGCGCCGCTGATCTCCGGGTAAACACCTTCAGTGGTTTCGGCGACAAGATCAAGCACCAGAAAATGAATCTTTCCCTTATTGGAGTGGGTGAGATGAGCGATACCCTCTTTAGCCTCATTGAGTGAATGGCAGACATAATAGCTCATACGGTCTCCGAGCGCGGCATTCACCGCTTTTCTGTAGCAACTTTCAAGAGAGACAAGATCCGACAGGCAGCCCAGCCCCTGTTTACCTTTTTTTTGTTGTTCCAGGCAGGCAATTCCTTCGGGCATTCCCTCAAAGTTGTCGAGCACTGAATTGGCAAGAAGAATCTGGTTATGCACCTTATCCCGACCTGACCGCTGCAGAAGAAGAGACTCTTTTTTTTCCTCAAGCTGGCGGTTTATCCCTTCCTGACGTTCCAGTAACTCCCGTTCCCGGTTTCTGGCTGCGGCGATCAGTGCTGTTTTGCGGTTGAGCTCTTCCGAAAGTTCATCTTCGGTCATACAAGAGGCATTCAGCTTTTCGAGTAAGACCAGTTTTTTTGTTTCCAGTCGTTCAACAGTCGTTCGAAGATACTCTTTTTTCGATTCAAGGCTCCGCATCGTCAACGAAAGCTGGTTGGCAACACCCTGTTCTTCCATGCTGAGCTTTCGTTCCCGGGCCAGCTCATTTCGCTGTTGTCCAAGCGTGGTATTGAGCTGGTCGTGTTCAGCAGCCAGCGTCTGAAAAGCCTCATACAGTTTGCTGCACGTTGCTTCGCAAGGAGCCTTGCGTTGCAGAAGATCGTGTTCGAGCAGCTCCTGTTCACGGATTCGCTGCTCTTTTTTGCTGGTGATTGCCCTGATTCGGGCGATCTCTGCTGCAAGGTTCTTCTGATGCTCCTGATGCTGCAAAAGCTGTTTTTCAAGAACATGAAGCTGCTGATTGCTCTCGTTAAGCTGTTTCTGTGTTTCAGAAAGGGTTGACTCCCGCCGGAGCAACAGAAGCTCCGTTTCCTGGGCGATGCTGTCCATGGAGGCGATTTTTGCGGCACACTCATGATTCAGCAACTCCTCTTCGTGAATGCGGCGCTGCATCGGTTCAAGTTTCTCACGAAACTCCTCCATGGCAAGCCAGGAGAGGGCAAGATCAATCTCACGAATCTTTTTTTTCAGCTCTCTCAGCTTTTCAGCTTTTCTTACCTGCAGCTTCAGGCTTTTCACCTTTTTTTCAACCTCCGCCAGCACATCATCGACACGACAAAGATCCCGTGAAGTACTTTCAAGCAACTTGAACGTTTGTTTTCGCCTCTGTTTATAACGGGTTATTCCCGCAGCCTCCTCAAAAAGCTTCAGGCGCTCCTCGCTTTTGTTGCTGAGAATCTCCTCAATCATTTTAAGCTCAATGACCGAATAGGCATCACTGCCCATCCCGGTATCGGTGAACAGGTCAAGAATATCCTTCAGCCGACACGGCACCTGATTTAACAAGAACTCGCTCTCCCCGTTCCGGTAAAGACGCCGGGTAACGGTAACCTCGGTATATTCAATCGGCAGAACATTTCGGGTATTCTCGATCGTCAGGGAAACTTCAGTAAAACTGAGAGGCTTCAGGTTTTTCGACCCATTAAAAATGATGTTCTCCATTTTTGCTGATCGAAGCAGAGAGGATTTCTGCTCACCGAGCACCCAACGCATGGCATCGACAACATTGGTTTTGCCGCATCCGTTCGGGCCAACGATTGCCGTCAGTCCCTTGTCAAATTTTATTCTGACTTTATGCGCAAAGCTCTTGAAACCAAAAAGCTCAATTTTCGAAAGGTACATCTGAACGGTGCGTGTTTGGCGGTCTCAATTCAGGCTTAAAAAGAAAATTTAACAAAAAAACAGGGCAGACGGACAAGCCTTGCTACTCCTCTTTCATCGCCTCAACCACCCGCAAGCTTTGAAGTGCCGCCTGAACATCGTGTACCCGCAGAATATTCGCTCCATGCATCAACGCAATAGTTTCAGCAGCGATGGTTGCCGTAAGTCTTTCGGCAGGAGGTGCTGTTTTTTCACCGGGCGCAGTAATAACATGGCCAAGAAACGATTTCCTCGATAAACCCGCCAGAATCGGCCTTCCGAGATGACGTAATGAGCTGAGCTGTCCCAAAAGCCGGAAATTTTCTTGAACACTTTTGCCGAACCCGAAACCAGGATCAATAATAATGTTGTCGATCGAATGCCCTTCAGCCCGGGCTATAGAGTCCGCCAGAAAGCTGCTGACCCTTGACAAGATATCTTCTTCTCCAGGCTTCGTTCCTGTGCTCCACTGCATCAACTCCGGTTTCAGCGGCGTATGCATCAAGATAACTGCGGCTTTATACTTGCGGCAGATGGAGGGAAGAAGAGGGTCAAAGGTAAACCCGGAAATATCATTAACGATATTTGCTCCGGCCCGCAAGGCCTGCTCGGCAACATCCGCCTTCCAGGTATCAATTGAAATCAGCACATCGCTTTTTCTGCGCAACAGAGCAATAAGCGGCGCAGTACGCTTGATCTCTTCAATTGATGAAATTTTATCAGCACCCGGCCGCGAAGACTCTCCGCCAATATCTATCATTGAGGCGCCGTCGCGGATCATCGCAAGCGCATGATCAAGCGCCCTGTCAAGATCGACACTGTTTGTATCCCCCCGCAAAACCCCGCCGTCATAGAATGAATCGGGGGTCGTATTCAGGATCCCCATGATTTTCGGCCCTTCACCCAGATCAAGCACTCTGTCGGTACAGTTGACTATACAGCGGGGATCTCTCATCAGGTTATTCCGAACGGTACAGGAGTGAACGTCACACAAAACACCGCAATGGCAGCCCATCCAGAGACTTTTCTTTGAATATTCAAACCGTGGTCATGCATTGTTGGCGGATGGTTTATCCCGATAAGTCGTGAAAGAATGAATGCCCATAAAATCCAGCCGGACCATGACCACTGCAGCATCACCGGCGGGATAAGTGATACCGCATCTGGTTTAAGCAGAGAAAGGAGCAGCTCCAACAAAGCGGGAGATCCAAGAAGCGTGATAAAGAGCAGAAATGCCTTCGCGGCTTTGGCATGTCCTTTTCTGCCGAACATGGCATAAGTGATATGACCTCCGTCAAGCTGACCAACGGGAAGAAGGTTCAGTGCCGTTACCAGTGAGCCCAGCCACCCGGTAAACAGAAATGGATAGTGATACATTTCTGTCATCGGCGGGAGGTTTTTCGGCGCAAGAACATATTCAAGTCCTATCCAGAGAAGATTCTTGCCAAGGATAAGGGTGCCCCTTGGTACAGGGGTTTGTAAGCCGCCCTGAGTGAGGTATTCAGGATGGATCGAATAAATAAAGTCGGCAGGCGGAAGATTCAAAAAACCGAACACCAGAAGCCCGAAGCATACAGCAAAACCGCTCATTGGCCCCCAGAGACCAATATCGAAAAGGGCGTTCGTTTCTGGTATCCTCTCTTTGACCTTTATCACGGCTCCCATAGTCCCCAGGCTGAGAAAGAACGGCAGAGGCGGTACAGGAATGTAATAGGGAAGAGTTGCCCGCACATGATGGCGCATCGATGCAAAAAAATGGCCGAACTCATGAACACTTAAAAAGAAGAGCAGGGAAACCGAGTAGGATGTTC
Organism: Chlorobiaceae bacterium; assembly: GCA_037139755.1. Lineage (GTDB taxonomy): Bacteria > Bacteroidota > Chlorobiia > Chlorobiales > Chlorobiaceae > Chlorobium. Next base: position 11,442 of record JBAXFV010000028.1, read on the forward strand.
CAGAGGCAAGGGAGTTGATGAAAAGAGGGACAGAGGCGAACGTTGCCGGGTGTCCGCCCCAGAATGTTCCTGCCCAGAGTGTCGTAACCACCGTAAGCAGAAACAGTCCCAGATGCAGAGGGTAGTTCTGTTTGGATGAAATGACGTGTTTGGGAAAACTCAAAGGGCTCATAACAAAAATTGCTCAAACAATTGCCAGACAGTTTTACCGACAAGGAAGCCCCTCAATTGCAGGACTTTCATGCTGGTTTATTAATCTTTATCCTTATCAGAACTCTTTTTTTCTCCAAACGTTGCAACCAGCCCACTGACCAGCTCCTCTTTCTCTGCGGCATTCAGTTTAGCCTCAGGGTGAGCCGGGAGGTAGAAAAACAGAGGCATTTTACCTTCTCGCACTTCACCAGCGGCTTTTTCCCCTTCATTTTTCCCCTCTCGTCCCCACTCAGAAACATTGAACTTGCCGCGTCCAAAAGAGACATCAGCCTGAGTCAGCCACGATACGGGAGCTATCGAACTGTACCATGGCCAGACAGTCTCGTTCGAATGACAATCCTTGCAGGCACGGTTAAAAAGTTCAATGGTCCGGGGAGAGTCCCACTTTGGTTTACCGGTGACCGCAGGATTTTCGTGAGTTTTTCCATAAGGAATGAGCTGCATGACAGCAAGCAGCGTCACTCCTCCTGATAAGAGTTTCAGTGGATTCATTGGTAAAGATTCCTTTTTTTAGAATGGTATTAACAGATGGAAATGTTTAATAACTTGAAAATATAAGTGAAATTCTGTGTATATCCGTAAAATGGATGGGGAAACTTAACCCTGAAGCTGTCTCTGCAGGGCGGCATCTTTGATAATCTGCAGGTGCAGAGGTATCCGGACTTCGGGAATGAGGTGGTGCGCATAAAAACCTGCATCGAACAGTTCATGGTTAATCGTTATGGTGTCATCGACAACGATAACTTTGTAGGCCACGACAAGGAGCGATCCGTACATGTCGACCTCCCGATGATAGATGCCTATCAGGCTGTCGATTTTACCGTTAAGCGATGTTTCTTCCATCAGTTCTCGCAGACATCCTTCATAAGGTTCTTCACCGGCTTCAAGAAATCCGCCAGGCAACGCCCATTCATTGAGCGCGGGTTCATGAGCCCGCCGTATCACAAGAAGTTCATTGTTTTTGTTTACAGTATAGGCGACCGCTACAGGAAGCGGGTTGATATAATGCACCCATGAACAAGAGGGGCAGAACATTCGATCACGTCCATCAATCATGGCCTTCTCAAGCTTATTCGTGCAGAGAGGGCAAAATAAAAAAGGTTTCATGGGTTACGTATCAAGAAACTTTTTGTTGTGGCAATGGATTTAAAAGAGAGAACAGCAGTATAAAAAAGAGAGTGCTTTTTAATAGAATAAGTTTTATTCATGCAAACAACAATTTTGAAAGAGGGTGTTCTTGCTCCGCCCATATCCGCAAACGATCAGGATGGAAAGTCGGTGACCCTTGAAGAATACCGGGGGCGCAAGGTTGTGCTCTATTTTTATCCGAAAGATGATACCCCGGGATGTACCAGGGAAGCTTGTGCTTTTCGTGATAATTTACCTAAATTTAACACGGTGGGTGTTGAGGTTCTTGGTGTTAGTGTTGATGATGAACGCAAGCATAAAAAGTTTGCAGAAAAGTATAACCTCCCCTTCAGGCTTGTTTCGGATCCTGAAAAAAGTATCGTAGAGGCTTATGGCGTGTGGGGAATGAAAAAATTTATGGGTCGTGAGTATATGGGAACAAGTCGGGTGACCTATCTTATTGATGAGCAGGGCATGATTGAACATGTGTGGCCAAAAGTCAGTCCTGATAACCATGCGGAGGAGTTGCTCAACTATTTGCAGCAAAAAACCTGAGAGAAGATGATGGTAAACGAATTTGAAAAGCTGAAAGCAGGAAAGCTTCTGCTTTCCTCAGCAAATATGCTGGAGTCTAATTTCAAGCGAACTGTTTTGATTATGTGTGAGCATAATGAGCGCGGCTCGCTTGGTTTTATTCTGAATCGTCCTATGGAATTCAAGGTGTGTGAGGCTCTGGCTGGTTTTGAAGAGGTAGAAGAGCGTCTGCATCAGGGCGGTCCCGTGCAGGTTGATACCGTTCATTTTCTGCACTCACGCGGGGATCTTATTGACGACTCAATCGAGATATTTCCGGGGTTGTTCTGGGGGGGAGACAAAAATGAGTTGAGTTACCTGCTCAATACCGGTGTTATGCTTCCCTCCGAAATCCGCTTTTTTCTTGGTTATGCCGGCTGGAGCGCCGGACAGCTTGAAGCGGAATTTGAAGAAGGTGCATGGTATACGGCTGAAGCATCGAGAAATATCGTCTTCAGTGATGCCTATGAAAGGATGTGGAGCCGGTCCGTGCGTTCCAAGGGCGGTGAATACCAGCTCGTTGCCAACTCACCCGAACTGCCGGGACTGAACTGAGTTGGGCTGATATTTGGGCGCGGAACTCTGGTGGGCGTTCCCAAGCCCCGGAGGGGAGAAATATTGGTAGCGTGTTGTTGAAATCGCACAATAAATCAACAGCGGTGCCTGGATCTAACGTGATTGTTGTTGTTCTATTGCCTTAAAAAGTATATATAAAGATTGTCTTTTTGTACTCTGGGGATGACAGGCTTTCGACAGGGTAGATGTAAGATAGAGTTGCACTCCGAGTTTCAGCATGGATGGACTCGTTAAAGAAGTCTATGCAACATTACATGCAGACGATTATTCGTATGCAATGGCTGCCTGATTAGCACAAGTTAATTAATCAGCCATCGTCCGATGGGGGAGGCGCTTACTCTGAAGCCACCGGATGGCATAACCAGCGCTTGAGCTTCGGTTCGCGCAAGTAAGCTCCGACTGTTTTTGCCTGAAAAGGCAGGCGGGTGAAACAAAGAGGGATAGTGAACCAAACTTTACAGGTGTAGCACCGGTTCGCGAAACACTGAACACCTGAGATGAGTGTGGCAGCTTTATTGAGCAATGTTCTGGACGCGGGTTCGACTCCCGCCATCTCCACAA
>JBAXFV010000029.1:0-14184 GCA_037139755.1 Chlorobiaceae bacterium
ACCAGATGACTATTGCCGACATTGAAAGCAAAATTGCCGACTATTCCACTAAAGCAAAACTGGGGACACTCTCCCTTGAAGAGCTGACCGGCGGCACCTTCTCGATTTCAAACGGAGGCGTTTTCGGTTCAATGCTTTCAACACCGATCATCAATCCGCCGCAGTCAGCAATTCTTGGCATCCACGCCACGAAAGAGAGGCCTGTTGTGGAAAACGGGCAGATCGTCATACGACCGATGAACTATCTGGCCATCTCTTATGACCATCGAATTATCGACGGCAAAGAAGCGGTACTTGGTCTTGTTGCAATCAAGGATGCGCTGGAAGATCCGGCACGTCTCTTACTTGATCTTTAAAAAGAAACTCTACCATGAACAAACAATTTGATGTTCTTGTTATCGGTGCAGGCCCCGGCGGATATATTGCCGCTATCCGTGCCGCACAGCTTGGTTTTTCAGTTGCCTGCTGCGAGTTCAGCGCTTACGATGATCCTGCAGGAGAACCCCGTCTTGGCGGCACCTGTCTCAACGCCGGGTGTATTCCTCTGAAAGCGCTTGTTGCCTCATCGGAAGCCTATGAAAAAGCAGTGCTTCACCTCCCTGAACATGGCATCACTGCTACCGGAATAAGCATTGATGTTTCCATGATGCAGAAACGCAAGGAGGCTATTGTCACCAAAATGACGGCTGGAGTAAAATTCCTCTTCCGTAAAAACAAGATCACTTTTCTTAAGGGGCGCGGCTCTTTTGCAGGGAAAACTGATGCCGGATATCGGATCACCATCAGCGGACAGGATGGAGATGAGGAGGTTCTGGCACAGAAGGTGATTATCGCCACTGGTTCAAAAGCACGCCATATCCCTAACGTCAAGGTCGATAACGTAACGATTTGCGATAATGAAGGTGCTCTGAAATTCACTGATGCACCCAAAAAACTGGGGGTCATCGGTGCGGGCGTCATAGGCCTTGAAGTAGGTTCGGTCTGGCGCAGACTCGGCGCAGAGGTCACCATTCTTGAGGTGATGCCCTCGTTTCTTGGCGCCGCCGATGAGAGCGTTTCACGAGAAGCATCAAAGCTCTTTTTGAAGCAGGGACTGCACATCAAGCTCGGGGTGAGAATCGGACAGGCTAAACTAACGAAAGATGGCGTCAGTATTGCCTATACCGACGATCAGGGTTCGGAACATACCCTTGAGTGCGACAAACTGATTGTCTCCGTTGGCCGTACTCCAAACACTGAAAAACTCAACCTTGAGGCTGTCGGCCTTCAGACTGATGAACGGGGATTTATTCCCGTCAACGACCATTGCGCTACCGCTGCTCCCGGTGTTTACGCTATCGGAGATGTGGTACGCGGCCCGATGCTTGCCCACAAGGCTGAAGACGAGGGCGTCATGGTGGCTGAACTGCTGGCAGGTCAGAAGCCTCATCTCGACTATAACAGTATGCCCTGGGTTATCTACACCACCCCGGAAATCGCCTGGGTTGGAAAAACCGAGCAACAGCTCCGCTCTGAAGGACGCGACTACAAAACAGGACAATTTCCCTTTGCAGCCAACGGACGGGCACTGGGTCTTGGCGATGCAGACGGATTTATCAAAATGCTTGCCGATGCGAAAACCGATGAAATTCTCGGCGTACACATTATTGGAGCAAGCGCCTCTGATCTGATAGCTGAAGCCGCACTTGCCATGGAGTTCCATGCATCATCCGAGGATGTGGCCCGAACCTGCCACCCTCATCCAAGCCTTTCGGAGGTGATGCGCGAAGCTGCTCTCGCCATTGAAAAACGGGCGCTGAACATGTAATGCTCAGCAGATCCTTGGCAACTGTTCACCGAGCGGAAGATCAATGATCCGTCGGCTGCCATACACTGTACGCATGACCACCATACCGGGATGATCGTCAACTACCGATCCAATGATGACGGCATCCCGGCCAGGGTCGAAGCTACGCATCACCTTGAGAACCTTCTCTGCATCATCTGCCGCTACAGCCAGAACGAGCTTGCCTTCATTGGCCACATGCAGGGGATCAATACCAAGCAATTCACAAGCCCCGCGAACATCCGGTTTAACAGGAATTGTTGCCTCATTAATCTCAACGCCAACAGAAGAAGATTGTGCCAGTTCGTTCAGTGTGGCGGCTACCCCTCCCCTGGTCGGGTCTCGCATGGCATGTATGGCGAAAGGCACTTCATCAAGAATGGTGCTGATCATGCCGTTAAGCGCTGCACTGTCGCTTGTTATCCGGGACTGGAATGAGAGCCCTTCGCGCGAGGTCATGATGGCCATCCCGTGATCGCCAACCGTTCCGGAGAGAATGATGCTGTCGCCCGCCTTCAGGTTTCGGCACGAAAGGTTGACGCCCTCTCTGATAATTCCGATACCGGATGTATTGATAAAAATCCGATCACACTGTCCTTTGCCGACCACTTTGGTATCGCCGGTCACAATCATCACTCCTGCACGGCGGGCGGCTTCGGCCATGCTCTTGACAATCTTTTCAAGCTCACCCAGCGAAAACCCCTCTTCAAGCACGAAACCCGCGCTGAGGTAGAGCGGCGTTGCTCCGCCAACCGCCAGATCGTTAACGGTACCGTTGACGGCAAGCTCTCCAATATTTCCACCGGGGAAAAAAATGGGGCTCACCACATAGGTGTCTGTGGTAAAAGCTGTTCTGCCGGGAGGCAAGTCAAGCTTCGCCTGATCGTCAAGCAGATCAAGAAAGGTGTTATGGAGGTGCGGCATGAAGATCCTCTGCATCAGAGCCTGCGATAACCTGCCACCGGCGCCATGCGCCATCTGGACAGTCTCATGCTGCATAATCGGAGTTGGACAAATCGGCGCAATCGTCATTGGGTATCCAGATGATATTTATAGTATGCGGCACATGCCCCTTCGGATGAAACCATGGTGGCTCCAAGGGGATGCTGCGGTGTACACTCTTTCGCAAAAGCGGGACAGCCATCGGGCTTCAGTATCCCCTGCAGAACACTGCCGCTCATGCAGAGAGGGGACTCTTCAGCAGAGATATTGGTGACATTAAACTTTTTTTCGGCGTCAAAACGGACAAACTCCTTCCTGAGACCAAGACCGCTTCCGGGAATCAGGCCAATCCCTCGCCACTGACGATCGGTCACCTCAAACACTTTTTTGATGGTCTCCTGCGCAAAGGGATTACCTGCCCTGCTCACCACCCGCCCATAGCAGTTCACCACCTCCGCTCTGCCCTCTTCGAGCAGCTCAACGGTTTTGAGAATTCCCGCAAGCAGCTCAACCGGTTCAAAGCCGGTCGGGACTATCGGCACCTGAAACTCCCGGGCTACCGGCTCATACTCTTCGTAGCCCATCACCGCGCAGACGTGCCCCGCGGCAAGAAAGCCCTGCACCCGATTATCCTTGGACGAGAGAATCGCCCGCATGGCAGGGGGAACCATCACCTGACTCACCAGAACAGTGAAATTGTTTATCCCCTCGCGGGCGGCCTGCCAGACCGCCATGGCATTTGCCGGAGCCGTTGTTTCAAAACCAACAGCAAAAAAAACCACCTCTTTTGAAGGATTATCACGGGCAATCTGCAGGGCATCGAGTGGCGAAAAGACAATGCGCACATCGCCTCCTGCACTGCGTACCATAAAGAGATCCCCTGAATTGCCCGGCACCCGAAGCATATCGCCGAAACTGGTAAAAATCACCTCTTCCCGTGCTGCGATGGCAAGAGCCCGCTCAATGGATTCAAGAGGAGTCACGCAAACCGGGCAGCCGGGACCATGCACCAGCTCGATAGTATCAGGCAGCAGTTGGTCAATACCGTTGCGAATAATGGAGTGTGTCTGGCCGCCGCAGATCTCCATAATCGTCCAAGGATGAACTGCTTTTCTGCGGATCTCGTCGAGGAGCTTCCTGGCAAGCGCCGGATCGCGGTATTCGTCAAGGTATTTCATTGGCGTCAGCTTTACAGCGATTCAGGTGCAGGCAGTTCTTCGTCAGGCTGAAATGCCCCGCTCTCAATCAGCTCCTGCCATAGCTTCAAGCTCTCTGCGGCCTCTTCTTCGTCAATTATCTTCAGAGCAAATCCGGCATGAATAATGGTGTACTGGCCAACCATGATGTCGGGCACATACTCAAGACAAGCTCTTGTTTTTGAACCGTTCACGTCGATAATGCCCATTTTAAGGCCATTTTCGGTGGTAAGTTCTATCAGTTTTCCAGGGATGGCGAGGCACATTTTATTTTTATATATCAAGATCCAAAAAATTCTTCAAGAAAAAGATTTGAAAATATTACTAAATGAATTACTTTTAAAAAGCGCAAGCCACACAAGGTGTTTACAGCTCACACTCCTAAAACCTGAATATAATCTACTAAGACTGAGTTATTATGAAAAAGAAAATCTGTATGGTAACTGCAATTTTGTTAGCTCTTGCATCTCCTTCCTCCAAGGTTATGGCAGGTGATAACAAAGTAGCGTTTGATTTTAATGGTGGCTTAGTTATTAGCCCAGGATATGGTGATTTAGTAAAAGAGGCGTATGGTGTTGACGGGATTGACGGGGGACTTGGGTGGGGTGTTTTAGGCGCAGGGTTGAAGTTTAATCTCAACAAGCAATTAAGCATAACACCTGGAGCTGATTTTCTTATGAATTATACATCTGTCAGTACCTATTTTTATTACAATGGGCATTCATATAATTCATCAAAGTCATCTTATGTGAACCTTATTATTCTACCTAAAGTTACAGCTCATCTTCAGTTCAGCCCTGAAGCCTCTCCTTTTATTGAAGCTGAACTCAATGATAATATACCAAGTACAGGAAGTGATGTTTATGACTTTAAGTCCGGTGGACTTGGTTATGGCGCGTCAATTGGCTATCAATTTAAAAGTGGTATGAGAATACAGGCTGGTTATCAGTATATCCCCGTAGATACATCAATTATATATTTCGGGGATTCAAGACCAATAGGGTCTAAAAATCTTGGAGGGTTCGGATTGAAAATAGGAGGCTCTTTCTAACAAGAAGCATATCTCGGTAGATTATTTCTATCCATATACTTATTGCATTATAACGAGTTAACTGGCATAACGTTATATGAAGAGATTGAGAAATTGAACACAGTAACTATATTTTTAATAACTCAAAAAAGGCGGTTAAAATGAGCAAAAAATCATTAATGACTTTTTGTCTTTTATGTGGGTTGAGCCCGGTTCTGACTGGATGCGGTACGATCATGAGCGGCTCTGACCAAAAAGTCAGCTTTTCAAGTACTCCTTCAAATGCCTTGGTTATTGTCGATGGAGGTGACATCGGGAATACACCATTAACAAAGGAGTTGGCAAGAAAAAAGGAACATACTGTAGTTATTCGATTGGATGGGTATAAACCGTATGAAATAACTCTTAAAAAACAAACCAATGGTTGGGTATGGGGAAATATTATTTTTGGAGGAGTGATTGGCGTGATTGTTGACAGTTCAACCGGTGCGCTTTATGAACTTACCCCTGAACAAGTCAATGCCGATCTAAAACTCAAAGGGCTTTCATCATCTCAAGTCGATAGTAAGAATCTCTACATTGCTGTTACGCTGAGCCCTGATAAGTCCTGGAAAAAAATTGGCACACTTGTGAATCAGTGAAATCGTTAACTGCCAAGTCACATCCGGTGGCAAAACCACTGGATGTGACAAATTTACCTACGATATTCTACAACTCCTTTATTCGAAAAAAAGAATCCCTTTTCATATTACCGTTCAGAAAACCGATTAAATCAAGTAATTACGACCAATAATCGCTTGACCGAGCGATAGCCCGCCATCATTCGGTGGAACATGTACATGGGTAAGCACCTTATACCCAACTCCTTGCAGTTCATGAACCAGGGTTTCAAAAAGAAGTTCGTTCTGGAAAACTCCACCACTCAACGCTATAGTTTTTATACCTGTAACGGAGGAAGCTTCGTCAATAATATTGTGAAAGCAGCTTACCAAAGTACGATGAAACTTTTGGCTGATTTCAAGGATAGGCTGCCCCTGTTGTAGAGCTGAAACAAGATCCTGAATAAGAGGAGACACCATTATTATCGAGCGACCATTTTGCTTGTCTAAAGCATAGTTAAACATTTTATCTCCAACAATCCCCCCTGCGGCGTGCATCAGCGCTATGGCCGCCTCTCCTTCATACGTAATCTCACCTCGCAGGTCACAGAGCGCCGCGACGGCATCGAACAGGCGACCACAGCTTGAGGTTTCAACAATGTTCACCTTTTTTTCGAGCAGCTCAAGGATTTGCTCAATATTCCGCCCTTTCATAAACGGCAGGTCGGGCAGATCAGGGCAACTTCTGTGAAGATAACCAAGCGCCAGACGCCATGGGTGCATAACTGCGACATCACCACCCGGCATTGGCATGGACTCCAGCGAGGCAAACCGTTCAACTCCGGCAGCGTCGCCGATCAGCACTTCACCTCCCCATATCGTGCCGTCGTTTCCGTAGCCTGTGCCATCAAGAATAAGCCCTATAGCTGGCCCCTCCTCCCTGTTTTCTGCAAGACAGGCAACAAGATGGGCGTGATGGTGCTGCACTCCAAGAACCGGAATATGCTGCTGCTCTGCCCACCGGGTTGTCATGTAGTCAGGGTGCAAGTCATGCACGACAAGCTCGGGTGTTGCCTGAAACAGGCGCTGCAAATGGGCGACTACCTGCTCAAAATGGCGGTATGCCTCAAAGTTTTTCATGTCGCCGATATGCTGGCTCATCAGCGCATGAGAACCTTTCAGCAGGGTGATGGTGTTTTTTAGCTCTCCCCCTGTGCCAAGTACTGTGGGCCCACCTTCACGGAGCAAGATCGGCGCAGGCACATATCCCCTGCTTCGCCTGATCTGCCGAAGCTCTCCTGAAAGATGGATAGTTACAGAATCGTCGCATTTCTGGTAGATGGGGCGATTGTGCAGCAAAAAAGCATCAGCGATGCCTGTGAGGCGTAAAAGGGCTTCATCATTTTCGCTGACAATAGGCTCTTCGCTGAAATTGGCACTGGTCATCACCAGAGCATCGAGACACTCCTCAAAAAGCAGGAGATGCAGTGGTGTATAGGGAAGCATTACCCCAAGGCGGTGGTTACCAGGAGCCACTGATGGCGCTAAAGTGCCGTCCGTTTTCTTTTTCAGAAGCACAATGGGCGCTTCTGCTGATATCAATGTCGTGAATTCACCCTCGCTCACCTCGCAGACGCTCCGCACCTTCGCCATATCACGCATCATCACCGCAAAGGGTTTTGCCTCACGCCCTTTCCGCTCCCGCAATCTTTTTACCGCACTCTCATTACTTGCATCAACAGCAAGATGAAAACCTCCAAGCCCCTTCAGTGCCAGAATAAGCCCCTGTTTCAGCAAAACAGCAGCCTCTGCTACAGCATCACCAGCAATCGGCAAACCCGCAGCATCAAGCAGCTGAAGCCCCGGGCCGCACACCGGGCAGGCATTGGGCTGTGCATGAAAACGACGATCGAGAGGATCGAGATACTCCCGTTCACACTCCGGACACATCGTGAACGTGTGCATTGAGGTAGAGGGACGGTCGTAAGGCAGACGATCGACTATGGTATATCGAGGGCCGCAATTGGTGCAGTTGATGAAGGGATAACGAAACCTGCGGTTTGCCGGATCCAGAAGTTCACGACGACAATCGCCGCAGAGGGCAATATCGGGTGGAATGAGTGTCTCAACATCGGCGCCGGCACTCGAATCCGCAATTATAAACCGCTCCTCGGCAACACAGTCAAGAGCGCTCTCTTTCATTACCTCAATGCGGGCAAGGGGTGGACAATCGCGCTTGAGTGCACCACAAAAACTGTCGAGAAGCAGGGATGAGCCCTGCACCTCAATTAACACGCCTGAAGGGGTGTTGCGGATAAAGCCTTTCAGCCCTAAACCGACGGCTGTCCGGTAAACAAAGGGCCGGAACCCGACACCCTGTACAATCCCGTTAACCAGCAGACGCCGCCGTGCTTCGCCCTGAATGTTCAATGGTGTATCAATCTCTTTTCGAGCCACTCCCGCCACGCTGCAAGCCCCTCACCGGTTTTCACAGACACTTCAAACCATTCGAGATGATGGTTGACCCGCATGGCGTTCTCCCGGCACTTGGCCACATCAAACTCCACGTAAGGCAGCAGATCGATCTTGTTGAGAATGCAGAGATCGGCCTCATGAAACATAGTCGGGTATTTCAGCGGCTTGTCGTCGCCCTCGGTCACGCTGATAATCACCACTTTCAGAGCTTCACCAAGGTCAAAGAGCGCAGGACAGACAAGGTTTCCGACATTCTCGATACAGAGCAGAGAGTTATCCTGCAATTCAAGCTCCTTTACAGCGCGGTTGACCATCAGTGCATCAAGATGACATCCTGAACCAGTATTGATCTGGATCACCGGCACACCAAGAGCATGAATACGGTCAGCATCATTCGTGGTCTGCTGATCGCCCTCGATAACGGCAACCGGAAAGCGCTGTTGCAGCAATGGAATGATTTTTTCGAGCAACGAAGTTTTTCCAGAGCCAGGAGAGCTGAGAAAATTCAGGGCTAAAATATTCCTTGCATCAAAGTATCCCCGGTTTCTTTCTGCAAGAAGATTGTTTTTCTGAAGGACATCCTGTTCGAGCATAATCTTCCTGCTTGTACCTTCATGATGATGATGCTTGTGCCCGTGATCGTGGTGCCCCTCACCAGCATGAGAATGGGTATGCTCTTCTGCACCAGAAACATGAACATGATAATCGCTCTCACCGGGTTTTCGAAGCACTGCCCCGCCATCTGCCGAACATCCGCAGGTATCGCACATATCCTTACTCTCCCTCTTCTTCTATGGTTATTGATTGAATAAGAAACTCCTCACCGGAGACAATGTTTATCCGAAGCGAACGGCATTTTGGACACTCTGCATAATAAAAGGTGACCGGAAACCTCGTGCCGCACTCACCGCACTCACCGATCCCTTCAGGCTCATCTATAGCAAGCAGCGCATTTTCGGCAAGCGTCCCCTTTGCTGCCGCTGAAAAACAGAATTTCAGGGATTCCGGCTCAATTCCGGCAAGTTTGCCTATCACAAGATCAATACCGGAAATCTTTCCTGCGCCCTCTGCCCGTGCTTTTGCGTTAACAGCTTCGACGATTGAAAGCGCAATACTCATTTCGTGCATAACAACATTTTAGAGAATAGTTGTGTCAAAAGGTTTGCGCTCTTTGCTGCCAATATGTCGCCCCTAAGGGGCTTTTGCATTCGATTTGCGACCCTTATGCCGCAACTGCGGACTCTCTCACCGCAGCTTCTGTAAGGTAAGTTTATGATCATCAATTTTTATTGTACATTTGAAAAAAATCTTCCTGAAACGCCGCAAATAACAGCAAAAGTTGAAGCACCTTACAGGATTATGCAATGTACCGGCCAGTGATATCACGAAACTCCTCGACATGGCCGACGGGTTCAAGAAAGAGTTGATAACAGGAAATCCCTCTTTTGAACAATCTCTTCGCAATAAACGCATTGCCCTGATTTTTTTTGAAAATTCAACCCGCACCCGCTTCTCCTTTGAAATAGCTGCCCGTCACCTTGGCGCAGGAACACTGAACTTCAGCGCCTCTTCAAGCAGTGTCAGCAAGGGAGAGACCCTCGGCGACACCATAAAAAACCTGGAAGCTATGCAGGTGGATGCCTTTGTGCTGCGCCACCCCTCATCGGGATCAGCAGATCTCATAACAGGCATCACCTCAAAAAACGTCATCAACGCCGGTGATGGTTCTCATGAACACCCGACACAGGCGCTTCTCGACATGTTTACAATGCGTGAATATTTTGGCAGAATCGAAGGACTCAGGGTCATCATCATCGGAGATGTGCTGCACAGCCGCGTTGCCCGTTCCAATATCTATGGTCTTCTTGCCGCTGGCGCGGAGGTTGGTCTCTGCTGCCCGGTCACCCTCATGCCGCCTGATGCTGACAGACTGGGAATAACCCTTTTTACCAACCTCGACAAAGCCATAGCCTGGGCTGATACCGCCATTGTGCTTCGCCTGCAGCTTGAACGCGCAACTGGTGGCTACCTGCCCTCCCTAGAAGAGTACTCCGTCTATTACGGCCTTACCGACGAAAGGCTTGAACGAATACAGAAACATCTTCTGGTGCTTCACCCTGGACCGATAAACCGGGAGATTGAGATATCAAACAATGTCGCTGACCGCATCCAGCCACCAGGCTATTCTAAAAGCATGCTGCTTGAACAGGTAACCAATGGCGTTGCTGTCCGCATGGCGGTTTTGAAAACATTACTTACCCAGGAAAACAGTTTTTAACCATAACTTTTTAACAAGATGAAATGCCCCTATCGTCTCTTCAGGATAATGACTATACTGACAGCGACACTTTTGACTTCCCTTACCTGCGCCTCAGCAGAAACACCGCAGAATCCGAGTGTAAAAACTATCTTTACTCCGCTGCTGGCCGATCCTCTGGAACCAAGAATTGCCGTCATGCCATTGCTCGGGAAAAAATCCCTGCAGCTTGATATCGGATCATCGGTCGATCTTTACCAGAGCAAGAGCAAAAAATTTGCTGTGGGAGTAGATTTTGCGACTTACTCTCTCCTGCGCAGGACAGATAATTTCAAGTTTCCGGTTGATGCTGTTGATTATCTGTTCGGCATCAACGCCACCTGGAAAAAGCCGATCAGCAGCGATGTACTGCCTTTTGAAGAATTCAGCACAAGAGTAAAGCTCAGTCACATTTCTGCTCATTTCGAAGATGGACACTATAACGCTGATGCAGACCAGTGGCTCCAACAACCTGAATGGCTCGGGACGATTCCCTTTACTTACAGCCGGGAATTTGTGAACCTTGTTCTTGCGCTCAGCTCACCGGGTCGTCGGATCTATACCGGTTATCAGTACCTCTACCACACCCTCCCTGACGGCATCAATCCACACTCCTTTCAGGCTGGCGCGGAACTCTCCGCCCCTTACAACACTTACCTGGCGGCTGATTTCAAACTGCTTCCACTTTGGCAGCCTTTGCTGAACGAAACAAAAGGATACCGGGGCACATGGAACCTGCAGGCTGGCATCAATCTGCGCGGGGCCGGTCTGGAAAAAGTCAGAGTCGCATGCAACTATTATTCCGGCATCAGTCGACAGGGGATGTATTTTTACCATCCGGAAAGCTATACCACCGCAGGGATCATTATTGATTTTTAATCCATTGAGGTTGCACCTTGAGACTACCGGGATGAGTCGAAAAACTCAGGGATGGCATCCTGAAACATTTCCGGTGGCCGGGCAAGAATATAGTCAGCAAGAAACGGAGGATAGAGGTCATAACGGTCAAGATCGGCTAGCGGAATCCAGTTCACCCTGATAATCATCTGCTGATCATCAGGATATTCCGGATCTTTTCCGGTGATCATCTCCCCACCGGTAACGGTACAATAAAATCCGAGTGATACCGAATGATGCAGGGAACCCTGTTCAAGGAGACCGGGATAAGGGTAAAGCAGCTCCTTGATAAAAAGCAGAGTACCAACCCTGCATGAAAGACCAGTCTCTTCCATCATTTCACGCTTCACTGCCTCGTCAAGAGTTTCTCCCCGTTCGACAGCACCTCCCGGAAGAATCCAGTAACTTTCGGGAAGCTGCGGATCTTCGGGCGCAAAGCTTTTGTGTTCAATAAGCAATACCTGACCATCCCTGATACATAAAGCGCTTACCCTTAGCCTTACCTGTGACATAAAAAAATATCTCTATGATTAAAAATAAATGCTAAATCAGTACTGAATCCCGAATGACAAAATGGTAACCTTTTTTGAATTCATGTTAATTTTTTTATATTAAAATCCTAAATAAGGATACCGCACCGTATAGTAGCGCTTTATTACTTCTTAATTGTTTTCTTAAGGATATTTAAAGTTTTTTCTTTTTTTTACTAACAAGCACACACATAACAACTAACGGAGAAAATGAAAATGAAAAAAATGCTATCGCTTGCTGCAATGTTTGCAGTTTTGTCATACGCATCACCGGCATCTGCTGAATTGAAAATCAGTGGCGATGCAGCTACCCGCGTGAGAGGTCAGTTTAATAATTCCGATATCGGTGGCGTCAAAACCACAAATTCAGATGATATAAAATACCAGTACAGGGTACGCCTGAAAACTGCGGCAGACCTCGGAGACGGCTACTTTTTCAAGGCATTGATTGCCAATGAGGAAACCACCAATGGAGGAACTCCCGGTTGGAGCACTGTTGGCGCCACGAACACAGAGAAATTCCAGCTTGAAGTCTCAAACTTCTATTTCGGACGTACTCTGGAAAAATGCCACTACCAGATAGGCCGCCTTCCGCTCAACAGCTTCAACAACCCGATTTTTGACCTTACCCTTTATCCGGTTCCAACAGCATTCAATAATACTACTGGCGTTTATGCAGTTGATGTCCCGGTATTCCAGTGGAATTTTGACCGTGTCTACGGCATGAACTACGGCACAAAGGTAGGTAACGGTGAACTGAACGGTACACTTGTTATTCTTGACAACAACTCTGCAACAGAGAACACTGTGGCCACCGGTGACGGACTTTTCAACGACGGCTACCTGCTCCATCTTTCCTATAAAACCACCATCGGTGATGTCACCGTTGAGCCGCAGGCGCTTATTACCTTGACCGATGCTCAGGGCGCTACATACCAGAAGATGTCTCCTAACACCTTCGGTGCCAACGCCACGATCCCCGCAGGCAAATCCAAAATAGGTCTCAGCGGCTTTTACACCGTTTGTAAGGACTCAAAAGGTGCACAGCCAGTGAAAAACACTGGTGACAACCCACTTACTACAACAGTAGAAGATGTAAACAATATCTATTATACTTCAACTGGCGCCTCAGTTGACTATAGTGGTTATCTCTTGAGAGCAAAAGCCGAATCCGGTCCGGTCATGGCATGGATTGACTACAACCGCACCGTTGACAAAACACCAACCAATGATCTTACCTACAACAACATCTTTGTATGGGCACAGTACAAAGTCAATGTTCATGAGTCAGCTTTGGGCACAGTCAGTTTGACGCCGACTGTACGCTACCGTGCAAGCGGAAAAGAGACCGCCGGCACCGTCGGTACTGACAGGAACAACCAGCTTCGCACAGAACTCTGGGCATCAGTGACCTTCTAAATCTCACTCTTACTGTCAATAAAGCCGTAGGTAACTACGGCTTTATTTTTTATATTATCTCGTTAATGTACAGCGCATTTTTTTGTGCAAGTTATTTCCTGTAAATAACAATTGTTACTTCAGGAATTTTAACGATATTACTGAAAGCCGTCAGTAACGACACGAACAGGCTTCTATACCTGTAGTTTTACATTTTTCGACATACAGAAACCACTTTTTACACCTGGTTTTTTGTCCATTTGGCACTGAATACGTTTGCGCCTTTTTGGGGAAAGAGTAAATACGGCTCTCTCTTTTTATATACCATTTTGCCTGCTGCATGAAGCAGTGTACAGGTCGACCAGCTTAACTGTTCTTTTCGATCGTTTGTCAATTGCACAAAATTTATTCAATAATTTAAACACAACAGCGGTACTATGATTACCATTAAAAAAATCATCTGCCCGGTTGATTTCTCTGGTTTGTCGCGCAAGGCGCTGCAATACGCTAACGAGTTTGCAAGACTTTCCGGCGGAAAAGTCTTTCTGGTTGGCGTTATTGAGAATGACCCCACCATCACTTATTCACACGGCCTTGAAAAAGAACGTGCGGAATCCGACCAAAAACTTCTTGCCTTGATTGAAGAGGAGAAGATGGCTGGTATTGTTGCCGATTATGTCATCTATGAAGGATTTGCCGAAGAGTGTATTCTTGATTATGCCAAACGCCAGGAGGCTGATATCATTATCATGGGTTCACACGGACGGCGCGGTCTGAAACGGATGATCCTCGGCAGCGTTGCAGAGCATGTTATTCGTCGCGCTCCATGCCCGGTTCTTGTCGTCAAGGAGAACGAGCACGAATTTATCGATTAACTAAACGCAGAGAGCCAGGAACTGGCATGCAAAAAGTTCACATCATTTTTTATTAACAATCAAAGCAAACTTTTATGGCACAAAATGTCACAAACGTTTCCCAAACCGAAGAGGTATCCAG
>JBAXFV010000030.1:0-13993 GCA_037139755.1 Chlorobiaceae bacterium
GTATGGTTGCATTCATCATTTTCTGCTGGGCACTTGGCCAGCAAACCATGCAGTCAGGCGCATCAAACTTTTTCTGGATACTGCTGGTGCGTGGGTTAGCTCTCGGGTTTATCTTTATTCCAGTCACCATGCTTGCTGTATCAGGACTGCACGGCAAAGACATCGGACAGGCAACCGGCCTCAACAACATGGTGCGCCAACTTGGAGGATCTTTCGGCATAGCGCTCATCAACACCTTTATCGTCAAGCGGGTAGGAGAACACCGGGTGGAGCTGCTCAGCCATCTCTCGCCTTACGACCCGGCAGCCGTTGCAAGGCTGGATGCTGTAAAACAGGCCTCTATTATGAAAACAGGCCTTTCGCCAGCCGGAGCTGAGTTGGCTGCACTGAACTCTCTTGAGGGTACACTGACCATCCAAAGCCATCATCTGGCCTACATGGATGCCTTCATGCTCGTCGCGCTGCTGTTCGCCATTGCCCTTCCGCTCTTGTTCTTTATCAAAATAAAAAAAGAGGAGAAGGCCGATCTTTCAGCCGCGCATTAACATTATCGTATCACTTGCCAAAAGCGCCCCTGAAGTAACAGGCAACTGCTTGAAGCAGGCGCGTTGCGGAGTAGTTACCGGATATTTACTGCTGTGTTTTTTTGAAGGGCCGACATTATTTCGCTATACTTTCAGTAAGGAAAGGTGAGTGAAAAGGCTGGCGATGGAACAATTTCAAAAACTTGCAGTTCAGGCGGATGCCCGAACGATTAAGGAAGTACCGATGAACGAAGAGAGGTGGCACGACGTGGGCGACGTGGCCGAGCTGTCGAAGAAGCCACTCCAGCAGATACTGGTCGGTCGTAAGAGGATTGCGCTGTCATTCGTTGGCGGGAGCTTTGGGGCGATCCACGGGGCTTGCAATCACGTGAACGGACCGCTTGGAAAGGGCACCCTCGACGGCGACTACATCGTCTGCCCTTGGCACAACTGGAAGTTCCATCGCATCTCAGGCGAAGGTGAACCGGGCTTCGAGGCGGACCGTGTGCCCCGTTTCGAATTCAAGGTGGAGGGCGGCAGGCTTCTGATACGCGAGATGCCGACTACCGATCGCCAGAAGTTGGCGCATGCGCCGCATCCGCTCGATCGCGATACGCGACGCGAGCCCGGGGCGCTTCGCGTGCTGGGTATCTCGACCACGGTCATGGACAACAACAACCCACGCTATTCGACTTCCGAGGCGCTGCTTGAAAGTGCTCTTGAACACGCGCGAATAAACCACTCCCTGGAGACACGCGTGATCAAGCTGCGGGAGCTGTCCTTTCGTGCCTGCGAAGGTTACTACTCCAAGAGCGCTCAGGCTTGTACCTGGCCATGCAGCATCTCACAGATGGAACCGGATGACGGCATGAACGCGGTGTATGAGAACCTGGTATTCTGGGCGGACGTTGTTCTGATTGCGACGCCCATCCGCTGGGGTGCGGCAAGTTCGCTGTACTTCAAAATGGCGGAGCGCCTGAATACGGTGCAGAACCAAATCACGCTGAAGAACCGCGTCATGCTGAAGAACAAAGTTGCGGGGTTCATAGTGACTGGAGGACAGGACAACATTCAGGCCGTCGCAGGGCAGATGATGCTGTTTTTTGGCGAACTGGGCATGCACTTTCCCCAGTTTCCGTTCATTGCTCACAGTCGCGGCTGGACGGCGGAGGACATGGAGCACAACGTTGAAATGGTCAAGCACAACAAAGCTCTGCATGACGATGCGCGCGCCCTGCTCGACCGCTCTCTGGATCTGGCGCAGCGCCTGCAATTTCCTTGCAGGTTATGATGATTTGTAACTGCTGTAAGCCATACGCACCCCGCGACTGGAGAAGACGAGAACTATCGCAGCCAGAATCGTTACCAGACATCCCAGGCGAATGGCAAGCCCCGTCCCGAAATGTTCCGAAAGATAGCCGATTTCAAGGTTACCGATGGGCATGAACCCCATGAACACCATCATATAGAGGCTCATGACCCGTCCCCTGAAACGGTCGTCAACCGTACTCTGGATGGTGGCGCTGAGCGTTGAAACTGCCGATACTAACCCGAAACCACCCAAAAAGAGAAAAACAAGCGCTGAAGGCAAAAAAGTGGTCATCGTAAACCCGATAAGGGCGAGAGAAAAGAGGATTGTGCCGCCTGCAATGAAAACAAGTCGGTCGATTTTTCTGGAGTAGATGGAGACAAGCACGGTGCCGACAACCGAGCCGAGACCGGACACGCCGTAAAGATAGCCCATTCCCGAAGCATCCATGTGGAAGGTATGCTTGGCAATATAGGGAAGCATGGTAACATAAGACCATGCAAAAATAGAGATCACCGCGATATACAAGATACTCGTCCGGATGACCGGATGTTCCCATGAGTAATTCAGCCCATCTCTGATCGCCAGCAGAGGATGCTGGCTGATTTTCGCCGCCGGAGCTTTTTGTGTCTCCTTCATGGAGAGCAGTGAGATAATGACGGCGATAAAACTGACCCCGTTGACCATAAAAGCAGTACCTGTGCCGGTTGCCGAAATCAGCAGACCGGCGATGGCGGGCCCGATAACCCGTGACCCGTTATAAATCGCCGAATTCATCGCAATCGCAGACGAAAGATGCTCCCGCTCCACTATTTCGCTGAGAAAGGCCTGGAGTGCGGGAACATTGAGAGCATTCACGCAGCCGAGAAGAAAGGAGAGCACCAGAATAATCCCGAGAGTTACCGTACCGGTCATGGCGAACGTGCCGAGCACAAAAGCAAGCAGCATCGCCGATGACTGCGTCCAGAGCAGAATAGTCCTCCTCGGATAACGGTCAACAACAACACCTCCAAACAGCGAGAGAAAAAGTGTCGGCAGTGTGGAGGCTGCAGCGGCCAGCCCGACGTCAAAGGCAGAACCGGTTATTTCAAGCACCAGCCACCCCTGAGCCACCATCTGGATCCAGGTTCCAATCATGGAAATCACCTGTCCCGGAAAATAACGGCGAAAATTTTTGCTCTCAAACGCGGGAAAGGCTGACAGAAGTTGCCGTGTAAAGCCGCGACGACGTTCACCGTCAGCGTTATCAGGTTCAGTCATTACGGAATCTTCGGCAGGGAAGGTCATCACCTCTATACATCTTCATTGAACACATTGTTACAGCTCAAAGGTATCAAAAGAAAGCGGGAATTCCTGCTGGCAATTTCTCTGTGAAGATTAATGCGCATTCAACGGGTTTTCAGACAAGCACAGGTGACAAAAGCATTAACAATCTTCTGAAAAACGTAAAAGGACGGTGTAAAAACCGCAAAGCGGAATACTATTATTCTTTAAAAAAAATTAGATGTACATTTATGATTCCGTTGAAATTGCCATTTTTTCGACGGAGCATTTAACCTTTTATCATAAACAATAAAAAACGGAGAATCTTTCGATGAATGTTGTAAATCCGGAAGCTATCGGGTTGTTCGGGCTGATTGTGACCGTCTGGGTATTCGGCCTTGAGCAGTTGGGATTCGGGCTTGACGATGAAACTGATCATGCAAAGCTGGGCCGAAATCTTGCTCATGTCGCCTTCTATTTCGGTGGGTTAACCCAACTTTTCACGGCCGCCTGCATGTATCTTTTTGATATGGGGTTGCCACCAGAAATCAGAATTTATCTGGGAACCATCTTTGCTACTTACGGAATGTTCTGGGTTGTTGTTGCCAAGCATTTCTACAACCCCGGTGACAAAAAGATTTATGCTCACCTTTTTCTCGGCATCTTTTTCATCACGGCAATTTTCAGCTACAAAGCCATTCTTCTCGGAAAAATTTGGCCTTTAGCTACGGTGCTTCTGCTCATTAACTTGCTGACCATCCTGCTGCCTTTTGCCTGGTACAAGCAGAATGCTTTCATCACAAAAATCTGCGGTGCAACGAACGTTGCCATTGGTCTTTGCGCCATTCCGCTTCTCCTCAAAGCACTCGGTGTGTAACCTGCTCCCTTCTTGCCCGAAACAGTCATCAGTTTTACGGCTGTTTCGGGCCACAGCGATCCCTTTCAGCCCATCAATCTTTTCCTGATTATCCACTCTTTATACTCGTTTTCAATGGTTGGTTATTTTGCAGATTTAACCTGATTTGCTAATATGAATGCTTGAAGGATAAACAAGCCTCCAGAATCATTACAGTCTTTTTCCAAGCACTTAAACCCTTTCCGCACCATGAGCGATCATATCTATAAGAAAATTGAACTTGTTGGCACTTCGCAGACAAGCATTGAAGAAGCCGTTAACAATGCTGTTGCCAAAGCTGCCGAATCGGTCAGAAACATTCGCTGGGTTGAAATTCAGGAAACCCGCTGTCATGTAGAGAACCAGAAAATTGCCTACTGGCAGGTTACCGTTAAAATAGGCTTTACCCTTGATGAAGACTGATCAGGAGTTCCTGTAAGCAAAAGAAAAGGGCGCCGTTATCAGCGCCCTTTTCTGCTTTTTATGTCACGTAACCACTCAATGTTCTGAAGAGTAGTTTTCCGGAGCCAACGACCAGTGCGCCGGAGACTTCCAGAGCGTCGACAGCATCAATTCACGGATGTGGGGAAACTCTTTAGGCAACCTGTCATAAATCATCTCAAAAAGCTCCTCATGTGAAAGAAGCTCGTTCTTCCATGCTTCACGATCGACCATCATCAGTTTGGTAAACTTCTCTGCTGTCATTCCCTCCAAACCTTTCCAGTCAAGCATCTCATACTTCGGCATCCAGCCAAGCGGACTCTCAACAGCACCTGCTTTTCCATGAACACGATCGACAATCCACTTCAGCACCCTCATGTTTTCACCGAAACCTGGCCAGAGGAACTTGCCATTCTCATCCTTGCGGAACCAGTTGACACCAAAAATTCTGGGCAGCTCAGGCAGTGTACGACCGACATTGAGCCAGTGTGTGAAATAATCTCCCATGTGATAACCACAGAAAGGAATCATGGCAAAAGGATCGCGACGAACATCCCCAACCTTTCCTGCAGCGGCGGCTGTCTTTTCAGAGCCCATTGTGGCCGCAAGATAAACTCCGGAATTCCAGTTTGCGGACTGGTAGACAAGAGGCACAGTATCTCCGCGACGACCGCCAAAAATAAAGGCGCTGATCGGCACTCCTTTCGGATCTTCCCATGCAGCATCAAGCGAAGGGCACTGATTAGCCGGTGAGGTAAACCGGGCATTGGGGTGCGAAGAGAGTCTTCCGCAATCAGGAGTCCATGCATGACCCTGCCAGTCGATCAGATGATCAGGCGCAACATCCGTCATGCCTTCCCACCAGACATCGCCATCTGGAGTCATCGCAACGTTGGTAAAAATACAGTTTTTACCAAGGGTTGCCATCGCGTTGGGATTTGATTTGTCCGAGGTGCCCGGAGCAACACCAAAAAAGCCATATTCAGGATTGATTGCATGAAGACGCCCGTCTTCACCGGATTTAATCCATGCAATATCATCGCCAATGGTAGTCACCTTCCACCCCTCAAAAGATTGAGGAGGAATAAGCATGGCAAAATTAGTCTTGCCACAGGCACTAGGGAATGCGGCACCTATATAGGTTTTTTCGCCTTCGGGAGATTCAACGCCGAGAATCAGCATGTGCTCAGCGAGCCACCCTTCATCCCTTGCCATTGAGGAGGCAATACGCAAGGCAAAGCATTTCTTGCCGAGAAGGGCATTGCCGCCATAACCGCTTCCAAAGGAGATAATTGAACGCTCTTCAGGAAAATGAACAATGTACTTCGTGTCGTTGCAGGGCCAGGGAACATCCAGTTCACCGGGCTGAAGAGGTGCGCCTACAGAGTGAAGGCAGGGGACAAAGTCACTGGTTTCACCGAGCAGCTCCATAACCTTGCTTCCCATCCTTGTCATGATCCGCATGTTGGTGACCACATAAGGAGAATCAGAAATTTCAACCCCGATATGGGCAATAGGCGATCCAAGAGGCCCCATGCTGAAGGGGATAACATACATCGTACGACCAGTCATACAATCCCTGAACAACTCTTTAAGAGTCTCTTTCATCTCCTTGGGAGCGACCCAGTTGTTCGTTGGGCCAGCATCCTGACGACGAATGCTGCAAATGTACGTCCTGTCTTCAACACGCGCAACGTCACTTGGATCCGAACGACAGAGATAGCTGTTTGGACGTTTCTCTTCAGACAGCTTGATAAACGTGCCGCTCTCTACCATCTGCTGACAAAGAAAGTCATACTCTTCCTGGGAGCCATCGCACCAGTGCACCGAACTCGGACGACAAAGTTCTGCGGTCTCCTGTACCCACTGGATCAGCTTTTTGTTTTTCACATAATCCGGAGGATTGATCTGCATTGAAGTCATGATCGTTCTGTTATTAGGCTTGGGGTTAAAAAAAAAACGCCCCCAATCACCACTGACTGCGGACGTGTAGAAGAAAAACTGAGATCCGGACTAAACTGCCACCGGAGCAGACAACCATCAGGCATGGTTTGAAGACTTTATTTATTTAGGAGTTTTTTCCGTTTTTCTGAGAGCATCTGCAATAATCTGGTCAAATACAGCTTTGCTTCGAGACCCGGTAATGACCTGGGTAATCCGGCCTGAAGAGTTGACGACAAAAGAGGTAGGAATAGCATGAATACCCCCTTCAACATATCGGTTAAAGGCTGAGACAAGCTGTTCATCAGCCATAACAACCGGATAAGTTATCTTGTTCTTACTGATAAAAGCACGAATCTTCGGCTCGGTTTCGTTGACCGCTATACCAATAAAAGTAAATCCCTTTCGACCATACTGATTCTGGAGGGCAACCATATCGGGAATCTCCGCTCTGCATGGCGGACACCACGACGCAAAGAAATTCACGATATAGACTTTTCCGGAGAGTTGAGTTGTCCCTACGGCCGTCCCGTTGAGAGATACTGCTGAAAACCCGGGAGCCAAAGGATAGGCAACCGGCTGCTGAACCGCTGAAACTATCCCCGCAACCCCAGCCAGAAACAGTGCACTGACCACACATACCTTTATAGACTGACTGATAAGCTTTTTCATGCCGCCCCGTTTAAATACAAATCAAAAGAAATTATAATTACGAGTTTCCCTCAATATACAATTCTTCTTTTTTTTGGAAGACTAATAAATGAGCCGGGATTTATCTTTGTGATTCTCTATCAAAAAATTATATTTCGGTTTGCTTTTTTATGCTTAAGCCACCTTAGCTCAGTTGGTAGAGCAACTGTTTCGTAAATAGTAGGTCGTGGGTTCGACTCCCTCAGGTGGCTCATGTCCGGAACGGTCAGAATGGCGAAAAAAAAAGAAGGTAACGCATCATTTCCGTTAAAAAAGGCACAAAAGCCTGGAAGCTCGAACGTTTGATTACACCATAAAATCCTATCCACACTGTCACTATGCAAGAAGGTAAGATTTCACAAATCATCGGCCCTGTAGTTGATGTTGATTTCCCTGAAGGACGGCTGCCGTCAATTCTGGATGCACTGACTATTACAAGACCAGACGGCACCAAGCTCGTTCTTGAAACACAGCAGCATCTTGGAGAAGAGCGCGTACGTACCGTTGCAATGGAAAGCACCGACGGACTGGTAAGAGGCCTCAACGTTACCAATACCGGCCAGCCAATACAGGTTCCGGTCGGCCCGGAAGTTCTCGGAAGAATGCTGAACGTTGTCGGAGACCCTATTGACGGGCGCGGCCCGGTAGATACGAAAAAATCGTATTCCATTCATCGCCTGGCCCCGAAATTTGACGAAATCTCCACAAAAGCAGAGATGTTCGAAACCGGCATCAAGGTCATCGATCTTCTTGAGCCATATTCACGCGGCGGCAAAACCGGTCTCTTCGGTGGCGCAGGTGTAGGCAAGACCGTTCTGATCATGGAGCTGATCAACAACATCGCCAAGCAGCAGTCAGGCTTCAGCGTGTTTGCCGGCGTTGGCGAACGCACCCGTGAAGGAAACGATCTTTGGCATGAAATGATGGAATCAGGCGTTATTGACAAAACCGCGCTTGTCTTCGGTCAGATGAACGAGCCTCCAGGAGCACGCCAGCGAGTTGCTCTTACCGGCCTCAGTATTGCCGAATATTTCCGTGATGAGGAAGGCCGCGATGTTCTGCTCTTTATTGACAATATTTTCCGCTTTACCCAGGCTGGCTCTGAAGTATCAGCTCTTCTCGGTCGTATGCCGAGCGCTGTAGGATACCAGCCAACCCTTGCAACAGAGATGGGTGAACTTCAGGACAGAATTGTTTCAACCAAGAAAGGTTCGGTCACCTCAGTGCAGGCCATTTACGTACCTGCTGATGATCTTACCGACCCGGCTCCTGCTACCGCGTTTGCTCACCTTGATGCAACAACGGTGCTTTCACGTTCCATTGCCGAACTTGGTATTTACCCGGCAGTTGATCCTCTTGACTCAACATCGCGTATTCTTGATCCGAATATTGTCGGCAACGATCATTACGATACTGCCCAGGCGGTCAAACAGCTCCTGCAGCGTTATAAGGATCTTCAGGACATCATCGCCATTCTCGGTATGGACGAACTGAGCGATGAAGACAAGCTTGTTGTTTCCAGAGCCAGAAAAGTTCAGCGCTTCCTTTCACAGCCATTCTTTGTTGCAGAGGCCTTCACCGGACTTGCCGGAAAGTATGTCAAGCTGGATGAAACCATCAAGGGCTTCAAGGAAATTATCGCCGGACGTCATGACAATCTGCCGGAAAGCGCTTTCTACTTGGTTGGAACCATCGAGGAAGCCGTTGAGAAAGCAAAAACTCTCTAAACAGACGCATTAACCATGGCGAATTCCGAAAAAGGGTTCCAGATAGAAATCGTCACTCCCCAGAAACTTCACTTTTCCGGGGAGGTTGTCAGTGTAACAGTGCCTGGTGAACTCGGTCAGTTGCAAATACTGAAAAACCATGCTCCGTTACTCTCCTCACTGAAAACCGGCAAGGTCAAGCTGGCATTAGCCGATCGCAGTGAACAATTGTTTTCTATCACGGACGGTTTTTTAGAGGTCAGCAGCAACAAGGCTATCCTGTTGACTGAAACCATTTCCTGACTTCATTGCAATGAATTTAAAACCATCAGCGCCCGCCAAGGACGCTGATGGTTTTTTATTATATGATAACCCTGACCCCAAAAGCCCTGCGCTACGGAGATACCATTGGTCTTATCTCCCCCTCTTCACATAGCGCTTATCCTGATAAAATCAATCAGGCTGTCATCTATCTCGAAAAAAATGGCTATCGGGTCAAACCCTCCCGCAACCTCAACTGTATCGATACCGATCCGGCAATTGCCGACGAACAAAAACTGCACGATCTTCATGAAATGTTCAGCGATCCTGCCATAAAGGCAATCATCTGCCTGAGAGGAGGCGCAGGAGCGACGCGACTGCTGAAAAAAATTGACTACGGCATCATAGCGGCAAATCCGAAAATAGTTGTCGGCTATTCAGATATAACCGCACTGTCGCTTGCCCTGTTAGCAAAGACCGGCCTGATCAGCTTTTCCGGCCCCATGCTTGCCACCGAACTGTACGAACCAACCCCCTACACTGAAGAACATTTCTGGGGAATGCTGACCTCTCCCTCTTATGCGCTTTCGCTCTTGAACCATCCTGACCATGCCATAACCTGCATCAGAGCTGGGTCAGCAGAAGGCCAGCTTATCGGCGGCAACCTCTCCGTCCTCTCTTCAATGATCGGAACGCCCTACCTGCCTGCGCTCAATGACTCACTCCTCTTTCTTGAAGAGATCAACGAACCGGCTTACCGTATTGACCGAATGCTCTCGCATCTCGACAATGCCGGTCTGCTTGCACCATGCAATGGAGTGCTTTTAGGCCAGTTCAGCAATGTCTCAGAGGTGACAAAAGAGGAAACCCTGCGATTGCAGCATATTTTTACCTATTACAGCAAGCACGCCCATAACGAAGGCCCTGTCATGAGAGGACTCTCTTTCGGCCATATCAGGAACATGATGACCATTCCCATCGGCGCCCGGTTTAGAATGCAGCTCTCTCCGACCGGCTCCTTTTTTCTCGGAGCAGTTGAACCGGTTATCGCATGAAGAGTTTCCTCTGTTGCTTCTCCGGCTTACAGTGCCTATTTTAAATCTTTTAACGTATAGCGCGCGATAATCATGAACTCCTCTCTTGTACAACAGTGGACAGCATCCTTTCCTGCGCCTGAAACAAAAGAAAATGAACAACTCTCCGGGACAGAACTGCTCGACTCATACCGCGTCGTCCTGTTCAACGATGAAGAACATACCTTCGACCAGGTGATCAGCCAGATTATAAAAGCCATTCGCTGCAGTCGCCAGAAAGCAGAAAAACACACCTGGGAAGTTCATACCCGTGGCCGCAGTATCGTCTATACGGGATCAATGTCCTCGTGCCTGCAGGTTAGCTCAATCCTTGAAGAGATCGCCCTTAAGACCGAAATCCAGACCACCTGAGATTTTGGCGACCCCGCAGTAACATTCCGATATATATCAGGTCAAACAGAGAACAAAAGATGCCTGCGACCAGGAGCAGAGTGCTTGGGCCGTTCATTCCCTCCGCCCCCACAAAGCCGAACAAAATTGTTGGTGCAAGAGTCCCCAGCCATTTATTGATAGCAATCGTCAGACTCTGGCCTTCACTGCTCCCTCGATTGACAAGCATTCCGATAAAAAGAACAGACATGAGAAGATTTTGTAAAAAAGCAGCATAAGCACGCCCAACATAGAGACCGAACTCAATAATGAAAAAGTACTGCAAGATAAGTGAGGTAAACAGTCCAAGAAGAGACCAGACAATAAACCAATGTTCCGGTAGATTACGGGGGAAATATTTTTTCCCGAACCGGAAATAGGTGTAAAGAATGACGCAGTCAAGCAAGAGCCAAGCCGAAGTGATTCCAACCTGAAGAACAAAACCGGCCTTTTGATATTCAAGCACAGTCTGTAACAACTCCCAGGCGAAATTTAACGCAAGCGCCCAGAATGGCATAGCATAAGTGGCTTCCTTAAACCCCAGTCGGATGCTGTCGAGATAGACAACTGTCCAGCATATGCCGCTGAAAATCACCAGAAACAATGGAAATGATGCGAGGTTCATGCAACATGATAATTTTATTCCTGAAATCTCCTTCAACTTCTGCCACGGCCAATACTCAGCACGATTCATCAAAACGATGCACGAAAAAGATAGTCCAAATAGATACAGAGTACAACAGGTTATTGGATAATAACAGGTTAGAAAACTTAATGGAGAACTCGCATCTGAATACTCTTCTCACATGTCAGGATCAAAAGTTGTCGTAAACACTATATAATCGATACGAAAAGGAAAGCCTAGCACCAGCCATATCACTGCTGATTATCCTGCTTGCTTTGTTATATTCAATGTTTTATCCTGTTGAGCGGGAGTACCCGACGATTTTTCAACAACATGCCTGAACGAATGATGAGCAATTCCGATCAAAAACGGGTGCAGAGTGTCAATCTGCCGCCTGATAAAGTGATGCACAAGCTGGTTTCGCTGGCCAAACGGCGGGGCTTTATTTTTCCTTCTTCAGAGATTTATGAGGGGCTCTCGTCCTGCTTCGACTATGGGCCGCTGGGCAGCGAGATGAAACGGAATATCAAGGAGCTCTGGTGGAACTCCATGACCCGTCGCCACCAGAATATTGTGGGACTTGACGCATCCATCATGATGAATCCCCGCGTTTGGGAGGCGTCAGGGCATGTGGCAAGCTTCAATGACCCTATGATTGACGACAAAACGACCAAAAGGCGCTACCGTGCTGACCACCTGATTGAGAACCATATTGAAAAACTGCGCCGTGATGGCAAGGAAGAGGAACTTCTGCGGGTGCAGGCAACCTACGAAGCCGCCTCAGGCTCAGAGGATCTGAACCGGGCGCTCTATAACCTCATCATTGCGGAGGGGATCAAGGCCGCTGATACCGGCTCGGGAGACTGGACGGAGGTTCGCCAGTTCAACCTGATGTTCCAGTGCAACATGGGGGCGCTTGCCGACAAATCAAGCATCGTTTACCTCCGGCCTGAAACAGCTCAGGGCATTTTTGTGAACTTCCACAACGTTCGTGAGTCGTCGCGCATGAAGGTGCCGTTCGGTATTGCGCAGATTGGCAAAGCCTTTCGCAATGAGATTGTCAAAGGGAACTTCATTTTCCGCATGGTTGAGTTTGAGCAGATGGAGATGCAGTACTTCGTCAAGCCCGGCACACAGGCTGAGGCTTTCGAGGCCTGGAGGGAAGAGCGGTTTGCCTGGTACACCAGCGCTCTTGGCATCAACAGGGAGAAGCTGCACTGGTACAAGCACGACAAGCTGGCCCACTACGCTGATCTTGCCTACGACATCAAATTCGAGTTCCCCTTCGGCATCGAGGAGATTGAGGGCATTCACTCACGAACCGATTTTGATCTGAAACAACATCAGGAGTACTCCGGCAAAAATATGGAGTATATCGACCAGCTCACCAATGAGCGCTATATCCCTTACGTCGTGGAAACCTCTGCTGGCTGCGACCGCCTCTTCCTTGCGCTGCTTGCGGATGCCTACACCGAAGACACCGTTGACGGCGACGAGCGGGTGGTACTGAAGCTTTCACCAAAGGTTGCTCCGGTAAAAGCTGCGGTGCTGCCGCTGATGAAAAAAGGCGGCATGGGCGAACGAGCCTCAGCCTTGTGTGAAGAGCTGGCAACAGACTTTCTTGTGCAGTACGACGACGCAGGCTCTATCGGCAAACGCTACCGCCGGCAGGATGAGATCGGCACGCCATTCTGTATCACTGTTGACCATCAGTCGCTGGAGGAGAACACCGTGACAGTGCGCTATCGCGACACCGCAACACAGGAACGAATTGAGATATCAAGAGTTCGAGAATTTATCGCCACTAAACTTATCGGACTGTAAACCATGCGTTACGATGTTGCTGTTATAGGGGGAGGTCCCTCGGGAGCTGTTGCCGCTGCCATACTGGCAAAAGCCGGACTCTCCACCGTACTCATTGAACGCAATTTTGACAATGTCAAACCTTGCGGCGGGGCCATTCCCCTTGGCCTTATTGAGGAGTTCAAAATTCCAGCCGAACTGATTGAGAAGAAGCTCTCCCGGATGAAGGCCCGATCGCCGAAAGGGCGGGTCATCGACATGAACATGCCCAACGGCTACGTCGGTATGGTTCGTCGAGAAAAATTTGACCGCTACCTGCGAGTTGAAGCTGAAAACGCAGGGGCGGTTGTGGTTGAAGGGCTGGTGAAATCCATCTCTCACTCCGGCGAGGGATTTGTCATCAACACGCTCAACGACAAAGTGCCGCCACTCCGCGCCAGCAGAATTATCGGGGCTGACGGAGCCAACTCAAAAACCGCCGATGAGCTGCACTTTCCGCCCAACGAGCTGAAGGTGATTGCCATGCAGCAGCGCTTCAAGTACACGCCCTCCATCCAGAAATTCAGCGATATCGTTGAAATCTGGTTTGACGGCGAAGTATCTCCCGACTTTTACGGCTGGATTTTCCCCAAGGCCGACCACCTGGCCATCGGCACAGGGACAGAAGATCACCGCCATAATATCAAGGCGCTGCAAAAGCGCTTTGTTGAAAAAATAGGGATTACGGACAAACCTTATCTCGACGAGGCTGCGAAAATACCCATGAAGCCCCGCAAATCGTTCACCCAAGAGAAGGCTATTCTTGTTGGAGACGCCGCCGGTCTGGTAACTCCGGCTAACGGAGAGGGAATTTTCTTCGCCATGCGCTCAGGCAAACTTGGCGCACTTGCGATGATTGAACACCTGAAGCACGGCAAACCTCTGAAAAACTATGAAAAAGAGTTCCGAAATCTCTACGCCCCAATCTTTTTCGGCCTTGAGGTGTTGCAGGCCGCCTATTACCGCAATGACCGACTGCGGGAGAGTTTTGTGGCTATCTGCGCTGACGATGACGTGCAGCGAATCACCTTCG
>JBAXFV010000031.1:0-13741 GCA_037139755.1 Chlorobiaceae bacterium
CCGGTCTCGTTGAGGATTATTGTGCGCAACCTGGAGCGTCGTCGGTGGAAGGCTGCCCTGTCGGTGTTGATGATTTCTCTGGCGGTGGCTATTCTGGTTGCCGGGCGATTTACCTACGATTCGACCGAGCGAATGGTACAGGTGGAGTTTAATGAGAAGCATCGTGAGGATGTGACGGTGCTGTTCAACACCCCCATGCCCCCGTCGGTAGCTTATGCAATTGCTTCACTTGACGGGGTGCTGGAGCATGAATATTATCGGGAAGAGTCGGTAAAGATGGGCTTTGGCCACCGGGCCCGTCGTCAATCAATCAGGGGGCTGCAGTCCTCAGAGGGCTTGCAGCGACTGGTTGACAAGAACAACCGGCGGTTGACTCTTCCGCCGGATGGCATTGTGCTCACCAAAACGCTGGCTGATATTCTGGATGTCAGGGTGGGCGACAGGATGCAGGTAGATTTTCTCCAGGGAAAACAGCTTCATCGGGAGGTGGTGGTCAGTGGCACCATTGATGAGATTCTGGGTCTTTCCGCCTACATGAATCTTGCTGCGCTCAACCGGCTTGCGGGGGATGGCGGGGCGTTGAATGCGGCATATCTGCGCATTGATCAGGCAAAGGCTGCTCCTCTCTATACCACCTTCAAAAAGATGCCGGGTGTTGCCGGTATCATGATGCTGAAGGCGATGAAGGAGAGTTTCGATGAGCTGATTGCCCAAAGCATGACCACGTCGACGCTCATTCTCACCACCTTTGCCTGTGTGCTGGCCTTCGCTGTGGTCTACAACGGGGCGCGTATCTCCCTCTCGGAACGGGCGCGTGAACTCTCAAGCCTCAGGGTTCTTGGTATGACGGAAGCTGAAGTCTCGGTCATTCTGCTGGGCGAGCAGGCGCTGCTCACCATTCTGGCCATTCCGGTTGGCTTTCTGATCGGGGTAGGGCTTTCGTGGTTGCTGGCCGAAGGGCTCAGCTCTGAACTCTACCGGCTGCCGCTCGTCTTCAGCGCCTATAACTTTCTGTTTGCATTTACGGTTATCATTATTGTTTCAGCGCTCTCTGGCATTTTGGTCAGGCGGCGGCTGGTAACGCTTGATCTGGTTGAAGTTTTGAAAACAAGGGAGTAGTGTTGATTCATGTGTATAAAGTCGTATAGCTTTATTTCTTGTATGCCTTATAACATATTTTAAAGAATAAAGATAGTCGAATAATACCAATCATGGTAATCATTTTTCAATGGCCACTTTAATACATGACTCGACAATAGTTTTTTCAGGTTTCGCTAACGACTTACTTGAGGTACTCACAATTGCCTGGCAACCAGCGCCCAATGGGCAAGGGTGGCAGCGTTGGGGGCATCAAGTTTTCCCATTAAATGTGTGCGATGGTTTTCAACGGTTCGGATACTGATACAGAGTTGTTTTGCTATCTGTTTTGAGGTTGCGCCACCACCAACCAGCAGAAGGACTTCAAGCTCCCGTTTTGTTATCTGGTTGCGCAGCCAGTCAACATCTTTTTTCAATGATGTCTGGCTTGCCTTTTGTTTCAGTGCGTTAACCCTCTCCAGTCGCCCATATACCGCCGCGACTAACTCTTCTGTTGAAAACGGCTTGGTCAGATAGTCATCAACTCCGGCGGCCATCCCTTTTCTGATGTCGTTGCGATGATCCAGAGCCGTGATAAATATGAACGGAATAGCCGCCAGCGCGTTATCCTGTTTCAGCATGTCAAAAAAGGTGTATCCATCCATTTCCGGCATCATAATGTCGCAGAGGATCAAATCAGGGATTTCATGCTGCAGCAGAGCCAATGCCGATGTTGCACCCAGCGCTTTAAGGACGCGAAATCCTTCCATGCGGAGGATGACTTCAATGTTATCCAGATAGGCCGGGTCGTCTTCAATAGCAAGCAGGGTAAAGGTTTGAGTGGACGTTGTCATTTCGGCTCAGGTATCAAAGGGATTGTTACATGCATGGTTGTGCCGTGTCCAATACTGCTTTCAACGCGTATGGAGCCTTTCAGAAGGGTCAGCGCTTCCTGAACAATCGAAAGTCCCAGTCCCAGCCCTCGCCGTGACCCGATGTTCTGGCCGCGAAAAAATTTATCAAATATATTTTTTTGATCACCCATATCAATGCCTATGCCTGAGTCAGACACATCAAGCAGCAGCATATCGCGACTGTGGGCGAGGCGAAGAGTGACATCACCTCCGGGTTCGGTATAACTGAATGCGTTGGTGAGCAGATTCTGGACAACCCGTCTGAAGAGGTTTTCATCAACTAATCTGTCTGCGCAATTTTCTGCAATCGAGAGGCAGAAAACTTGTTCGTTGTTCCATACAGTCTCTACTTCTTCAGCTATTATCTGGCAGAGTGCGCCAACGGCAACAAAGCCGATTGAAGCTTCACCGTCATTGTTTTTCGGCTGATTGAAGGAGAGGATAGAGCTAATCAAAGAATTAATTTGTTCAACTCCGCTGTGTATTCTTTTGGTCTGTGTTGTTCGTTCTTCCGGGG
The DNA here is from genome assembly GCA_037139755.1 of Chlorobiaceae bacterium. Taxonomy (GTDB): domain Bacteria; phylum Bacteroidota; class Chlorobiia; order Chlorobiales; family Chlorobiaceae; genus Chlorobium. The sequence continues at coordinate 2,509 of JBAXFV010000031.1, forward strand.
TCAATCGATCCCAATAGTGATATACAATATCGGTGCTGGAAGAGAGCAAGCCTAATGGAGTGCGGAACTCGTGTGAAACCATCTGGAGAAACCTTTTTTTTGCCTGGAGTGCTGCATCAAGTTCTGAATCGATTTTCTCTTTTGCCAGAAGCAGCATACTGAAACCGCTGATCAGCATCATAAAGAAGACCGATGGTAGTGTAATTTGGTTGATGAACAATTCTGCGGCTGGCCAGGATTGATAAGGCACGAGCAAGAATTGTAATACACCGGCAAAAAAGATACCTGCAAGCAACAGGTAACTGTAGGCAAGCATCGTACGCAAGGGAGAGTGTTTACCGGGATTTCGGAGAATTACCAGACCTGGCAACAGATAAAACAGAGTGTGGAGCAGAAACGTGGTCGCCATTCGATGGTTTTGGGTAAGGTACATCATGCCTGCGCAGATGGCAATAATTCCGGTAGTGGTGAAAGAGTGCACTTTGCGACTCACCGTGCGTCCGGTAATATGAAAAACAGCCCAACCTTCATAGGCGCAGCCTGAGAGCAGTAATATTGCTGACAGCATCATGCCGAGAGGCGATGTGATGGATTCGCTATAATAGAAAATGAGTGTTCCTGTTCCCTGCATGAATTTTGATGTGATCCAGAACGGAACTCGTCGAGATCTCTCCTGATCATACTGAAAGAGTATCAGCAGGAAGCCAAAAATGAACGAACCGAATGCCAGTGCTAATATGATGGTTTTTGTATCCAAGAGGATGCACTCACTATATGATTATGGAGTCAACTGTTAAAAAAAAATAAAGTTAACAATTTTGGGCTGTATTTACCCGTACTGCTGGTAATTTAAATTCCCCACTGCTTGAGGGTTCAGTCGTTAATCCAGGTCATAGAGAATATTTTCCGTGTTGCATGTGTGGCTTCTTTGATTCATAAGCAATTATCGCGCTTTGGTATCAAATACTGCTTTTTTGAAGCGGATGCGCATTGCGAAAATCCAAAAATGAGTATTTCCACGGATATTTTTTTTGTACCGGTTGTAATATATATACACCAGCGATCTAAAAGATTCCAATGCGTTAACGTCATCATCGATTGTTGAAACAAATTTATTGTTGAAGCGACGGTGACAGGAATCTACATCTGATTTATTTTTATAACAATAGGCTCATTCAGGATGTTAAATCGAGGGAGCCTTGTGAATAAAAGGATGCTGATATGCCTCGATGATGTAAAATTTATTCATGCCTTGTCCCTGGAATTACTAAAGGCTTTTCGATTTCTCAAACATTAAATAAACCGTATCTCCCGTGCAACCTCCTGTTACAAAAAAAGCGATCTCCCTGACGGCTCTCTTGCTCGTTCTCTCATTCCCTCAGCCCTCCATGCAGCTTTCAGCTGCCCCAATTCCTGATGCGGGCAGCATCCTGCGCGATCAGCAGCAGTCGCAACAACAGTTGTCAGGGCAGCTTCCCACTCTTCAAAACGCAAAAAAGCCGCTCTCAAAAGGGGAGGAAACGGCTCAGGTTCTGGTGAAAGGATTTACCTTCATCGGATACGAAGGGCTGGCAACCGAAGCAGAGCTTCATGAAGTGGTTTCCGGTTTCATCGGCAAAAGCGTCACCTTGGGGGACCTCAATGGCCTGACCGACAAAGTTTCCGCATTGCTGAAGGCAAAAGGATGGTTGCAGGCAAGGGGCTATCTTCCGCAGCAGGATATTACCTCCGGTATCATCACCATTTCCATCTCCCAGGTAAAAAGTGACGGAAAGGTCAACATCAAATGCAACAAGAGCTTACGAATCAGCCCGCTTTCTCTTCACCGAATCGCTCTATCGCCTCTGCATGCGGGCGAACCGATTAAAGAGCTGGAACTGGAACGTGCAGTGTTGCTTATGAACGATCTACCAGGTATATCGGCCAAAGCCTCTTTGGTGCCGGGCACGGTATCGGGCACCAGTGGAGTTGATGTCGCGGTCACCGAAGGAAGACTTATTTCCGGAATGCTCTATGGCGACAACCAGGGGAACCGCTACGTTGGTACATGGCGAGGCAGTGCGATGGTCTTTGTCAACGACCCTCTTCAGTACGGTGACAAGTTGACCCTTCTTTTGACCGAAGCATCAGGGTTGGCACAAGGGCGCGTTGGCTATAGTTTTCCGTTTGCTTATGACGGCCTCAGAGTAAACATCACTTACACTGGAATGCGCTATGAACTCGGTGGCACCTTCGCCTCGTTACTCTATAAGGGCAACAGCAACAGCATTGATGCCGGTCTCAGTTACCCGCTGCTCCGCACCCGCAATGCCAACTTTACCGCAAGTGTGTCCTATGGCTTCAGGGGGCTTGTTGACAATCAGGGCGAAAACAACATACACGACAAAAAAATTAACAACGCTACCGTCATGATCAACGGTGATTGCTACGACAAGCTTTTTAGCGGAGGCTCTTTGAGTTACAACGCTGGAATCACGACAGGATCGCTGCGAGAAGCCAGTGTCCTGACGGCAGAAGATGCCAGAATCAATGGTACCAGGGGGAGTTACACCCGCATCAACGCAGGCGTGGCCCGTCTGCAGCGCCTCTCCAAGCGGTTGAACCTCAATCTGTCCGGTAATGCCCAGATGGCCGTCGGAAACCTCGATTCGAGCGAAAAGTTCTCACTTGGCGGACCCAACGGAGTGCGTGCCTATCCCATTAGTGAAGCTTCCGGCGATAAAGGGCAGCTTCTGAGCGCCGAAATCCGCTACGCTCTTCCCCTTGCAGCAACAATGGGGAACCTCCAGCTCATCGGATTTTATGACGGTGGTCACATCACCATCAATAACGATCGTTACGCTGGTGACATATCAAACGCCACGGGGAGCAACGACTACTGGTTGCTTGGCGCCGGTGCAGGTATCAACTATTCGTATTCAGAGCGCATCTCCATTCGCGCCACCTTGGCCCATGTTATTGGCGATAATGCAGGACGAAGCTTTGCTGGAAATAACTCAGACGGACTGAACGACAAGAGTCGTTTCTGGCTGCAATCCACCTTCTTTTTTTGAGTTGATTTCATACAAGGCCAAACGCTTGGTCTAAACTCTTTTACAACGTACTCAACAGTTGCTCTATGAACAAGATATTCAACCTTATATGGTCGAAAACAAAGGAGAAGTGGATTGTCGTCTCCGAAAAGGTCAAGGGAAATGGTAAAGTTCCCACTTCTCAACTTTTAAGCATTGCTGTTCTGACAGCACTTTTCTCCTCCACAGGAGTGGCTTACGGCATTGACTCCACGGCACTACCCACGGGAGGGCAGATCACCTCTGGCACTGGGGCCATAAACACCAGTGGGACAAGGATGACGATCGACCAGACAAGTCAGAAAATGATTGCCAACTGGGTCTCTTTCAACATCGGCGAAAATGCCTCAGTCCGCTTTAACCAGCCCGGAATTGACGCTGCAGTGCTGAACCGCATAGCCGACCGCAATCCGAGTCAGATCATGGGTTCACTCGCCTCGAACGGACAGGTTTTCCTGATCAACTCTTCCGGTATCATCTTTGGCAAAAACGCCGCAGTCAATGTTGGCGGTCTGGTTGCTTCATCGCTCAACCTGCCCGACAGCGACTTTCTTGCGGGCAACTACCGTTTCAGCAGCAACGGCAGTGCCGGGGCCATCCTCAATCAGGGAGCCATCAAGGCACTGGATGGCGGCGTGGTTGCCCTTATGGCACCCATCGTGACCAACGACGGGAGCATTACCGCCAACAGCGGCAGCTCCCTCCTCGCTGCAGGCAACAAGGTGACGCTTGATTTCACCGGTGACGGACTTATCAACTTTACCGTTGATCAGGGCGCTGTTGATGCCCTCGTTGAAAACAAAGGGCTCATCAAGGCCGACGGCGGCGTGGTGGTGATGACCACCAGAGCCGCCGACGCCCTGAGGATGGCAACTACTACCAACAGCGGCGTCATCGAGGCCCATACTCTTAAGAACAAGGCAGGACGCATGTTGCTGCTCTCCGATATGGATAATGGCCAGACTCTCGTCAGTGGCACCCTCGATGCCAGCGCACCCGACGGCGGTAATGGCGGTTTTATAGAGGCCTCCGGCAGCCAGGTCAAAATCACCGACAGCGCTCATATTACCACTGTGGCTTCCACCGGACAAAACGGCACCTTCCTGCTTGATCCCAACAACTTCACTATTGCAGCAGTTGGTGGCAACATCACCGGTGCAGCGTTAGGCAACCTGCTGAATTCAAATTCGGTTACCATCCAGACTGTTACTGGTACCGACAGTGCCACAAATCTTTATACATCCACCAGTGGCAACGGAGATATCCTGGTCAACGATGCTGTAACGAAAACCAGCGGTTCTGCAACCACACTGACATTGGCAGCGGATCGAGATATTAAAGTCTCACAAAATATCTCAGCTTCTTTGGGTTCTCCCTTGAATCTGGTGTTGGCTGCACGTGCAGGGGGTGGAGCGACAGGCGCTGTTACGATAACAAAAATAATCACCACCTATGGTGGCAATGTAACCATAGGTGGTGGAGATAGTAATGCATCTGGATATGCTGTTGCCAATCCAACTGACGGCTGGCATCCTTCTGGTGTCAACATTTCTGATGGAGTTTTTGGAGGACTGGTAGATGCAAGCGGTGATGGTGGTGCGACATTTAACTCTAATGTATTGACAGGGAGCAGTTCTGCTACGGGTGGAGACATTGTTATCAGAGGCAAGGGAAATACAAGTAACAATTCTTGTAACTGGGGAGTCTGGATCAAATTTGGTTCCGTCACGACAGCGGGTAACGGCACTATCAACATTACTGGCTATGGAGGTAACGGAAGCAACGTTGCTTCAGTCGGCAGTGTTGGCGTACTCCTTGAAAGTTATGCTCAGATCATTGCAAAGGATGGTAATATTGTCATTAATGGTTACGCAGGCAACGGTGGTGATGCATACGGTGTGGCATCTACTGAATCGGATAAAATGATCAAGACTGCTGGTTCTCTCTCGCTTGGCGGAAGTAGTCTTCTCATCAGAAATGGTATACTGACAATAGATATCGGAAAGAATAGCGATATAACTGCGCCGATCGTTGGAATCAATGGGCAAAATTCCGGGCCTTACGAATTGAAAAAGAGTGGCATCGGGACTCTGAATCTCTCAGGTAATGCTGAATTTTGGAACAATAATCGACCAGCCAACACCAGTAAGACAACAATAAACGGCACGTTTACTGACGCATCAAGCAAGGTTAATGTCGTCAATGTGACCGCTGATCAAGCATTGTATGCCTTTAGTACGAGACCAGAAACAATCACCCCTGTAACCTCTGCAACGGGGATTTATCTTCGTCTTATTCCTGGTAGCAGTTATTACGGCGATACTCCGATTTTTACGTATGGGTATTATGATGCCAGTGCGGGCGGTAACGCTGTCAACGATGCCTCGCCAAGTGGTACGGTAATCTGGAGCAATCCACTCAGTGCAACTTCGATCGCCGCCACGTATAGCGAAACGTACTCCGGCGGCATAACGCTGGGTAATGCCAGCTACACGTTGAGTGCCGGAAGTGGAGTCAACTGGGTCATTAATCCACGCCCGCTGACCATTACGGGAGTGAGCACCAGCCGATATTACGGTAGCGTTAACCCGACGGTAACAGCATTCACCGCTTCGACCGGTAGTGATGGTTCACATAGTGGACTGGTCAATAGCGATGCTATCACCAGTGTTACGAATACTATTGCCTCTACGGCAACTGCTACCGCCAATGCAGGCACAACGCATGACATTACGCCTGGCTCAGCTATCTTTGGTTTTGGTACGCTCGATAACTACGCGATTACCTATGCACCCGGAACACTGACCATCGGCAAGGCGCACCTGACAGTGACGGCTGACCCTCAAAGCCGCTTTTACGGTTCAAGCAATCCCGTCTTTACCGAAACTATTTCCGGCTTTGTGAACGAAGAGACGGCAGCAGGGGTAGTAACCGGTACAGCTACCGGCAGCAGTACTGCCACAGCCAACACGGGAGTGGGTTCCGCTGTCATCACCGGCAGCGTCGCTGGATTGAGTGCCAGCAACTACGATTTCTCGGCCGTTGATGGAGTGTTGACAGTCACTCCAGACACACGTGAGCGGCAGCTTTTATCTGAACCTGTGCCGCCGACAGGCTCCCCTTATCAAGGCAACCCGACAGCTCCGGAATCATCGCTTATCTTGCAAGACCAACGATTGAGGGTTACTGTCGTCAATCCACCAGTAGGTACTGCATCAGGATTGGTTGTTGTTACTGTTCCAAAAGGGCTTGTTGACCAAGGCTCTGTTATCAAATTTGATCTTCCGGAGCAGGCGAAAAACGCTGCTTCCAGCGGTGGTGCTACCACAATTACCTTGCTTGACGGGAGCCCGTTACCTTCATGGTTAAACTATAATGCGGAAGCCAAGATGTTTACCGCAACAAATATACCGCAAGGTATGACAGAACTCAAGGTTTTTATCGTGGTCGGTGGCCAGGGCTGGGAAGTGAATGTTTCAGTCCAGCCCGCCTCATAGAGTTAAAAAAAATGAATATACTATCAGTACGGGGGATGGCTGGTTCAGCCACCCCCGTACCTTCAGAAGAGTTTCCAGAAAATCATGAAGTTAGAAAACCTGTAACCTATTGCATTTAAATCGGAAGTTCCCGGAAAATTTTTCATTATATACTTGTGGTCAGTACTTTTTAAGCGAAAAAAGAGAGAGGCGTAGTCGCTAATTTGTTTACATGTCGATGCAGTCACAAGAAAGGAACTCGCCATTAAACGCAAATAGTTTTATATATAACAAGTTATAGGGATTTTTTCTCGTTAGATTCTGGAACTTGTGCTACAACGGGGCGCGTATCTCGCTCTCGGAACGGGCACATGAACTCTCAAGCCTCAGGGTTCTTGGCATGACGGGAGCTGAAGTCTCGGTCATTCTGCTGGGCGAGCAGGCGCTGCTTACCATTCTGGCCATTCCGGTTGGCTTTCTGATCGGGATCGTACTTTCCTGGTTGCTGGCCAAAGGGCTTAGATCAACTCTACCGGCTGCCGCTTGTCTTCAGCTCCTATAACTTTCTGTTTGCATTTACGGTTATCATTATTGTTCCAGCGCTCTCTGGCATTTTGGTCAGACGGTGGCTGGTAACGCTTGATCTGGTTGAAGTTTTGAAAACAAGGGAATAGATGATGCTCCTCTCAAAAACACAACGCCTTGTCGGGATCTCATTGGCGATTGCTGGCGTGATCCTCTTTTTTGTCTTCAGGCCCTCTCCGCTTCCTGTGGAATCCGGTATGGTGAAGCGGGGTGCCTTGCAGGTGACCCTTGATGGCGAGGGAGTAACCCGTGTCAATGATCGCTTTGTCCTGGCCGCTCCGGTGACAGGAAAGCTGGTGAGAGTGCGAATGGAAGAGGGTGATGTTGTTCAGAAGGGTAGTCAGGTGGCGGAGCTGTTGCCCCCGGAGCTTGATCTTCGGGCCTACAGTGAAGCCTTGTCTCGCGTCGGTTCAGCCCGCGCAGCCCTTGACGAGACCATTGCCCGGGAGCGGCAGGTCAGGCTCTCATTTGAGCAGGCCGAACGCCGTTTTGTCCGGCAACAGAACCTCTATCGCGAAGGTGCTGTTTCAAAAGAGAGCTATGAACTTGCAGAGAATGAGACGAATATATCAAAAAAAGAGTCCGATCAGGCCAGATCCGCTGTTAAAGCTGCCCATTTCAATCTTGCAGCTCTTCAGGCAGTGGTTGATCAGCAGACGGCAGGTAAGCCTGTTCGTGTCTTCTCTCCGGTTGATGGGAGAGTGCTCAGGATCCATGAAAAAAGTGAAAGGATAATTATTGCCGGTTCACCACTGCTTGATATTGGCAACCCTTCGGCGATTGAAATCGTGATTGACGTGCTCTCCTCTGATGCCATTGCGGTAAAGCAGGGAAACCGGGTGCTCATTACCAACTGGGGTGGTGAAAAGGAGTTGCAGGGTGTGGTAAAAACTGTTGGCCCTGCAGCCTTCAACAAGGTGTCAGCACTCGGTATTGAGGAGAAACGGGTTAACATCGTAGCAGTTCTTGGAACGAATGAACCCCTGCTCGGCGATAACTTCCGTGTTCAGGCGAGCATTGTGCTCCGTGAAGCCAAGAGTGTGCTTCAGGTGCCGGTCAGCAGCCTCTTCAGGGGAAAAAGTGGATGGCATCTCTTTGTGATCGATAATGGCAAGGCGGTTGACAAGAGCGTCACTCTCGGGATGCGCGGCACCTGGCAGGCCGAGGTGCTTCGCGGAGTCAGTGAGGGGCAGAGGGTTGTGGTTCATCCATCAAATGAGCTGAAAGACGGGATGGCGGTGCAGGTTCAGGAGTGACGTCGGCTTTTTGATTGATGAGTTTTGATGGGGTGAGATTGTGTGTTATACTGTGAAAAGCATGGTTTTTAAGTATTAGGTATTGGGTGATGCCGTAAAGAACCCCTCCGGCAGGAAGGTTCTCATACGGCTTCCATTCTTACGAATCTAATCAGGAGGAACACTATGGCTGCTTTTTATGATTCCCATTGCCACATGATGAACCTGAGTCATCCCAATCTTACGGTGATGATCAAGAGGACCTTCCGGGATGCAATGCCAAAAGTGCTCGTCAAGCTTTACGAGAAGTTGAGCGCATTGCCTTTGGTTCTCAAACTTGTTCTCTGGCTATTGCTGTTTCTGCCCCTGTTGTTTCTGTTCACACTGGGTGTGCTGATTGGATTGATTGTGGTACTGTTTCTGCTCATTTCACCGACAAGGGCTGCTCTTATCGGGAAATTCAAGAAAAAGGTTGCCAATATTATGAATCTCCTGGCCGTGATGGAGACGGATATCGGCGATTGCTTGATTCAACTGGAAGAGGAGCTGAGAAATAAATTTGGAACAAAGGGCGGTCTGACTCTACATGAAGATAGTGGAGAAGAGCAAGTCTATGACAAAATTGTGATGACTCCTCTTATTATGGATTTCGGCCTGAAGAATTACAAGAACTCGAACTCCCCCTACAAAATACGGTGGAAGCCTGTTGTCGCTCAGATTGAAGATTTGTGCCTTGGCATAAGGGACTATTACCGCCACAGGGATGCCTATATAAAATCAGAAAGCAGCCCGATTCCTCCCCTTTTCGGGATTCATCCGTTTATAGGTATCAATACACAGAATTACCAGTTGAAATCGTTTCCTCCTACTGAAGGTCTTACGAGTTTTCTTGAAGATCTTCTTGACAAGAATTTCAGAGAATTCGAGAACGACACGACTCCTGAAATGCGTTGTCGCAAGCTCTCGGAGCGTGACTGGAGTACATTCAACGGTAATATCGAATCGCTCGGTTCCTATCACTTTGCCGGTATCAAAGTGTATCCGCCATTGGGCTTCAACCCCTGGCCCGAGAAGACGGATGGATATATAGACAACACGGAGATGGAGATGGAACGGGAAAAGGTTCAGTATCTCTATGAGTTCTGCATACGCCACAACATTCCCCTGACGGCACATTGCAGCTCCGGCGGCTTCCTTGTTGACAAGAAATACAGGGACTTCGCCAGTCCAGCCAAATGGGCGAAAGTTTTGCAGCAAAAACAATACGAACAACTGCGACTCAATCTTGCCCATTTCGGCGGGGTTGAGAGGGATGACTGGAGAGACCTGGTTGCAGAGCTTGTGCTGAATTATGCCAATGTTTACACCGATATATCGTATCAGGGTGTCGACCGTAAAATTTATGGCAAGCTGAAGCTGTTTTTTGATAGTAAAGGTGCTGACAGGCAGCGGTTGATGGAGAAGATTATATTCGGCTCAGATTTCATGATCAATCTTCAGGATATCACAACCTATGGCACCTATCTGCAATATTTTGCTGAAACAGGTGCGTTCACACTGGAGGAGAAAGAGCAGTTGTGTAACAGAAATGCGATGCGGTATCTTTATCTGGCGTGAGCATCATGATAACATTCAAACCCTTTGAGGGTTGACCACTACAGTAATTTTCTGTCCAGGATACTGTTCTTGATTTGGATGTTCAAGGTTCTCCAAAACATCTCCTTTTTCCATGAGTGGACTTGTTTGCTAGCGATTATTTTCTCTTTTCCGATCACAGACAGCTCATTATTCAGCTTTTGAATTGTGCAATACCGTGCTTAAGGGTTAGAGTTGATGGAGATGTATTGGTGTTCCAGCTATGTTTTCCTCATCGATCTGACAAAGAATTTCCCGCAACAAACCAGATGCTGACAGCTTCTCCTCGTCAGTGGAGGAGTTGTAAAAAGCGATAATTGCTTTGCCGCCGATACCAATCGGAGGATACTCCTTTTCAGCAAGCTTTGGCATCAGGGCAAGGAATTTTGACACTCTCTCCCTTTTCATACCGTTGATTCTGCTGACGACATCTTCGGCGATATCGGCGGAGGCAGCTTCGTCCAGACCAGCAACGTAAGCTGCGCTCTGCACGGCACCGTACTGGAAACCAAGCACGGCAAAAACGATATCCCTGTTTGTACTGCTTTCGAGTCCCGCCGGGCATTGCCCGATCGCTTCGGCAAGGAACTGCAGTGACATTTTCGTTACTGCTTTGATGCTTTCTTCATGATTGTTATGCATAACCATTGATTCAGTTCAATGAGATGTTGTTTTGTAGAGTTTCAGTGAAAAGCATTGCTCAACGCCCGGTCATTCGCATCAGTTCCTCCGGGTATCGGTCACCCTGCACTGTTATTGTTGATGAAGCGCGCTCTATATCGCCGATATCGTCCGCTGTAAGCTCAATGTCAACGGCTCCCATGTTTTCCTCAAGTCGTTCCAGTTTTGTGGTGCCGGGGATGGGTACAATCCATGGCTTTTGGGCAAGCAGCCAAGCAATGGCTATTTGGGCCGGGGTTGCCTTTTTTCTATCCGCAATTTTTCCAAGCAGATTAACCACAGCTTGATTTGCATGCCGGGCCTCTTGCGTGAAGCGGGGAAGAATATTGCGAAAGTCGGAGTTCTCAAACGTCGTGTTTTCGGTGATCTTTCCTGTAAGAAATCCCTTTCCCAGTGGGCTGTACGGTACAAAGCCAATGCCGAGTTCTTCGAGAGCGGGGAGCAGCTCTTGTTCAGGGGTTCTCCACCATAGCGAATATTCACTTTGGATTGCCGTTACAGGCTGGACAGCGTGTGCACGGCGAATTGTCTCTACTCCTGCTTCCGAGAG
>JBAXFV010000032.1:0-13220 GCA_037139755.1 Chlorobiaceae bacterium
CCGCAGAAGTAGAAACCCTGCCTGGTGATCCCTCTAAAGCCAAAACCGACCTGGGTTGGATCCCTGAAATAACCCTCGATGAAATGGTTGCCGAAATGGTAACTCACGCCCTCCTCAAAGCCAACGGCTACCACATCGACCTCAGCAAAGAGTAATGAAACAGGGCGCCTGGATTTTTCCAGGAACTCCGCGCTGAACCTCATCTCCCCTCTCTTGCATATAGGGTTCGGCTGTAATTTTTTTTGTAATCGTGATATTGAAGTATTGTGATTTGGCAATCATCCCCTATATTAAATTTCATAGAGAATAATTATGGCATTGAAATAACAGCCGCAGTGTGTGCCGAAAAAATATGGATGCTTCGAACGATCAGTACGACAGTCCGTGGAAAGAGGCCATTGAACGCTATTTTCCGGAGTTTATGGCGTTTTATTTCCCTGATGCTCATGCCGAAATTGATTGGTCAAAAGAGCATGTTTTTCTCGATCAGGAGCTGCGGGCAGTGGTGCAGGATGCTGAGTTTGGAACGCGCTTTGTTGATCGGCTGGTGAGGGTTACCGTGCTGAGTGGTGATGAACGCTGGATATACGTCCATGTTGAAGTGCAAGGCACAAAACAAGCCGAATTTGCCGAACGGATGTTTGTGTACAACTACCGGATTTTTGATCGATACAAAAGACCTGTCGCGAGTTTGGCGGTTCTGGCTGATGAACATAAGCATTGGAAACCGACCTCTTATGGCTTTGCTGTACTGGGGTGCCGCCATACCCTGGAATTTCCGGTGGCCAAGTTGACCGATTATGAGGACAAGGTGGATGAACTGCTGGCGTCAGATAATGCTTTCGGATTGATTACTGCGGCACATATTCTGACTCAAAAAACCCGAAAAAAGCATCAGGAACGCTATGAAGCGAAACTGCGTTTGGTACGACTACTGTATCAACGGCAGTGGGACAAGCAACGTGTCATCGATTTGTTTAGTGTTGTTGATTGGTTACTGCAACTGCCGGAATGGTTGAATAGCCAGGTTTTGCAAGAACTTGAAACGATAGAGGAGAGTAAAAAAGTGCGATATGTTACCAGCGTAGAACGAATTGGCATGGCTAAAGGTATAGCCAAAGGCCTTGTAGAAGGCCGTGTAAAAGGCCTGCAAGAGGGTCGACAAGAGGGTCGACAAGAGGGTCGACAAGAGGGTCGACAAGAGGGTGTGTCAAGATTGCTGAGAAGGCTGCTTGAACGTCGCTTTGGTGTTTTGCCCGAGTGGGCATCAGAGCAGTTAACAAGCGCTTCCGAAAAGGATTTGGAGGCTTGGGGTGAGGCTGTTCTCACCGCACCGACACTGGAAGCTGTTTTCAATCAAAACGATCCCAATATTTAAGGACAGTTGCTTTCTTGTTACCGGACACTACTGGCTCAGGATGGATCGTATCCGGAATATCTCAAGGGTGCAGTGGCTGATGCTTCAGCAGGCTGAACCCAAAGGCTATGTTATCGCCACCGGCGTGCAATAGACTGTGCGTCAGTTCATTGAAAAAGCGGCACAACAGCTTGGTATAACCCTTCGCCGGGAAGGCTGTATGAATGCAATTATTGGAATGTGGCCTCAGGAACGGTTCGACACGAAACTTCATTTGCTTTCCATAATATTCGCGTTTATATTCCGTAAAATATGTCTATAGATTCCATATTTTACGTGAAAATGAGCTGATGATCGCCTCCTCTCTTTACCCGCGTCTGATTGAACCGCGCATCAGGGAAGCTCTCGCTGATACGCCTGTTGTGCTGGTCGCAGGTCCGCGCCAGGCTGGCAAAACAACCTTGGTTCGGCAGATGGCAACGCATGGAATGCGCTATCTCACGCTGGATGACCAGTTGACGCTGCTCTCCGCCAAAGATGATCCTGTCGGAATGATTCGCAGCCTTGATTGCGCTGTTATTGATGAAATCCAGCGTGCGCCACAACTGCTGCTGGCTATCAAGAAAAGTGTTGATGAAGATCGGCGTCCTGGTCGTTTTTTGCTGACCGGGTCGGCTAACGTGATGACGTTGCCTGCTGTAGCGGATTCTTTGGCAGGTCGGATGGAGACGCTCGCGTTACTGCCACTGTCGCAAAGTGAGTTGCAGGGGAGCAGTGCGAATTGGATTGATGCGGCTTTTGCTGGCAGTCTGCTCAAGGTTGTTACGCCAACGGTGGGGCTGGCGTTGGTCGAAACTGTTTTGCGGGGAGGCTACCCTGAAGCGATTTCCCGCACAGGATCACGCCGGCGTACGGTATGGGCTCGCCAGTATATAGATGCACTTATTCAACGCGATGTTCGTGATGTGGCAAGTATCGACAAGCTCGACCAGTTACCCCGCTTTTTGCGTAGCCTTGCCTTGGTATCGGGGCAGATGTGCAATTACACCCAATTGGGTGGCCAAGTCGGGTTGGACAGCAAGACGGCTGCCCGCTATGCAGGTGTTTTTGAGCAGATGTACTTGCTCAAGCGCGTTGAAGTCTGGGCCAGAAACCGACTGAAGCGTGTTGTCAAAACCCCGAAGCTGCAGTTTATCGATGCCGGTTTGTTGGCTACGTTGCTTGATCTTGATGTAGCAGAAGTGCAGCGCGATCGCAGCCGATTCGGCTCTCTTCTGGAGACTTTTGTGTATGGTGAGCTGCTCAAGCACAGCACTACGGCTGAGGGCGACTATCGGTTGCACTATTATCGTGATGTCGACATGCTTGAAGTGGATGTGGTGATAGAAAACAGGGCGGGTCAACTGATTGGGGTCGAGGTAAAAGCTTCTGCCACCGTTAAAACCAGCGATCTGCGCGGTCTTAAAAAACTGGCAAGCGTTGCTGGCGATCAGTTCAGGATGGGCGTCTTGCTTTATGATGGCACAGAAACCTTGCCACTGGGTGATGGCCTCTGGGCAGTTCCACTGTCAACTCTGTGGGGTCATTAAGAACGCGATTTTCTGTATGAAAAAGGCCATGAAGTGCATGGTATAATCATTGGCAGGGACGTTGTTGACTGAGTGAATTTTCGTCTGAAAATGTTATTTTTTATGATTGGATATCGTTAACAATCGTATATTAAAGACATAAGCTTGCTTCTTTTTAGCATGTATCGAACATTTTCTGTTGCAGGCCCTGCGGGAATGTTTTCATAACCTTCAGGTCGCTGAAAAACAAACATTTACTGTTTCAATTTCAAAACGGAGGTAGTAATGCAAAGCAACCAGACCTTTGCTGATCTCTTCAGGGCCCGGGGAGTAAGCCGCAGGGACTTTCTCAAGTTTTGTTCGCTTACTTCGGTTTATCTTGGTCTTTCCCCCTCGATGGTGCCGAGTATTGTTCAGGCTATGGAGCACAAGCCTCGAACTCCCGTTATATGGATTCACGGTCTTGAGTGCACCTGCTGTTCGGAGTCTTTTATCCGCTCTTCTCATCCCACCATTGAGGATCTGCTCTTCAACATGATCTCTCTTGATTATGATGATGTGCTGAGCGCCGCTGCGGGAAATCAGTTGGAGGATGCGCGCCGCAAGATCATGAAAGAGTACAAGGGGAAATACATTCTTGCCGTTGAAGGAAATGCCTCCACAAAAGATGATGGCGTCTACTGCATGGTTGGCGGTGATTCATTCCTCAATACCTTGAAGGAGACTGCTGCGGATGCGGCTGCAATCATTGCCTGGGGTTCCTGTGCGTCATTCGGCTGTGTGCAGAATGCCGATCCGAACCCGACTGGCGCTGCACCCGTTTCTGATATTATCAAAGACAAGCCCATTATCAAGGTGCCTGGCTGTCCACCGATTTCAGAGGTGATGACCGGTGTTATTACCCATTTCCACACCTTCGGTACCCTTCCTGAACTTGACCGTCTCGGTCGTCCCAAAGCATTCTATAAAACGAGGATTCACGATAAGTGCTATCGGCGCGCTTTCTTTGATGCGGGTATGTTTGTCAGAAGCTTTGATGACGATGCCACAAGAAAGGGGTGGTGTCTTTACAAAATGGGCTGCAAGGGCCCGACGACCTATAATGCCTGTTCCAAGATTCAGTGGAACGGCGGAACGAGCTTCCCTATCGGTTCCGGTCATCCTTGTATCGGCTGCTCTGAGCCGCATTTCTGGGACAGGGGCCCCTTCTACAGCAGACTTGCCGAAGTTCCGTTCCTTGGCAGTGACAGCAATGCAGACAAGATTGGCATAGTAGCTGTTGGCGCTGCTGCGGCCGGTGCTGCCGCACATGCTGCGGTGACTGCGGTGAAGAAGGCGAAGTCAGACAAGCTTGATAATGATAAAGCATAACCCGGGAGTAAGCTCATGGCCAGAAAAATAGTTGTTGATCCAATTCCCCGTATTGAGGGGCACTTGAGAATAGAGGCGAAGCTGAACGACAGCAATGTGATTGAGGATGCCTACTCCAGCGGGACGATGTGGCGTGGTATAGAGGTGATCCTCAAAGGGCGCGACCCGCGGGATGCGTGGGCATTTACCGAAAGAATCTGTGGTGTGTGTACCACGGTGCATGCTCTTGCTTCGGTACGGTGCGTCGAGGATGCTCTTGGCATCGATATTCCGACGAATGCCCGAATTATCAGAAACCTGATGAATGCGACGCAGGTGACTCAGGATCACCTGGTGCATTTTTATCATCTTCATGCGCTTGACTGGGTCGATGTGGTCAGTGCCCTGAAGGCCGATCCGAAACAGGCATCGGTTATTGCACAGAGCATCTCTTCCTGGCCGAAATCGTCGGTGGGCTACTTCAAGGATTTGCAGCAGCGGCTTGTCGGCTTTGTTGAAAGCGGTCAGCTTGGCATTTTTGCCAACGGTTACTGGGGTCATCCGGCCTACAAGCTACCTCCTGAAGTGAATCTGATTGCTGTGGCGCACTATCTTGAGGCGCTTGATTTTCAGAAGGAGATTGTCAAGATTCATACTATTTTTGGCGGCAAGAACCCTCATCCCAACTATCTGGTGGGCGGCATGGCCTGTGCCATTGATCCCAACAGCGATACGGCGATCAATATCGAGCGTCTCTCGATGATCAAGAAAATCATTGACGACACCACCACCTTTATCGACCAGGTCTACATTCCTGACCTCATCGCTATTGCGGGATACTACAAGGGCTGGCTGCATGGAGGCGGTCTTGGCAACTATCTCAGCTATGGAGATTTCCCTGAAACCACTCTCGCTGATTTCAAGACTTTGCTTTGGCCGAGAGGGGCGATTCTCAACAAGGATCTTACGACCGTCATTGACGTTGATCCAAGGGATGCCTCTCAGGTGACTGAAGAGGTGAGCCATAGTTGGTACACCTATTCTGGTGGGGATGCCAAAGGACTTCATCCATGGAAGGGTGAGACAACTCCGAAGTATACCGGCCCCAAGCCGCCGTTCGAGCATCTTGATACCGACAAGAAGTACAGTTGGCTGAAGACGCCCCGCTGGAAGAACCATCCAATGGAGGTTGGTCCGCTTGCCCGTGTGCTGGTTGCCTACGCCAAGGGTGATCCCATGATCAAGGAGACGGTCGGTCTTGTGCTCTCGAAGCTTGAGGTTGGCCCTGAGGCGCTCTTCTCGACGCTTGGCCGTACTGCGGCTCGCGGCATCGAGTGCAAGCAGACGGCTGGCTTCATGCGCCATTACTATGATCAATTGATTGCCAATATCAAAACCGGTGATTATCGTACCTTCAACAGCGATCGGTGGGATCCTTCATCCTGGCCTGAAGAGTGCAAGGGATTTGGGTACACTGAGGCTCCGCGCGGTTCGCTGGGTCACTGGATCCATATCAGCGATAAAAAGATCAAGGAGTACCAGATTGTGGTGCCCTCAACCTGGAATGCCTCGCCAAGGGATGCCAACGGCAATTCAGGAGCCTACGAGTCGGCGCTGAAGGGGACGCCCATGATCAATCCTGAACAGCCGCTCGAAATACTCAGAACGGTGCACTCCTTTGATCCGTGTCTTGCCTGTGCCTCTCATCTGTTCGATATGAACGGCAAGGAGATCACCTCGGTCAAAATCGTTTAAACGGAGCTTGTCATGGGGAGATTAATTGAAGAGATCTATGTCTGGAGGTTGCCTGTCAGGTATTATCACTGGATCAATGCCCTGTGCACGGTTGTTCTTTTTGTCACCGGCCTTTATATTGCCGCTCCCGTGCTGAACCCTCCGCTTGGTGAGGCGGTCTGGTACAAGGGGCTGGCCTGGTGGCGCTATCTGCACTTTGCCTCCGCTTTTATTTTTATTGCCAACTTTCTTTTCCGCCTCTATTGGGCGATTTTCGGAGGCGACCGGTATGCGCGATTTGGCGGTTTCAGACCCTGGTCACCGGCGTGGTGGGGAAAACCTTTTCTGGAGCAGGTTGAGTCTTATCTGTTTATCCGATCGGAAGAGCCTAACTATGTCGGCCACAACCCTGTTGCAGCCTTGGCGCACTTTCTTTTCATTTTCTGCGGCTCAAGCTTCATGATTTTTACGGGTCTTGCCATGTACGGTGAAAATAATCCCGGAGGGTTCGGTGACGCGTGGTTTGGGTGGCTGATACCGCTTTTTGGCGGCAGTTATACCCTTCATTTCGCCCATCACCTTATGGCCTGGATTTTTCCGATCTACGTGATCATGCACCTCTATGCGGTCTTTCGTCATGATGTTGTCGATCGTACCAGTGTTACCTCTTCGATTATTACCGGCTACAAGCATAAGGTCGAGGAAGAGCCAGGATGAACTCTCCGCTGATCAATGTTATCGGGCTTGGCAATCTTCTTTACGGTGATGAGGGGTTTGGTGTCGCGGCTCTCAACAGTTTCAGGGATTTGTCGGATTTCCCTGAAACTGTGCGCTGTATTGACGGCGGAACGCAGGGAATCTACCTGCTTGATTATATTGAATCGTGCGATGCGGTCATTGTTTTTGATGCGCTGATTCCCCTCGACTATGAGCGCCGTGTGTATGTCTATCGGAATGAAGAGCTTCCTGCCTTTATTCACCGCAAGATGTCTTCCCACCAGATGGGACTCAGCGAAATGCTCGGTATCGCAAGACTGCGCGGTAAAATGCCGAAGGAGATTGTGCTCATCGGTGTCCCTCCCAAAGAACTTGAACTCAATGTCGGTCTCAGCCCGGAAGTTTCTCTCTTGCTTCCTGCAGCGGTAGAAGAGGCCCGGGCAATGGTGAAGGGGTGGCTTGCCTCCCCGGCGGCTACGGCTTGATCAGCCTCAGGAATTCGCTTCTTGTGGATTGTGAGGTGATGAATTGCCCCGACATGGCTGATGTTGTCGTGACTGAATTGAGTTTTTCAACCCCCCGCATCACCATGCAGAGGTGCTTTGCCTCAATGACGACTCCGACACCTTTCGGGTTCAGGACATTCTGGATGGCGTCGCGGATCTGCTGGGTGAGGCGCTCCTGCACCTGAAGACGGCGGGCAAAGACCTCCACCACACGGGCAAGTTTTGACAGACCAACTATCTTTCCGTCGGGAATGTAGGCAACATGTGCTTTTCCGAAAAAGGGGAGCATGTGGTGTTCGCACATGGAAAAGAGGTCGATATCCCGAACCACCACCATTTCATCATAAGCTTCGGTAAAGACTGCGTTTTTGAGCAGCTCCTCAGGATTCTGGTTATATCCTCCCGTCAGAAAGCGAAGCGAGCGGGCAACCCGTTCGGGAGTTTTCAGGAGCCCTTCGCGGAGAGGGTCTTCCCCGATGCCTTCAAGCATTGAGTAGATGGCCGCTTCAAGCTTGTCTTTGGTCGGAAGATCCGTTTCAGGAGCAACTGAAAAGCAATCGTCATCATCACAACAGCAGCCATGGCGGGATGGCTGAGGAGGGTTATTCTCCGAAATAGCTGACGGAATTTTTTCCTGTTTCATAGATCTTGACTTCATGGAGAGAGAGCTCCCGGTTATTGATATTATGGAGTCGTTGTTCAAGGATGTCCCAGATCAGCACGGCCAGCACTTCGGTTGTGGGTACGCACTCCTGAAGGTCCGGCACGTCATGGTTCAGGTTCTTGTGGTCGAACCTCTCCATAATCTCCTCTTTCAGGATGTTTTTCAGCTCTTTCAGGTCGAACAGAAAGCCGGTCGCCGGGTCAACAATACCGCAGATCGTGATTTCGAGCAGGTAATTATGTCCATGCCCGTTTTTATTGCTGCATTTGCCGTAAATCGCAAAATTTTCCTCCTCCGTGCAGTGCGGATTGAAGAGACGGTGAGCCGCATTGAACTCGATTTTTCGTGAAACGTAAACTTTCCTTGGCTTCTGTAAAAGATCATTCATGATGCGCTCTTGTCAGGATCCGGAATTTTGATTGTTTCAAGGTGCGGGGCGATGTCGAGCATACGGGCCTGATGGTACTTGAGTTCATAGATGATGAACTTTTCGGCCTGGTACTTTTTCATTTTTTCGAGAATTCTGGCCATCATCATGACATCAAGATGGTGAGAAACCTCGCTGAAGTATTCAAGCGGCAGGTCGTTGGCGTATCCGGTAGCCTGGTCAACTCCCATTTTAATGCAGACTCCGGCGGCAATTCTGGGGCGGATGTGCTCGACCATAAGCGGGATGACCATGAAATTCGGAATGAATTTGACAATCATGCTGATGGCATTGTAGAGATCATCAAGCCCTTCCGTGTTATGGCTGACAAGGTTTTTTGCCCAGGAGACTACCTCCAGTTTCTGGTGATGTGGTAACTGATGCAGTACTTCGGGCACTGGCATAGGGCTTAGTGCCAATAACTCATTCAATTCACTCATCGGTATTATATCTTTATGGATATTGTTTCGGCCGGGGTTGCAGAGCAGCCTGAATGCTGGCTGCTCTTCTCTATAGTTTATCAAAAAAAAGGAGAATAGAAAACAGTAAGGCATTAAAGGCGTACAATTGATATGACTGCAAAACGGAAACCAATAGCTATATTCTCCTTTTTTGCAGGGTCATGAACATATAATGTAAGGAATGGTGAGCAGGTATGGTGCTTTTAACGGTTGAAGGGTTAGAAAAAAAATATGGTCTGAAGCATCTGTTCGAGGATGTTTCGTTTGGTATAGATGACCGCGACAAGATAGGTATTATCGGAGCGAACGGGAGCGGCAAGAGTACGCTGCTGAAAATTCTTGCCGGTGTTGAGACTCCCGACAAGGGGAAGGTGATGGTGGCCAACCAGAAGCGGATTGCGTATTTGCCGCAGGATTCACCCTATAATCCTGAGGATACCGTGCTTCAGGCGATTCTGAAGTCGAGCGACAAGGTGATGGATCTCATCTATGAGTATGAGGTGGTCTGCAAGGAGCTTGAAACGAGGCACAGCGATGATCCTTCGTTACTGGAGCGGATGAGCAGGCTTGCTCACGAGCTTGATGTGACTGGCGCCTGGGAGCTTGAGTCGAATGCTAAAACGGTGCTTGGCAAGCTTGGCCTCTACGATTTGACGGCAATCATGGGCACGCTCTCCGGCGGTCAGCGCAAGCGGGTTGCGCTCGCTCATGCGCTGGTGGTGCCGAGTGACGGACTCATTCTTGATGAGCCGACCAACCATCTTGACGCCGACAGTGTTGAGTGGCTCGAGCAGTATATCCGGCGTTATCAGGGCGCAGTACTCCTCATTACCCATGATCGATATTTTCTTGACCGTGTGGCGACGCGGATGATTGAGATGGACGGGCGCACGGCGGTCACGTACACTGGCGGATACTCCAGCTACCTGCAGCAGAAGGCTGAACAGGAGGAGCAGGCGGTACGGGACGACCGCAAGCGTCAGGCGCTTGTACGCCAGGAGCTCGACTGGATGAGGGGTGGCTGCAAGGCGCGAACCACCAAACAGAAAGCACGTATGCTGCGGGCCGAGAGTCTGGTCTATGCGCCCAAAAAGGAGAAGACGAAGGCGATGGATATCGGCTTTGGTGCGGGCCGTCTCGGCGATAAAATCATTGAGTTTCACAAGGTTTCGAAGTCGTACGGCGACAAGGTGCTGCTTCGCGACTTTGAATATCATCTGCAGAAGGGAGATCGTATCGGTATTATCGGGCCGAATGGTTCGGGTAAAACCACGCTTTTTGAGATGATTAGCGAGCGAGTCAAGCCTGACAGCGGCCACATTGACATGGGCAAGACGGTGAAAATCGGCTACTACGATCAGCAGAGCCGTGGCCTTGACGATGACAAGCGGGTTATTGAGTGCATCCAGGCGGAGGCTGAACAGATTACCACCAAGGATGGGACGGTGGTCTCTGCGTCGAAAATGCTTGAGCGATTTCTTTTTGCCCCGTCCACCCAGTACAGTTATGTGCGTACCCTCTCCGGTGGAGAGCGTCGGCGCCTCTACCTGCTGCGGCAGCTTATCGGTTCTCCCAATGTGCTTCTGCTTGATGAGCCGACCAATGATCTCGATATTCCCACACTGAGGGTGCTTGAGGATTATCTCGACACCTATCAGGGCTGTCTTATGGTGGTGAGCCACGACCGCTATTTCCTTGACCGTACGGTTGAGTATATTTTTGCCTTTGAGGCCAATGGCACCATTCGCCGCTATCCCGGCAACTACACGCTCTATCTCGAACTGAAAGCATCTGAGGGGAAGGCTGAGCAGAAACCGGTGAAAAAAGTGGCCGAAGCGCAGAAAGCAGCAGCGCCAGCGTTGCCAAAGCAGAGCAGGCTCTCCGGCAAGGAGAAGCGTGAGCTTGAACAGCTTGAGCGCTCCATTCAGGTGGCTGAGAGCCGCCAGTCGGAAATAGCGGCGCAACTTGCCTCCGCTGGAGCTGATTTTACCTTGCAGCAGAAGCTTGGTACCGAGCTTCAGGGTCTCCAGCAGCAGCTCGAAAAAGAGATGGCCCTTTGGAGCAAACTTGCTGAGCAGGCATAAACGTTAAAATCCTGAATGTCATGAGTGTTACTGCATCCATGATCATCAACAATCTTGAAGCGCTCTCAAATCCTGAGGCGGCGCTTTTTGCCCGGAGATATTTCAAGACCGGCCCTGGAGAGTATGCTGAAGGTGATCTTTTTCGCGGCATTCGGGTGCCTGTGCTGCGAAAAATGGTTCCTTCGCTTGATGGCACGCCTTTGCCCGAGGTTATCCGGCTGCTGGAGTCCGCTTTTCACGAGGATCGCCTTCTTGCTCTTCTGCTGCTCATGCGTCGTTTTGCGAAGGGCAATGATGCTCTCCGTCAGCACATCCATGATCTCTATCTGGAGCATACCCCTTTTATCAACAACTGGGATCTTGTGGATATTTCAGCGCAGTATCTTGTCGGCACTTTTTTGCATTCGCGTGACCGAACGCTGTTGTATCAGCTTGCTGCTTCAAAAAGTTTATGGGAACGACGGATAGCCATCACCGCAACCTTTCATTTTATCAGGAAAGGGGAGTTTGAGGATACGCTTGCTCTGGCAGAGCTTCTGCTTCATGACCCGGAGGAGCTGCTGCACAAGGCGACAGGCTGGATGCTCCGCGAGGTCGGCAAGCGTGACCTGCCAATTCTCGAATCATTCCTGCAGCTTCATTGCCGCCGGATGCCGAGGGTGATGCTTCGCTATGCCATTGAACGGCTTCCTGAAGAGAGGCGGCTGCTCTATCTCAAGGGGCTGGTCACTACACGGAGAGGGTGATAGCGCGGATTTTCTCCAGCACAAACAGCATATCTTCAGGCAGTGGCGCGGTGAAAGAGAGTGTCTCCCGGCTCGTCGGCTGCTGAAAGGAGAGGGTTTCGGCGTGCAGGGCCTGGCGCGGCAGCAGCTCAAGCAGGTTTCGGACGAAGCCTTCGCTTTTGCTGAAGGGGAGGGTGCGCAGTGAGGCTCCTCCGTAGGTGTCGTCGCCGAGGATCTGGTGACCAAGGTGCTGCAGGTGCGCCCTGATCTGGTGGGTTCGTCCCGTATGCAGGGTAAGCGAGAGCAGGGAAAACCAGTGGAAGTTTTCGGTGACGCTGTAATCGGTGATGGCCGTTTTTCCATCCTTCCCTTCAAAAGGAAAGTTTGCCATCACCTTCCGGTCTCTTTTCGATCGCCCGATATTGGTGGTGATGGTGCCTGCCGAAGGGTCCGGCACGCCCCAGACTATTGCCTTGTAAACTTTTATTACCTTGCGATCGGCGAACTGGCGGGCAAGACGGTGGAGAGCTACCGGATTTTTTGCGACGATAATAAGCCCGGAGGTGTTCTTGTCGAGCCGGTGCACAATGCCGGGCCGCAGTTCAGACTTGTCGAGCTCCTCGGCATCCTTGCCGATGTGGTGCAGAATAGCGTTGGCGAGCGTGCCTGTCCAGTTGCCGAATGCCGGATGGACCACCATTCCCGGCTTTTTGTTGATCACCATCAGATCATCATCTTCATACATGATCTCAATCGGAATATCTTCCGGTGCCAGTTCCGGTGCGGGCGGCCGAAGAAAGGTCATCTGGATGACATCGCAGGATTTGATGCGGTAGTTCGATTTGACGGTTTTGTCGTTCACCAGCACCCGTCCCTCTTCGATTGCCTCCTGAACCTTGTTGCGGGTTGCGTTTTCAACCTGTCGTGTCAGGTATTGGTCGATGCGCATCGGTGTCTGCACCCGGCTGACCTGCAGAGTGAGTTTTTTCGGTTCAAGGGGGGTCTCTTCCACCGGATCCGATTCGTTTTTTATCAACTGATTTTGCATTTAGCGAAACTTGAACACTACCGCCGGAACACTTGCGGAGTCAGTATAATAAAACCATCCCATATCTGCTATGCTATTCCCGCCTGCGGTTGCCCGAAAGATATTTTCTGCAAGCAGAAGATAGGCGGGCATAAAAATGCTCTGCTTGAGTTACTTTTTGAAAACCATTTTCTATTGTCTTTCTAAAAGCATAAATTCAGTGTCAATTATTTAAACTCCTTAAAAACAGTAAACCTTTTTCGGTGAATAAGTTCACAGTTCACGGGGTGAAGGTATCAACTAAATGATCAATTATGACTCAGACTGAAACGGCTGCAAAAAAAACTGCACCAAGAAAAACCGTTGTGGCAAAGGCGAAGGCAGGTTCAGATGTGGCGGCAACTTCGGAACCGATAAAAGCAGTAAAGCCTGCTGCAAAAAAGAAATCCGGCCAGGCGTTTCCTTTTACAGCAATTGTCGGTCAGGAGGAAATGAAGCTCAGTCTGATTCTCAATATTATTGATCCGAGAATCGGAGGTGTGCTTGTTATGGGCCACAGGGGTACAGGAAAAAGTACCACCGTCAGGGCGCTTGCCGAAG
>JBAXFV010000033.1:0-13163 GCA_037139755.1 Chlorobiaceae bacterium
CCCTGCTTTTTGCCTCTTACATCTTCATCTCGATCTTTGCCCTTTTTGCCAACGAGATTGTCATGGATCCTTTTGGCGCGCATGTATTCGGGATGCCGGTCGGCACCACAACCAAGCTTTTCCGGCCCACCATGGGCGGCACCCAGCTTATATTTATGCTCATCACCGGTTTTTTGCTGGGAAGGATAGGCCAGAAACGGGGCGCCTTTATTGGCAATATGTTTTGTATCGTTGGTTTCGGCATGTTGATTGTTGCAGGTTTTCTGCTGGACGTGCAGTTTCTGCGCATCGCCCTTGTGGTGACCGGTATCGGCCTTGGCGCATCAAGTGTCGCAAATATCTCCATGATGATGTCCATGACGGCTGGCCGCAGTGGCGTTTACATCGGTCTCTGGGGTACGGCGCAAAGCCTTGCCATCTTTATCGGCCATCTGGGTGCAGGTGTTATCATTGATCTTGTCTATCATTTTTCCGGGCACTATGTCTGGGCTTATGCGGCTATTTTTGTGATTGAAATTATCGCCTTTACCATTGCAAGTCTGGTGCTGCCGCACATTTCAAAAGAGGCCTTCGAGGCCGAAAGCAAGGCGAAAATGGATGAACTTGCCCTTGCCGCAAAAGGATAAGAGTATGAAATATGTTTTTGGACCGGTCTCCTCAAAACGTTTGGGACAGTCACTTGGGGTTGACCTGCTTCCTCCGAAAAGCTGTACCTGGAACTGTGTTTACTGCCAGTTGGGCAAAACGAAAAAATTCGTCTCCGGGCGACAGGAGTTTTTTTCCCGTGAAGAGGTTCTTGATGAGATACGTGAGGCGCTGACGATCAACAAAAGTCTCGACTGGATAACCTTTGTCGGTTCCGGTGAAACCATGCTTTATAAGGGGATCGGATGGCTTGTTGCAGAGGTGAAAAAGCTTACAAACACTCCTGTTGCCGTTATCACCAACGGTTCACTGCTCTATCTGCCGGAGGTTCGTCAGGAGTTGCTTCAGGCCGATGCGGTGCTCCCGTCGCTTAATGCGGGTTCGGAAGCTCTCCATGATCAAATTTGCAGGCCAGCTTCGGGATTGACCTTTCAGCAGCATATTGATGGGCTTGCTGCTTTTCGTCGGGAGTATAAGGGACGTCTCTGGATTGAGGTGATGCTGCTTGGCGGAATAAATGATACCGATGCCGCTCTCAATGATCTTGCGAATGTTCTGGAAGAGATACATCCTGATATGGTGCATCTGGTGCTTCCAACCCGGCCAGCTCCTGAGCAGGAGATTCGACTGCCCTCAGATGAGCGCCTTGAGCAGGCAATCTCCATTCTCTCAAGGGTTGCAGTCGTTATCAATCCTCTCAAGGGGAATATGGATCTTCGTAACGCCCCCGATATGCTTGAAGCGATCACTGCCATTGTCTCCCGCCATCCGGTGCAGCAGCGCGAGCTGCAGAAGGCTGTTGCAGACTGTTTTCCCGGAGAAGCTCAAAAGGCTGATGAAGTTCTGTCCGGCCTCTTCACAAGCGGACGATTCACGCTTGTGGAACATAATGGTGAGCCCTACTGGGTGATCCAGCAGGGAGAGAACAACGGTATCAACCGTTGATGTCACGTACGGGAAAGGTGAGGGAAAAGCTTGTTCCACATTTTTCTTTGCTTTCTATTGATATTTTGATCTGCTGCAGGTCGGCAAGTTTTTTGACGATCGAGAGTCCGAGTCCCAATCCCCCTGTGCTTGAGTTTCTCGATTCATCGACCCGGTAAAAGCGATCAAAAACAGCATGAAGTTTTTCTTCAGGAATTCCAATCCCATGATCGCAGATGCGGCAGACAATCGCATTTGTGGTGCGTTCAACAACTATTGCAATCAAGGAGCGGGATGGAGAGTACTTGACGGCATTCGAGAGAATATTCTCTAAAATCATATCAAGCATTCCAGGATCGGCGGCCACCAGTGCCTGTTCCGCATGATCAACGGTAATCGAAATACTTTTGGCGAGAGCAGATGGACGAACTCTTTCAATGACGTTTTCAAGGTGTCGCGAAAGCACTATAGTTTCGATATGAGGATTCATCTTGCTGCTCTCATAACGCGCAAGCAGGAGTAACTGGTCGATCATTCGGCTCATACGGTTTAACTCAGTCAGGCAGAACTGAATCCTTGTTTCATAATATTCCCTCTCTCTCGGTTTGCGAATCAGTACTTCAAGGGTTCCTTTGAGCACCGCAATTGGCGTTTTAAGCTCGTGAGACGCATCGGCGGTAAAGTTTTTTTCACGCAGGAATGCATCTTCCAGCCTGTCGAGGAGAGCATTCATTGTTGTCGACAAACGGTACAATTCATCATGATGATAGGGCAGAGGAATGCGCTGATCGAGATTTTCCTGTGACATTTTTTCCGCGGTAGCAATAACCTTTTCAATCGGGCGTATGCTTTTGCCAGCAATCGAGCGGGTGAGAACAAAAAGAGTGAGAATGATAACGGGAAATGAAAAGAGGAAAATTTCCCGCAGGTCGTGCAAAACGATCAGTGCATTTTTCAGAGGTGTGGCAACAATAAGATACCCTTCGGTTATCCCTTTTTGATTGACAAGAGGCACCTGTGCCTGGCGAACCAATGTGCCTCCGAAATCACTGTTGAAGTAGGAAGTCCCGGACTGGTTTGGATTAAATGCAAGGACGCACCAGGAGAGACTTGCAGATTTATTCATGACCTCTCCGGTTCTGTTCACCAGTTGAATAAAGTCAGTATCAACAGGTAACTTTTTTTTCTTCGTGGATTTATTGTCATGGTCGTTGTCGTTATGGGCATCGTCAATGTCCTTGATGTTTGCAAATCCCTGAAAATTATGAATTGATATATTTGAGTAGGCAAGGATTTCAGAAATCTCACGTTTTATTTCATCATCGAATTGCTTGTAGACGACATTTTCAACCATAAAGTAGATGGTTGTAAAGACTATGGCTATTAAAAATGCTGTTGCTATGGTATAGTAGAATGCAATCCTGTTGCGCAAACTTACAACCGACCAGCCGTTCGTAAGTGCCTTGCCTTTCAGGAGAGCGTTTTGTGCTTTCATTTTCATGACATACCGGGTTCACGAATGATATAACCTACTCCTCGGATAGTTTGAATAATGTTTCCAGCTCCTGCAGCTTCAAGTTTTCTGCGCAAAAACGTGATGTAGACATCAATCACTGAGGTGTCGGAGTCAAAATGGATATCCCATACATGCTCGATGATGCGGCTTCTGGTGCATACCCGGTCTTTATTGCGGATCAGGTATTCAAGCAAGGCAAATTCTTTCGGGGTAAGGATAATTTCGTTTGAACCACAGAACACCTGGTGGGTTACAGGGTTGATGCTGAGGATTCCTGCGCTTAGTGAATCGTCATTCTGATTTTTATTTCTTAGCTGCACCCTTATACGCGCCAGCAACTCTTCAAACTCAAAGGGTTTTTTTATGTAGTCATTAGCCCCGGCCTCGAGGCCGAAAACCACGTCTTCTACGGTATCTTTAGCGGTTAAAAAAAGTATCGGTACAGGGTTTCCTGCTTTGCGCACCTGCCGGCAGACCTCAATGCCGCTCAGGGCGGGAATCATCCAGTCAATGATAAGCAGGTCATACTCGTTGATCAAGGCCAGATCAAGTCCGCTCTTGCCGTCGTAAGCAATATCGACGGCAAAGTACTCTTCTTCCAGCCCATCCTTGAGGAAGCCGGCTATGCCGGGCTCATCTTCAATAATGAGAAGTCTCATGCGTTGCGTGTTAAAAGTTAATCTTTATCGCCCTCTTTTGTCCCTTTGGAAAGGGCTAAAATCTCACCGAGAACCTCTCTCGGGTGTTTACTGTTGCTGCTTGCGATTTGTTCAACAGTTGCTGAGGGATCACGAACAACGATTCCTTTTTTTCCAAGTTGCTCCACAAGGACCACCGGTGTTGTTTTTACAACTTGAGCAACAATCTCAAGCGAAGATGATGCAAGGGCATAAGCAGCAATTTTTCCTGGATTTTCTTCGCGTTCACCGAAGAGGGGAAGTACTGAGCCAATGGTGACAATGAGTGCTGTACCAATGATGACGAGAGCCGTTTTTTTTGAGAAGTATCCAGTCAATTGTTTCCAGTTTGCAGCGACATGAAGGGTAACGCCGCCAACAAGAAGCCAGCTCAGCCATTTGTGCACTGGCTCAACCAGTCCGATTTCAATATCAAAAAAAATCAGCAGACCGGTGACTGCGGAAATGGAAAATGCTCCGAAGGCAAGAGGAGTTGCCCAGGATTTGATCGTTGTGCTCATAGTGTCGTTGATAGAGTTAAATTTAGTATTTTCAGAGGTGTAATTGCATTAACTTGTACAGAAGTTACTATGGGAATTCTTAAAGGAGTCCAGGGGGAAGCTTAAAATTTGCTTAAAATTACGAGCGATCAACATCAATCATTTAACACTGTGACCGATGCATTTCGACCATGAAGCTCTGCGGATTCATGAGGGCGAGCAGGTAAATCTCAAAAAGCGCCCAACACTTGTTGATCCTGTTTACAGTTCCAAAGAAGAGTACAAAGAGATGCTTGCCTCTCACGTTGAGCAGTTGAGCAAGCTGCAGCAGGTTCATTATGCCGATAACCGCTATTCTTTGCTGTTGATTTTTCAGGCAATGGATGCTGCCGGCAAGGACGGCATTATAAGGCATGTGATGTCCGGAGTGAATCCCCAGGGTTGTCAGGTATACAGTTTCAAACACCCTTCCGCCGAAGAGCTTGACCACGATTTTCTCTGGAGGAGCAACCGTTGCCTGCCGGAGCGGGGTTGTATCGGTATATTTAACCGTTCCTATTATGAAGAGGTGCTTATTGTGCGGGTGCATCCAATGATACTTGAAATGCAGGGAATTCCTCATGAGCTGATTAATAAGGAGAGCGTATGGGACCATCGATACCAGTCGATTGTCGATATGGAAAAGCATCTTCATCGCAATGGAACAAGGATTATTAAATTTTTTCTTCACCTCTCAAAAGAGGAGCAGCGGAAACGATTTCTTGATCGAATCGATGCTCCGGCAAAAAACTGGAAATTCAGTGTGTCCGATATTGAGGAGAGAAAGTACTGGAAAGAGTATATGCTGGCTTATGAGGCCTGTTTCAGCGCAACAAGCAGCAAACATGCGCCATGGTATGTTGTTCCGGCTGATGACAAACAAAACGCCCGGCTGATGGTTTCACAAATTATTGTTCACACCCTGCAAGGTCTCGGATTGTCATATCCTGCAACAAGCACGCAGCGGGTGAATGAGTTGGCCGATATACGCAAGCATTTGATGGAAGAGGAGGTTTGAAAACTTCGTTGTTCGGGACTCTCTTTTCAAATTCGGACGGGAATACCTCTTTCCCGCAGGAACTCCTTTGCTTCAAGGATGGAGTGTTGCCTGAAATGAAAAATAGAGGCGGCAAGAGCAGCATCGGCATGGCCTTTGGTAAATCCCTCATAAAGGTGCTCAAGGTTTCCAGCGCCTCCGGATGCGATGACGGGAATATGCACTGATGTTGAAACCTTGCAGAGAATATCGTTGTCGTAACCCTCTTGTGTGCCGTCCCGATCCATGCTGGTCAAAAGAAGTTCCCCTGCGCCGAGTTCCTGAACCTTCTGTGCCCATTCAATTGCTTCAAAGCAGGTTGGGTTTTTCCCTGAATGAGTATGGACAATATAGTCGTTTCCAATTTTCTTGATGTCGATGGCGACGACAACAGCCTGTGATCCATATTTTTCAGCAATGCGGGTGATCAGGCAGGGGTCGTTGACGGCGGCAGTATTGACTGATACTTTATCTGCGCCGTGCAGAAAAACCTCTTTGGCGCGTTCAACGGAACTGATTCCGCCCCCGACAGTGAGAGGGATAAAGATCTCTCCGGAAACTTTCAAGACCTCTTCAAGTGTCGTTTTGCGGGATTCAAGCGATGCTGAAATATCAAGAAACACTAGCTCGTCAGCCAGCTCGTTATTGTAGAAGCGCGCTTGCTCAAGAATGGAACCCGCATCTCTCAACCCTTCAAAGTTTATTCCTTTTACCACCCTTCCATCACGTACATCGAGGCAGGGAATGATCCGCTTTGCTAACATGACTGACACAACTGAAATTCATTGTAAAAAACATTGATGACAAGAAATCAATAAAGTTTGAACTCTACAACAATTTTTTCAGGTATTACAGAATCAGCCCCATACTCCCGCAGGAGCGCTTTTATTTGATTGTCTGATGTTAAAAAAATCGCTATAATGGCACTGGTTTTTCAATAACTTTAAGCCCGGTTACACTATGAATTTTAATCCATGGCATGACGTTGAGATAGGAGACGGTCAGCCGAATATCGTTACCGCTATTATCGAGATTTCAAAGGGCAGCAGAACGAAATACGAGCTTGACAAAAAAACCGGAATGCTGAAGCTTGACCGGGTGCTTTTTTCTGCTGTTTTTTATCCGGCCAATTATGGCTTTATCCCGAAAACTCTCGGCGATGACCACGATCCGCTTGACATTCTTGTGATTTCCCAGTGTGACATTGTGCCGATGTGCTTGGTGAGGGCAAGGGTAATCGGTGTTATGCGCATGATTGATCATGGAGAGGGTGATGACAAGATTATTGCTGTCGCTGAAGATGATGTCAGTATGAATAATATTCAAAATATTGACCAGTTGCCTCCTTATTTTGCTTCAGAGCTGAAGCACTTCTTTGAAGAGTACAAGGCCCTTGAGGAGAAAACTGTTCTTGTCGAAGAGTTTCAGAACGCTGAAATTGCTCGACAGAGCATTGGCCATGCTATTGATAACTACAAAAAGGTTTATTCATAAAGAATGCGTTCTGGCTTCTGCCTGAAGGTTTAAAAAAAGGCGGTCACTGATTTCAATCAATGACCGCCTTTTTTTATTGTATCAAGTCGCGTGATGTTCGGTTCCAGATGGGTTTACGCGAGCAGTACTGAGCATATCTGCTCGATCTCCTCGTCTTTCAGGTATGGGTGCATCGGGAGCGAAAAGATTCGGCTGCTCAGATCTTCCGATACGGGGAAATCACCAGCGCTGTAACCGAGGAACGTATAGGCTTTCTGAAGATGGAGCGGAATTTTGTAGTAAATCATCGACGGAATGCCCGCTTGCTGCAGGGCCTGTATAAGTTGTTCACGATCGGCTGATGAGTCGGCAAGGAGCGAGTATTGTGCCCAGGCCGAGCGGTAGTGTTTCGGAATGCGGGGAACCACAAACTTCTCCTGCAATCGTATGCTGTAAGAGTCGGCGATGCGCTGTCGTGCTTCAAGTTCATCATCAAAAATGTTGAGCTTTTCAAGAAGAACCACAGCCTGGATGGAATCAAGCCGTCCATTGATGCCGATGCGGACGTTGCTGTATTTGTCGACACCACTGCCGTGAACCCGTATTGACCTCAGGAGGGAATCAAGCTCATCATCATCAGTGAAAATTGCCCCGCCATCACCATAACAGCCAAGCGGCTTTGCCGGGAAAAACGACGTGGCGCCGACAAGCCCGAAGTTTCCCGCTTTTCTTCCGCGGAAACTGCTGCCGAAACTCTGGGCGGCATCCTCAAGAATCCAGAGTCTGTAATCGTCAGCGACAGCCGCGAGCCGATCATAATCCGCAGGCAGACCGAACAGGTCAACCGGAATGAGTGCTTTTGGTTTCAATCCGCGCTGCACGGCGTCATCGACAGCATGGCCGACAAGCTCTGGATCGATGTTAAAGGTATCGGGGCATACATCAACAAAAACAGGGGTTGCTCCCGTGAGGCTGATTACTTCAGCCGTTGCAACAAAGGTAAATGGCGTGGTCATCACGGCGTCTCCAGGTCCGATACCTTTGGCAAGCAGCGGCATGAGCAGTGCATCAGTTCCGGATGAGCAAGAGACACAGTGCCGTGAGCCGACATAAGAGGCAAGGCGTGATTCAAGTTCGGTCACTTCCGGCCCCATGATAAACTGGCCACTGTCGAGAATGCCCTCTATGCGTTGAAGAAGTGAGGTGCGTATACGCTCTTTTTGAGAAAGCAGGTCAATAAATTGCATAAGGTGTATTCATTGAAATCTATAAAAACTGTCCTTCAAAATACAGATTCTTTCGGGATAGTTATATGGTGTAATTCTATTATTCTGCGAGTTTCACATTTTGCTCTCCTCCTCATTTTTATGTAACTATAGGCTGAACAAGCCACAGTAATCTGAAGATAATCTGATCAACAACAATGAGCTCCTTCTACTTTCTCGGTATCGGCGGAACGGCTATGGCCTCGGTTGCCGTTGCCATGTCCCATGCAGGTCATGCCGTCACCGGTTCTGATACACAGCTCTATCCTCCCATGAGCACTTATCTTGACGATCATAATATCCGTTATTTCACCGGTTTTTCCGGGAAGAACCTCCAGAGAGCCTCACCTGACGCAGTGATTGTCGGCAATGCGATTAGCCGGGGAAATCCGGAACTCGAATATGCTCTTGACCGCCATATTGAACTTCTCTCCATGCCGGATCTGGTAAGGCATCATCTGATCGGTCAGAATACCTCAATTGTCGTTGCCGGCACGCATGGAAAAACGACAACAACCTCTCTCGTTGCCTGGCTGCTTGAAGATGGTGGGCTCAAACCGGGATTTCTTGTTGGCGGCATTCCTGAAAACTTTTCTATTGGCTGCCGGGCTTCGGGACGCAGCGAAGAGGGTTTTTTTGTGACGGAAGGTGATGAGTACGATACCGCATTTTTTGACAAACGAAGCAAGTTTCTGCTCTATCGCCCTGACATCGCCATCATCAATAATATCGAATTTGACCACGCAGATATTTTTGATTCTCTTGAGGATATAAAGCGCAGTTTCAGGCTTTTTGTCAACCTGATTCCCCGGAGCGGGACGCTTCTTGTCAACGGTGACGATCCGGTTGCTGTTGAAATTGCCTCCAGAGCATTCTGCAAAGTTGAACGGTTCGGGTTGAGCGCGGAGTCGGAGTGGAGCGCCCTCAACATAAGGGTCGAGAGCGAATTCTCAATGTTTGACCTTTTCTACCAGGGGAGCTGCCTTGGCTCCATCCGTGTTCCCCTTTTCGGCAATTACAATATTCTGAATACCCTTGCGGCTCTTGCGGCAGCAACTCGTACCGGTCTACCCCTTGATGCCATAACACGTGCCATGCCCCGTTTCAAACGCCCAAAACGCCGCATGGAAATTGTCGGAACCTATCCCCGGAACATCACCCTTATCGAAGATTTTGCCCATCATCCGACGGCAATCAGGGTAACGCTTGAAGCTCTCGGGCAGCTTTATGCCGGACGGCGCATTATCACCTGTTTTGAGCCTCGTTCAAATACCACGACAAGGAACATTTTTCAGCAGGAGCTTTCAGAATGTTTCGGGCCAGCCTCTGTTGTGATTATGGGCAAGGTTCATCGGCCTGAGCGTTATGCGCCCGACAAATCACTCAATACCAGTCAACTGAAAGAGGAGCTTGAACAGCAGGGCAAAACCGTCTTTCTTGCCGGTCAGGACTCTGCAAAGTATCCTTCCGATATTGTTGAATTTCTGCAACCTGAACTGAGAGAAGGAGATGTCGTTGTTGTGCTCAGCAATGGCAGCTTCGGCGGGTTGAAAAACTTGTTGATGGAGAGTCTGGCCTTACATCAATGAACAGATTATTATGCCGGCTCTGAAGAATTGGAGTTTTATATTATCTTTTTAAGTAGTATTTTCAGAGTCGAAACCAAGCACTTCGCGAAAGTTTTTCATGACATCAACACTAACTCATTACAACACCGGAACGACATTATGGCAAAAGTGAAAGTCGGCATTAACGGATTTGGCCGCATCGGGCGTCTGGTTTTTCGCCAGGCACTGAACAACCCGAACTACGAAATTGTTGCAATCAACGATTTATGTGACCCAAAAACCCTCGCTCACCTTCTCAAGTACGATTCTACCCACAAAAAATTCAAAGGTGATGTCAGTGTTGATGGCAGCAATCTTGTCGTCAACGGCAAGATAATCACCATTACAGCACAGCGTGATCCTGCTGCCCTGCCCTGGAAAGAGCTCGGATGTGATCTGGTTGTTGAATCAACCGGTATCTTTACCTCACGTGAAGGCGCTTCAAAGCATCTCGCCGCAGGAGCAAAAAAAGTAATCATCTCTGCTCCGGCAAAAGATAAAATTGATGCAACCATCGTTCTCGGCGTCAATGGTGACAGCATCACCGGCAAAGAGCAGATCGTCTCAAACGCAAGCTGCACCACCAACTGCCTTGCTCCTATGATGAAGGTGCTACAGGATAATTTTGGCATCGAAAAAGGGTTCATGACCACCGTTCATGCCTACACCAACGACCAGAACATCCTCGATCTTCCACACTCCGATCTTCGCCGTGCCCGTTCAGCAGCAATGTCAATCATCCCGACCAGCACCGGTGCCGCAAAAGCTATCGGCGAGGTTATTCCTGAACTTGTCGGCAAGCTTGACGGTTTTGCCATGAGAGTTCCGGTATCAGATGGATCAGTCACTGATGTTACCTGCATTCTCACCAAACCGGCAACCAAGGCAGAGATCAATGCCGCCATGAAAGCTGCATCAGAAGGCGCAATGAAGGGATTTCTCGAATATTGTGAAGATCCTATCGTTTCACAGGATATCGTCGGTAACCCTAACTCCTGTATTTTCGATTCACTCCTGACCATGAGCTCAGG
Organism: Chlorobiaceae bacterium; assembly: GCA_037139755.1. Classification (GTDB taxonomy): domain Bacteria; phylum Bacteroidota; class Chlorobiia; order Chlorobiales; family Chlorobiaceae; genus Chlorobium. Next base: position 10,714 of record JBAXFV010000033.1, read on the forward strand.
CAACATGGTAAAGGTTGTCGGCTGGTATGACAACGAGCTTGGCTACTCAACAAGAGTAACCGATCTTCTTGACATCTACTCGAAGTTTGTATAAAAACCACTCTTTTGAGAGGTAATTTTAAAAAGGCGCTCTCATAGGGCGCCTTTTTTTTATACTTTACTTTTCAACTCTTCCAGTTCAGTGTTTCAAAGCAACTATACTTTTTTCCTATGACACACACTGCCACTACACCCATGAAAGCCATAATTCTTTTCGACAGCAAGACTTCAGGTGGATCAACCGACAGACTTATTGATGCTATTGGTCAGAAGCTTGCGGAAACTGGAGCCTATGTGGAAAAGGCAAAATGCAAGAGTACCGGCGATTACAGTTTTGTCAAGGATTTTGACGTCGTTATCATGGGCGCCCCGATTTACTATCTTGTGGTCTCGTCGGAGCTTCTGGGCGCTCTCATGCAAAGCAACCTTAAAAGCTCTCTTCAAGGGAAAAAAATTGCCCTTTTCCTTTCCTGCGGCAGTCCGGAGCTGATGGCAAATCTCCTCTATCTTCCACAGTTGAAACTTAACCTGATCGGCAGCACCATCATTGCTGAAAAAATTTTTGCTCCGGATCAAATTTCAGATCCTGCCGTTATAGCAAAATATGTTGATGAGCTGAACACTGCCTATAATAAAGATAGTGATTAGCCTCATAATTTAATCCTGATAGCCTTTTTGGTATAATAAAAAAGATCTCTTGAGGAAAATGCCATAAATTATATACTTCGTGCTGTAAAAAGGTGAAAAAGTCTATATTGAGTCGTTTTCCAATACCTTGTCTACTTGCAGCTTTTTGAATGATGGAAATGTTCACAGGAAAAGTTCAGTACGACAAGCTAATTTTATATCACGATCAGATCATGCGATCAGATCACGACAAGGGAGTCAGTGTTGACGAATAAGGATTATTCTAAACAATCAATAGAGTTACATCTCAAAACACGGGGGAAGATTGAAATAAAGTCGAAGGTTGATTTAATGACCAAAAACGACATGTCGTTGGCGTATACGCCTGGTGTGGCAGCCGTTTGCATGGAAATTGGCCTGGATAAGCAAAAATCCTATACCTTGACCAATCGGGCCAACCAGGTTGCGATTGTTTCTGATGGAACGGCGATTCTGGGTCTTGGCGACCTTGGCCCGGAAGCAGCGATGCCGGTTATGGAAGGCAAATCTATAATTTTTAAGGAGTTTGCTGATATTGACGCAATTCCGCTCTGCATCAATTCTACCGATGTTGAAGATATTGTGAAGTTCTGCAAGCTTATTGAGCCAAGTTTTGCAGGCATAAACCTTGAAGATATTTCAGCCCCGCGCTGTTTTGAAATTTTTGAACGCCTTGAAAAAGAGTTGTCAATTCCGGTGTTTCATGACGACCAGGATGGAACAGCTATTGTTACTTTAGCGGCCATCATCAATGCCTGTCGTGTAACCGGACGGAAGCTGAAAGAGTTATCCGTTGTCATTAACGGTGCCGGAGCTGCGGGTATTGCCATTGCAAGGCTCTTGATTCATGCGAAGGTCAAGGAGGTGGTTCTGGTTGATACGCAGGGTGCAATTTATGCGGGTCGTCCGGGCATGAATGCGATGAAACAGAACATCGCTGGAATCAGTAACAAGGCGAAGCACAGGGGTGATTTGCAAAGCACGCTGATTGGCGCAGATGTCTTTGTGGGCGTCTCTATCGGCAATATTGTGACTCCCGCAATGATTGAGGGAATGAACAGTTCGCCGTTTATCTTTGCCATGGCTAATCCGGAACCGGAAATCATGCCTGAGCTTGCCTACAAGGCTGGAGCAAGCATTGTGGGAACGGGCCGGTCCGATATGCCAAACCAGGTGAATAATGCGCTCGTGTTTCCCGGATTGTTCCGGGGTCTCTTTACAAGCGGCATTAAAAAAGTTACTCCTGAAATCAAAATGGCTGTGGCGACGTCAATTGCCTACTCCATCGAACCGACACACGATCACCTGATGCCGACCACCTTTAATAAAGATGTTGTGCGCAATATTGTCAACGTTATTGCACAAACGGAAGGGGAGTCCGGCTGCACCGGGGATGAATGTGAGCTGGAAGAGCTTCTGGCTGGACTGGTCAAGTGACAGAAAGCTGAGACAACAATAGAAGAGGCCGGTAAGAAACCGGCCTTTTTCTTTTACAACACCTTAGCTGAAGATATCGCGGGCTTTTTCAAAAAAACTTTTGGCATCCTTGTCATTATGGGCGGTGGGTGAAATCCCTGAAGATTTCTTCATCTCCTTCAAAAGCTCCTTGTCCTGATGAGAAAGATCTTTCGGGACAAAGACATTGACTTTGACATACTGGTCGCCACGGCCTGATCCTTTTATATGGCCGATGCCATGACCGGGAATGCGGAGCATGGTCTCCGGCTGTGTCGAGGGAGGAATGG
>JBAXFV010000034.1:0-13122 GCA_037139755.1 Chlorobiaceae bacterium
GCAATTCCGGTGTATTGCCTAATTCATTGATGATGTCGCGGTGCAACTTTTTCTGTTTTTCCACCATGCTGAAAAACGGACGGATTTTCGAGCTGTCAAGTTTATTTGCTGCAAAAAAATCTTTTAACTGAACAAAGGTGCGAATTGACAATGTTGTGGGAATCAATGGCACCAGAATAAGATCGGAGGCGGCAAAGACACTTTCAGAGAGAAGTGTCAGATTAGGCGGGCAGTCAAGAAAGATAAACCTGTAGTCATCACTCAGCTCTTCAAGGTTTTTTTTGAGTCTTTTTTGAGGCTTTTTCTCTTCAGCGAGTTCGATATCGAGATTTCTGTACGAAAAGTCGGAGGGAAGCAGATCAAGGTTTTCAAAATCTGTTGCCTTGATATTCCTGTATATCTTTTTGTTACCCTTGAGAAATTTGTCGCTGTTGTACTTTTTTGATGCAGTAATTCTGAAATAGTAGGAGCTTGCGCCCTGTGGATCAAGGTCACAGATCAGAGCTGGAGGAGAAAGGAGGGAAGAGAGATAGGAGAGGTTGACTGCCGCAGCCGTTTTTCCAACACCTCCCTTTATACTGTACAGGGATATTGTTTTCATGGTACGGTGCTCGTTAAAAGGTCTTGAAACAGTTGACTGGTTTGTTCACGGTCGAACGACCTGAAGGTATTGTGGAACTTGAGACGTGCCTCTTCCTGTTTTTGAAAAAGAATGGCCATAAGACCGCCTGTTGATGCGGCAAGTAACTTGTCTGCGGGCATCATTTCAAGCTGGTCATGCAAAAAACGAAGTTGAACGGTAAAATCAACAAAGTCACCAAGATTTTCCTGAAGTTCCTTCAGTTGCCGGATAACAGTATGAATAGTGTTATGAGGAAAAATCGAAGCAAAAAATTCAAGCAGATAGCGGAGTTTTTTGCAATCGATACGCAATCCATGAAGTTCGGCATCAGTTGTTTCCCGGCTGACAAGACGTCCATGACGGATAACTTTTTGCCAAGCTTTTTTTATGCTTTTTACGGCCACACTCCTGGTGGAAAGGAAGGCCTTTGGTATTTGTTCTGTTTCACGATGGGGCGGACGGTCGAGATACGCTCCCCACTGTACAAGAAATGACTTATAGGAAACGGATGAAAGATAGCGGGAAAATTGTCTGTGCAGCATTTTTCGGGATGCGGCAATGCTATCAAAAAATATCTTCAGTGATGGCTGAAGGGTAGGGGGGAGATAGTGGAAATAGGTTGCTCGCTGGAGCAGATAGACATCCCTGTCGCGTAATTCATTGGTTCGTTTGCCGAGGTTCCTGAACAGAGTAAGGTAATATGCCGTTTCACCTGCGTCAAAAACACCATTGAGCTGCTTGAGAATCGAACGGGTTCGGCGGATGGCGACCCGATAGTCATGCAGAAACTCGGAATCTATATTTTTTTTGATACCGACTTCATTCAGACGCATGACAGAAAAAGTGAATTGCAGCAGATGTCGGGCGCTCTCATGAATGGGAGCATGAGGATCAAGCGTGAGACTGATTTTCGAAGAGTAGTTTTGAACAGTATGTCCGGCGGCCTCCATCATTACCTTGAAAAGCTCCCTGAATTCCAAAGTACTGTCAATATCGTTGTTATTCATTAAGGCCTTTTCAACATCTGCTATCTCATCTTCATATCCCCTGCAGGGAGAGAGAGCAAATAAATGTATGAAAGGCTCTCGGACATGATTATCAACAATACGTAAGGATTCCGACGTCAGAATAGCAATAGTTTTTTTGTTTTCGTCAAGAATTCGGTACGAACGCATAAGTGCATCTACTGAGCAAAGCTTCATGAATGCCCTGATCGTGCTGCATGAGCATAGCTTTTCTTTCAGTTTGCAAGGGTTAAGCGTGTCTGAGAAAAAAAAGGAAGGGTTTCCGGGGAATGGGAGAGAGGTTGTTTCCATGCCGGTATCAAGGTCAGCAAGAAAAAGAGTTCTCTTTTTTTTAACAATGATAATCCCTTTTTCGAAAGCTTGCCACTCGAACGTATCGTAGAAATCACGCCGCTCTTTCGATGAAACAAGGGCTTTAAGCCTCCACCCTGAGGAAAGGAAATTCAGGATGTTTTCGGGCAACGACTCAATAGATGCGGCTCGACCTAATTTGAGATATACTGTTTTCGGGATGAAGCGCATTCGTTGCTTGCGTTAAATGGAACAGTCCATATTCCGGGCATTCCAGCTTTATATGCCAAAATACTGAGAAATATCATAATATTGCACTTGACAATCGAAGAATATCGTATCAGCGAACAATTCGTACCCCCTTCGGGGTGAAATAGTTGTCGATAATTTCTTCAGGGTTTTGAACCAGGGCTTTTGCTCCGAACTCGACGAGTTCGCTTTCTGGCCGGAACCCCCACAGTACTCCAAGCGGGAACATTCCAGCTCTTGTTGCAGTCTGCATGTCAATGCCGCTGTCTCCTACATAGAGAATTGATGAAGGTTCTTCTCCCAGCATCCTGGCGACAAGGAGTGCGCCTTCAGGGTCGGGTTTATGGGCAATGCCGTTATGGTGTCCCATGACTACCTCAAATTTCCACTCTTTCAGCAGAAATTCTGCACAGAGACGGGTGAAGTGATCCGCTTTGTTTGAAAGAATAGCCATTTTTATCCCCTGTTCTGCAAGGGTGTCGAGCATGGCGCCGACCCCTGGATAGGGGCGTGAGTTCATGTTCCAGTTGTCAGCATAGTGAGACATAAATTCCGGAAGAAGAAGGTCAATAGTTTCCGGGGTACCCACTCCTTCTGGAAGTGCTTTTCTGACCAGCTCTCTCATGCCGTGTCCGACAAGAAAACGGCACTCATCGATGGTATGGACGGGATAATCGTGAAAGGCAAGTACTGTATTGAGGGTGTTGACAAGATCCTGAAGGGTATCAAGAAGGGTTCCGTCCAGGTCAAAGATAACAGCATTGCAGGTCATGAGGAGAATCCTTGTTAAACTTAAAGGGTTGTCGTGGTCTAAATTTGTGGTATAAAAAAAGCACCCTGCACGACATGCACAGGGTGCTCTTTGGAATCTTCAACTGCAGCAGCTTACTTTTTAGGAGCAATTGCCGATGAGATGCCCTGCAATGCCTGTCCAACAGTGTTCGAGGCACTTCCGACAAGATCAATTGCCGTTTTAGCAAGGGGCTCCACAATCTGGGTAGCTGCTTTGACTCCGCTGCTCAAGAGATCAATCTGCTGCTGGGCAAGTTTACCTGCGGTATCCAGAAGATTGCTGAGCGCGACCGAGAAATCATTTGTTTCGTTTGCCATGGATGTTATTATTTAGGGTTATGAATGAAGAAGGTGTTGGTACAAATTTTTCTTGTCCGGAACAAAATAACGATAACGATGAGAACAGCCAACTCACCAAATTTAAAGTAACTTACAAAATTAAAGTAATAGATACCAATAGAAAACTTTGCGCTCAACGTTGTTAATCCGATTCTATTTCAAAGTTAACCCGCTGGTGATTATCTTTACCCAAATTAAACAATATCCTGATATGATAAATAAACTTCTGCTGCTTGTTGTTCTTCTTGCTTTTTCCGTCACAGGAACTGCCGATGCTGCAGTGAAGACTCTTGTTTTGGACGGTTCAACTACTGTTGGTCCTGTAGCGAAATCTTTCGCGACCTTTTTCACTAAAAAATATGGTATTCGTGTCACGGTGAGCGAGTCGGGAAGTGGTAATGGCGCTAAAAGCCTCATTAACGGTTCGTGCACGATTGCTGCAATGTCGCGTCCCATGAAAGATGCAGAGATTGCTGCGGCCAGGAAAAAAGGAGTTAATCCTGTTGCGCATGTTATTGCCCTTGATGGTCTTGCTATGGTGGTCCATCCGGCAAATCCTGTACGTTCACTTTCAAAAGCTCAGATTAGCAGCATTTACCATGGTACCGTCACCAACTGGAAGGATGTTGGAGGAGCCAATGCCCGTGTTGTTGTTATACAGCGTGAATCCAACAGCGGAACTCAGGATTCCTTTAAAGAACTGGTGACCGGCAAGAGTAAGCAGATCACAGGAAGTGCTGAAACCCAGTCAAGTAACGGTGCAGTAAAAACCAGAGTAAGCACAACTCCTTCCGCTATCGGTTTTCTTGGGTTGGGGTTTGTAGACAGATCGGTAAAGGTAATTGCTGTGAATGGCGTTTTGCCAAGTGTTAAGACGGTAAAAAACGGTTCCTATCCGGTAACAAGGCCTCTTTACCTTTATACAAACGGCCAGCCATCGGGACCTGAAAAGCAATTTATTGATTTACCGAACACTGTTGAAGGAAAAGCGATAATCAGTGAACTTGGTTTTGTTAACCGCTAAGGTTTTCCCGTTACAGATGCTCTTATTTACAAAACCGGTTGCCCAATGAACCGGTTTTTGTTTTTTCTCTTGTATGCAAATTTTTCATACTTGTAACATAACCGGTGTTGGTTTCTATCCTGAAAGCCTATAGATTAGCGTCATCAAAATTAAGTCACGGTGATGCTGAAGGTAACTGGTAATTGATTAAAGAAATCATTCAAGACTATGGCTGAAGAGAGTGTAGGGGAGCGTAACCGTTCGAATGCCTTTGTGGTAAGCGCTCGCAAACGCACCTTGCAGAAGGTTGCAAAAACAGCCGGAGAAGGGGTGCTCTTTTCGGTAGCCTTTTTTGTGGCAGTTATTGTCCTTTTTATTTTCTATTTCGTGGCACGCGACGCCATTCCTTTTTTTCAGATCAGGGGATTCAGCGAATTTTTTACCAGCACGAACTGGTATCCGGCCGATGAACCTGGTGAGTTTGGCGCTCTTGCCATTATCTACGGTAGTTTTATGGTGACTCTCGGTTCCGCCATGATTGCTGTCCCAATGGGTGTTGCCGCAGCAATATGCCTAAGTGATATTCTTCCTTTTTCGATTCGACAGTACGCCAAACCGGTTATTGAAATGCTTGCCGCAATTCCTTCGGTGGCCTTCGGTTTTTTTGCCCTCGTTGTTCTGGCTCCGCTTATGCAGGATCATGGTGGCCCCATGCTGATGTGGGCCTGGTGGATTCTTGTTTCCCCGTTTCTGCTGCTTTCTGTGATTGTTGTTTCCGATCTTTTGACTACCAATATCAAGGATGAGAAGCGTCGTCAGCAGCGGCAAAGGTTTTTGATGATTGTTCTGTGCCTCTTCTCAATTTTTCTCTTGTTCAAGGTTGGTTCTGTGCTGAATGGCATTCAGATTCTGACCGGTACCAACGCGCTTAATGTCTCTATTATACTGAGCTTTATGGCATTGCCGACTATAGTCAGTGTTTCAGAAGATGCTCTTCAGGCAGTTGGACGTGACATTCGTGAGGGCAGTTATGCGCTTGGAGCTACAAGAGCTGAAACGATTATAAAAACTATTCTTCCTGCTGCAAGCAGCGGCATTCTTGCGGCAGTTATTCTTGGTATTATGCGGGCTCTCGGTGAAACCATGGTGGTGTGGATGGCTTCGGGCAACTCCTCTCATATTCCTGAGCCATGGTTCAACTACCTCGAAGCTATCCGTACGTTGACCGCTACCATTGCTGGCGATATGGGCGAAGCCGATCAGGTTACAGGATCTGCCCGTTTTCATGTACTGTTTGCCATGGGTCTGCTGCTTCTCATTATTAGTTTTGTCAGCAATCTTGTCAGTGAAAGAATTGTCGTTCGTCAGCGTAAAATTCTGTCCGGGCAGTAATATTTTCCCCTCAAACACTTTGTTATGAATATCGGAACCAGAAAGATACTTGATCGGTCGTTTACCGCTGTTGGCATCGGCTCCATCGTTGTTATGGCTTTGGCCCTGATGATTGTTGTGGTACCGATAGTCTACAATGGTATTGGCGCAGTATTTTTTACCGGTACAGTTGAACATCGCAAGATGTTACACGCTGAATTCAAAAGGGGCGACAGTCAGGAGCTTTCGACTGAGGTTGCCTCATCAAATCGATACCGGGCTAAAGTATACGAGATGCTTACCGGTTTTGAGGCGGAACTTGAAACGATGGCGCCCGAAAAAAAGGCAGAATACAAGTCAAAATATTCCAAGGTACGGACGGCTTTGCAGGCTCTGCTTGGTCCGCTTCCGGGTGATCCTGAGCCGATGCTGACAAGGTTTAAATACGGGCAGACCCGATGGGAGAAAGCGGAGGAAAAGTTGCATGACCTGCTCTATGAGTCAAAGTGGGATAATTCCAATTCCAGTGTGATGAGCAAGGAGTTCTTTGTAAGCCGTGCCATTAGCTTTGAGGGCACCTCTCTTGCCAGGCTTTTTCCTTATGTCAAGGAAAATCTTGAGAACATGCTCCATCCCGAGTTTACCTTCTATTGGGGATTTATCACCGACAGCTCTGTTGATTCGCACTTTTTCGGGGGAATATGGCCTGAAATTCAGGGTACCTTTTTTCTTGCTATTGGTGCAATGCTTTTTGCTTTTCCTCTCGGTGTTGTTGCTGCGGTTTATTTTACAGAATATGCCAAGCCGGGGTTTTTAAACAGTATGCTGCGCAGTGCCAACAGCACTCTTGCTGGTGTTCCGAGTATTGTTTTTGGTATGTTTGGACTTGCTTTTTTTATCAATACCATGAAAGTTTCTGAATCAAAAAGTGTGATTGCCGGTGCACTGACGCTGGCTATTATGATTCTTCCGACCATTATCCGTGCAGCCGAAGAGGCCATTCTTGCTGTGCCTAAAACCTACAGAGAGGCATCGCTCAGCCTTGGTTCCAGCAAATGGAATACTATTGCGACCGTTATTCTTCCTGCAGCGCTTCCCGGGATCCTGACAGGAGGAGTTATAAGTCTTGGCAGGGCTGCAGGCGAAACAGCTCCGATTATCTTCACAGCGGCGGTCAGCGTCGGTTCAGCTATAGGTCTTGCTGATGTTTTTTCCTCTCCGACGCCAGCTCTTTCATGGAACATTTATAATCTTGCCAGCGAACATGAAGCGGCAGCTCAACTTCGCCATGTTCAATATGGTATGGTGCTTGCTCTTGTCACGATTGTGCTGTTGCTGAACTTGTCAGCAATTGTTCTGCGGGCTCGTATTTCGAAAAAATTAAAATGCTAACAATCAATGCTCATGACAACTGATATGAGAAAAACTTCAGAGAGTGTGCAAGGACAGAAATCAACACGTGAGATCTATCTGCCGCCTCAACGCAGCACAATAACCGGAGGAGGAGCCGCTCATATCGCTGCCAAGGAGTTTTCCATCTACTATGGTGAATTCGAAGCTGTAAAGAAGGTTAGTGTCGACATTCTCTCAAAATATGTTACCGCAATTATTGGTCCGAGCGGCTGTGGCAAGAGTACTTTTTTACGGGCTATAAATCGTATGAATGACCTTATTCCAAGTTGTCATACGACCGGTGCCCTGCTTTTTGATGGCGAGGATGTCTATGGAAAATTCACCGACGAAGTGCTGCTTCGCAAGAAAGTCGGTATGGTCTTTCAGAAACCAAACCCTTTTCCGAAATCCATTTTTGACAATATTGCCTACGGACCCCGTCTGCACGGGGTGAACGACAAGAAAACGTTGATGGAAATTGTTGAACGCAGCCTGAAAAAAGCGGCAATATGGGATGAAGTCTGCGATCGTCTCGACAAGAATGCTCTCGGGTTGAGCGGTGGCCAGCAGCAGCGGCTCTGTGTTGCCCGCACCCTTGCCGTTGAACCAGAGGTGCTCCTCCTTGACGAGCCGACCTCTGCGCTTGATCCCAAAGCCACCGCAAAAATAGAAGATCTTATTCAGGAGTTGCGCGGAAGTTATACTATCATGATTGTTACGCACAATATGCAGCAGGCATCACGGGTGTCAGACTCTACCATGTTTTTTTATGAAGGAATTCTGGTTGAACAGGCTCCGACCGCGCAGCTTTTCACCAATCCTAAAGACTCGATAACAGAAGATTATATCACCGGAAGATTCAGCTAACGAAACCATAGTAGATATATGTCGTCACGTCCAGTTCATGTGCTTATAAACGAACTTTCGCAGGTTCTAGTCCAACTCTCTGATAAAGTAGTGGAGAATTTGTTTAACGCCCTTCATGCGGTGAAGTTTCAGGATGAGCAAAGTGCTCGCCAGATCAGGTTTGTCGATCATGAAATCGATGTGGCTGAAGTTAATCTTGAAGAGCGCTGTCTGGCATTTCTTGCTCTTCAGCAACCGGTAGCAAGGGATCTGCGAACAATTGTCACGATTATCAAGATCAATGATGACCTGGAGCGTATTGGCGATTTGGTGGTTCATATTATCGATCGTATGCCGGATATTAGTTCAGAGACTCTCGACTCTTTTGACTTTGAGAATATGGGTATGCATGCTGCCGAGATGGTTAAAAAGTCGATTGAGGCATTTATCTCAAAAGACCGTATGCTCGCCGATCAGGTTTGTGCCCTTGATGAAGAGATTGATGTAATGCATCGTTTGGTCTTTAAAAAGGTGACCACGTTAATGAATAAACAGGATTCGGATGTTGACCAGCTCATAGCGGCCTTGAGCATATCGAGATATATCGAACGTATGGCTGACCATGCGTCAAGAATTGCCCATGAAGTCATTTATCTCGTGACTGGTGAAATTGTCCGTCATAAGGGGGGCTTTTATGAAAAGCTTATAGAATCGATTAAAGAGTGATTGTGTCCCTCATCGCCTTCAAACCTGTTACTCCGTACACGATCCAGGACACCGGTGAAATGCTGCGCATAGTCGTGTTGCATACTGTAACTCTCCCCTGATGCTGCAGTTAATCAGAATCTTTTGTCTGATCGATGTAACGAAATAAATTTACTCTTATGCCAAATCGACCGATTCATGTGCAAATACAAGAGCTTTCGCAGGTTCTTGTTGACCTTTCTTCCAGAGTAGTTGAGAATTTGTCCGACGTATTATATGCCGTTAAATTCCAGAACTATGATAGCGTTCCGCGTATTAAAAATGTTGAAAATGAGCTGGAAATGGGGGAGATTGACATTGAAGAGCGATGTATTCAGTTTATAGCACTTCAGCATCCGGTTGCAAAGGACCTGCGCACTATTCTTGCTGTCATGATGATGAGTGATGAACTTGAACGTATAGGTGAAATATCGCTTTACATCGTTGATTCTATGCTTGCATTAACCCCTGCCATGCTGGAGTTGCTGGAGTTTGAGCTGATGTTTACGCTGGCCGGTGTTATGGTTAAAAAGTCGATTGATGCTTTTGTTTTACATGATCGTAATCTTGCTGATCAGGTTTGTGCTCAGGATGATGAGGTTGATGCGATGCATCATAGGGCATATAATAAAGTGACTGCTTTAATGAAAACCGAAGATGCTGATGTTAACCAGCTTATCAATGCTTTAAGCGTGTCGAGGAATATTGAGCGTGTTGCTGACCATGCCTCAAGGATTGCGCAAGAGGTAAGTTATCTTGTGACTGGTGAACTTGTCAAAAAAAAGGGTTCCAATGACTAAACCATTTCAGGCAGTAACCTTTACCGATGTGATGGATATTGTTGATGGAATGGCTGATATTGATTGTTCCAATAAGGGGTTGACATCGCTTGAGGGTTGTCCGGAGAAAGTTAAAGGACATTTCAATTGTTCAGGGAACAGACTCACAACCCTTGAAGGGGCTCCTAAAAAGGTTAAAGGGGATTTCAATTGTTCGTTCAATTTGCTGACAACTCTTCAAGGAGGACCGGATGAAGTTAACGGCGATTATGACTGTTCAAATAATGAATTGAAAACTCTGGAGTATTGTCCGCTTTTTGTGACTGGTGATTTTTCTTGCGCAGGAAACCATCTGACAACGCTTCAAGGAGAGATCTGTTCAAGAAACGGCATCAATGAGGCAAGGTGTCTTGAAATAGTTGAGGGAGATTTCAATTGTTCCGGAAACCAGTTGCAAACCCTTGATGGTTCGCCGGAAATTGTGGGTGGAGATTATGATTGTTCAAACAATCAATTGACCTCTCTTGAAAAGTGTGCCGTTGTGATTAGCGGAGACTTTTCCTGTTCCGGAAACCAGCTTGTTTCACTGGATGGCGCTCCTCGATATATTGAGGGTAACTTTGATTGTTCAAAGAATAAACTTGCCAACCTTACGGGATACCTGGAAATGGTTAAAGGGGATTTTAATTGTTCATTTAACGAGTTGACCTCGCTCAAAGGCGCTCCTGAAAAAGTCAAAGGCTTTGATTGTTCAAATAATCAGCTTACATCTCTCAAAGGGGGGCCTGAAAAAGTCAAGGGGGATTTTGACTGCTCAGGGAATCAGATAACGTCTTTGAAGGGTGCACCGAAAAAAGTAAAAGGACATTTTAATTGCTCCGGTAATCAATTGACAACTCTGAATTGTGGGCTGAAAAAAGTTGGCGGAGATTTTATCTGTACAGACAATGCTATTCCTTTTACGGAAGAACAAGTTCGATCGGCTTGCAACATAAAAGGACTTTTTCTCTCTCTTCTCCTGACAGCACTGTAAAGTTATAATGACATACCTGCCAATCTGATCTACTTATAAAATGGTGTCTGGGGAATCCTGGAATTGTTTTTTGTTTTTTTCTTGCATTTTACCTTGCAGGTCTGCTAAATTAAGGTCACTTTGTATCTTTTAAATCATAAGCATGGTGTTTGAACTCTATGGCTAACCTGTTAGGAAAAATTTTCGGCGATTCACCGAAAACAACAGAAACTCCGCAAGCTTTTACCATCAAGATTGATCCTGCAAAATTTGCTCTTTCCACAAAGCCCGAGGGAACAGTCTATGTGCAGCTCGAATCACTCAAGCAGAAGCTTACCAAACTTTCATCGAATGTTGAAAATAATCTGATGCTCAGCATCCGGGCATCAACAAAAGGAAATATTGAACTTGCCTCTTCAGCATTCAAGTTTGATGAGGCCTATATCAGGAAAGGGAAGTTTGAGGTTGAATATCTTACTCTTGCCTACGCATCGTTCCAGAATCTTGGTGCAGAGGATCTTCAGGCGATCAAATATGCCAGGATGATTCTCCGTGATCTTGAAAGACTTGCCCAGTTGGCGCTCAATATTGCAGACAAGGCTGAATACGTGACGTTTGCCAATGTTGAGGATCTGCACAAGGATGAGTACGGACTGAAGCCGATGGGTGATATTACTGCTGAAATGATCAAGAAATCGGTTGAAGCTTATGTAAGTGGCAACTCGAAACATGCAAGTGAAACTCTGGTGATGATGAATGAGATTCAGGCGCTTTATGAAAGTGCTGTAGCAAAGATCAAGTCATCGGTGAATGACCAGAACATTATCAATCTCACCGGTGTTCTTTCGATTATTGAACATGTCAAGGCTTCGGCGGATATCTCCTGTTCCATTGCCAGTAACTTCTGCTGAGATCGCCCTTGTTTACAAGACAAAAAAAGCGAGCTTCGGTTCGCTTTTTTTGTCTTGTATTTTGTTTTGATTATATCGTCGAATTCCTGAGAATGAAGAAAAAACAGAAGTTCTTTTTTCCAGTGTTGCTGCTGCTGGTTCTTTTGGGCCTGTTCTGGCTGAACCGGCGTCCTGCAACGCACAAAGCAGTGGAAGCCAGGATTCTTGACCGTATTCCGGTATCCGTTGCCCGTGTCTCAAAAGCTGCCGTTTGTGACAGTTTCAGCATTGTGGGTACTGTCGAGGCTATCAGGGAAGCAGATATTTTTTCTGAATCCGGGGGGCTTGTTCGCAGGGTTTCAGCAGAACCGGGAGAGCAGAAAAAGGCAGGAGAAACATTGTTGATTCTTGATAATGAACTTGCCACTGCCCGACAGAAGAAAGCCGATGCACATTTCAGGCAGACGAAACGGGATGTTGACCGTTACAGAAACCTCTACAAAGAAGGTGCTGTGGCACTTTCTGCTTATGAAACCGTGCAGTTGCAGCGTGAAGAGGCTGAAGCGGAGTTTGTTGCGGCTGACAGAAAATACAATGACACAAGAGTCAAAGCGCCTTTTTCCGGTGTTGTAACCTCGCGTCTTGTAGAACAGGGAGAACTTGTTCACGAAGGGATGAAGATTGCCCATATTGTCGATATGTCGAGAGTAAAGATCATCATTTTTGTGCCTGAAAGAGAGATGAGGCGGTTTGTAGAAGGCACTTCCCTGACAGTTACCAGCGATCTTTATCCAGAAGAGATTTTTAAGGGAAAGGTTATTTCAGTGAGCGACAAGTCGGGTCGTGATCATACCTTCAGGATAGAAGTGCTGTTGGAGAATACTGGTAAATACAGCTTGAGGTCGGGAATGTTTGCCAGGGTACTCTCTTCGGGCGAAGAGGAGCGTCAGGCAGTTCTGGTTCCCCGCGTTGCCCTTGTTTCAGGGATAAGAACTCCTGAACTTTTTGTTGTCCGTCGAGGCAAGGCTTTTTTGAAGACGTTTCTTGCCGGTGTGGAACTTCAAAAGCAGGTTGAAGTTCTTGGTGGGTTAGCTCCCGGCGACAGTGTGGTGACAAGTGGCCAGAACGAGCTTCATGACGGAGCTGATGTTCTCATCATCGACCAGCAGAAGAATTCTGCACGACAATGACGCTGACTGAGCTATCCATAAAAAGGCCGACGCTTATTGTGGTGCTTTTTACCGTGCTTGGTATTCTCGGTCTCTTCAGCTATCAGCAGTTGCAGTATGAGCTGTTGCCGAAGATGACCCCGCCAGTTGTTACCGTTTCCATCCGCTATCCCGGGGCGTCGCCGGGAGAGGTTGAAACATCGCTCACCAAACCGGTTGAGGAAGCGGTTTCGGCCATTGAAAAAATATCATCCATTACCTCTACTTCGACCGAAGGGCTGTCAGTGGTCGCCATTGAGTTTTCCAATTCGGCCAATATTGAAAAGGCTCTGCAGGATGCACAGCGCAAGATCAATGAGGTGCGTGATCGCTTTCCCAACGAAGCGAAAGCGCCGGTTATTTCCCGTTTTGCTCTCGATGAGGTCCCGGTTCTGCGCATCGGAGCAACCTCATCATTGCCGGATGCGGAGTTTTACCAGATGCTCAAAGATGACATTAAGCCCTTGCTTGCCAGTATAGGCGGGGTTGGGCAAGTGTACCTGGTTGGAGGCCGTGAGCGGGAAATCAGGGTTAATATTGATCTGGCAAGGCTTCAGAG
>JBAXFV010000035.1:0-12996 GCA_037139755.1 Chlorobiaceae bacterium
CGATTTGTTGACACACTTGAACAATTTTATCGAATTGTCTCACCATGATTCCCTCATCTCCTTTTCTCTGCGTCATTACCGATGAAGCACTTTGTCCTGTTGCCGTTGCAGAACAGGCCCTTAAAGGAGGGGCCGCCATGATACAGCTCAGACATAAACGCGCATCCGGCAGCCAACTCTTTGCCTGGGCTGTTGAAATCCGTAACCAGTGCCAGAAATACCAGGCACTCTTCATTATCAACGACCGCGTAGACATTGCCATGGCGAGCAAAGCTGACGGCGTGCACCTCGGACAGCAGGACCTGCCTGCCCTTGTCGCACGGAAGCTCCTTGGAAAAGAATGCATTATCGGAATTTCCGCCTCCTCTCTTGAAGAGGCATTACGGGCGGAAAAGGATGGTGCCAACTATATCGGGTTCGGTCATATCTATCCGACCCTTTCAAAAGAGAAAGGATTTCCTCCACTGGGAACAGAAGCTCTGCTGAATGCCGCTGCCTTTATCTCTCTGCCCATTATAGCAATTGGAGGTGTGAGCCTTGAAAACGCTTCATCCCTTATCTCCTGTGGAGCCACAGGTGTGGCGGTCATCTCGGCAGTCAGCAGAACAGATGATCCCGCCAGGGCCGCAAGCGAGCTTGTTGCCGCCTTAAAAAGGAAAAAATCATGAAAAGAGCCTACACGACGGTGCTCACCATCGCAGGATCAGATGGCAGCGGAGGAGCTGGCATCCAGGCGGATATCAAAACATTTGCAGCTCTTGAATGTTATGGATTATCGGTCATAACCGCGCTGACAGCCCAAAATACCACTGGAGTCAGCGCCGTATACCCGCTTGACGAAACATGCGTTATTGATCAATTCAGAGCCATTAGCGCTGATATCTCAATCGATGCGGTAAAAATCGGTATGCTTGGAAGTACCGCCATTATCAAAACCGTGTCGTCATTACTAAGGGAGTTGAAGCATAAACCTCCGATCATTCTGGACACTGTTCTAAGCTCTTCCGGTGGAGCCACTTTTTTCCCTCCAGAGTCTCTTCCTCTCATGAGAGCAGAACTTTTCCCCCTTGCCACACTGATTACCCCGAACCTGCCGGAAACAGCTCTCCTCACAGGCATGAAACAACCGCCGGAAACGCAGCAAGAGATAGAAGAGGCTGCTCGGCAACTCCATAAAAGCGGAGCAGCCTCCGTCCTTGTAAAAGGGGGGCATGGAGAAAGCAACGAGTGTCGTGACTGTCTTTTCTATGAGAATCGCTTTTTCTGGTTCAGCTCAAGAAAAATCATCACCAGCAACAGTCATGGTACCGGCTGCACGCTCTCATCAGCCATTGCCGCATTTATGGCCAAAGGAGAAACCACGGATAACGCTGTAAAAAAGGCTAAAACCTATCTTGATGGAGCGCTGGATGCAGGGAAAAACTACCGTCTCGGAAACGGAAATGGTCCCCTGCATCACTTTTACAGTCTTTGGCAATAAGTTATTGTACTCCCCGGGGTGGGCGACCAATTGAATAATAGGTAAATCCGAACTGCTCCATAAATTCCGGGCTATAAATGTTTCTGCCGTCAAAAATGACCGGGTGGCGAAGATCTCTTTTAATCATATCAAAATCCGGACTGCGGAAAACAAGCCATTCGGTCAGAACCACAAGCGCATCGGAACCTTTAACCGCATCCTCGGGGTTCAATGCGTAAAAAATCCCGTCACTCTCACCGTATATCCTTCTGACCTCATCCATGGCAACCGGGTCATAGACTCTTACCTGTGCACCTTCCCCCAGAAGTTCTGCAATCACCCTGCGACTTGGAGCTTCACGCATGTCGTCAGTATTCGGCTTGAAGGCAAGCCCCCAAAGAGCAAAAACCTTACCAGTAATATCATCACCGTAATGCTTTCTGATTTTCCTGACAATTGAGCTTTTCTGGTCATGATTGACCGCCTCGACCGCCTGTAGAATCCGTGAATGATAACCATGCTTGTGGGCAGTTCTTTCCAGCGCCTGCACATCCTTGGGAAAACAGGAACCTCCATACCCAACGCCTGGATAAATAAAAGAGAATCCGATCCTTGAATCCGATCCTATACCCCTTCTTACGGCTTCAACATCGGCGCCAACGCGTTCTGCAATGTTGGCAATTTCGTTCATAAAACTGATTTTTGTTGCAAGCATGGCGTTTGCGGCATACTTGGTCAGTTCGGCTGAACGAATATCCATGGCGATAAAACGCTCATGACTGCGATTGAAAGGAGAATAGAGAAAACGCAGTAACTCTTTGGTTCGCGGATCATCAACCCCGACAATGATCCGTTCCGGCTTCATGAAATCATTAACCGCATCGCCCTCTTTGAGAAACTCGGGGTTTGAAACAACGTCAAAATCAATATTCACGTTTCTTTCAGCAAGAACCGAGCTTATTTTTTCCCGGACAAGATCAGCCGTACCCACTGGTACCGTTGATTTATTGATCACGATACGGTACTCCTGCATCAAAGTCCCAATACTTTCGGCAACACTGAGGACATGTCGCAAATCCGCCGAACCATCTTCATCAGCAGGTGTTCCAACAGCAATGATTTGGTACAGCCCGAATTCAACCCCTGCCCGAATATCCGAAGTAAACTTTAAACGACCTTCCCTGATGTTTTCAACAACAATTTCATCCAGACCTGGCTCGTGGATAGGAATCTTGCCCTCCCTGAGACCATCAATCTTCTGCTGGTCAATATCAACACAAAGCACGTCATTACCGACTTCCGCAAAACAGGCACCGGTCACCAGCCCGACATAACCTGATCCGAATATGGTTATTTTCATGGTTACCCAGTTATTTATCTATTCTACAATGATCACCAGACACCGGGATTTTTGCCAGAAAGCACTTTCATCGCGGATAAGGAGAAGCGAAGAGGTTTTACCACCAACCAGTTCATAAGAACCTACTGTATGTGGTGTTATAATTTTCAGGCTCTTCAGTGGCTTATCAAAAAACAGATCTTTTGTTTCCGTAATATCAATTTTTTTGAAGCGATTGACATTAAAATCCGGCGCAAGACGATACTCGCTGCCGAAAAGCTTCTCAATAGGATTGATACGCACAAGAACACCTTTGTCCACAAGTTCATTAGAGGTACCGGAAATGTAATAGGCTGTATAGAGCTGAACTTCCTGATCCTGGATATACTCATCCAGGACATCAACGGTTGCCATAAGAGAGGAGAGCTGCTTGTTCAGCTTCTGAACATTACCCTTGAGGGTGTTCACCTCACTGTCCTTTGTATTGAGAGCAACCTGCAGCTCCGACACAAGCCGATCAAGAGATTCGACACGATAGGAGGAGGATCTGTTCTCCTCTTCAAGCTTTCGGACAAGATTTTTGCTTGCCACAAGCGTTGAATCAATAAACCGGATACTGGAGGCAATATCCTTGCCGATCTGCTCAACGTTCTGACTCTCCTTGCCCTCAATCCCGGAAGAAAGACGTTCAACAACCGACTCTTTCTGTTGAATCCGGCCAAGATTTTTCTGTACCTGGGCAAGAATCGCCATCATTGATTCAATATGCTCCTGCTGGGGATCACGCTTTTGCTTCTCTGGACTGCAAGACGCGAGAAGCAGAAGGAACACAAAAAAAACAACCCCGGCACCCCTGAGTCTCCTCTCCCTTAAAGCCATTGAATCCATTGATTAACCCCCTCTTTTGTGCCATACCACCTGGTATATGGTGTTGGCAGATGTTCTGCATCCGGAATAGTAACATTTTCAGCACCCTCAAGAAAACAGCTTTTTGCGGGAACAATCCCGTCACCTCTCACCTTGCCCTCTTCAAGAACGCTTTGATAAAACCTGAAGCACATTTTTTCGACAAGACTCCCGTCAGGATTGCCATAATACTTATCACTGACGACAGAAACAACATGACAACGCTCAAAAAAATCCGCACTCAGATGACTGAAGATAAAATCTGTCTTTATCTTCGCATAATGTTCATGAGTATGAAAAGGGGTCCCGAGAGTAATCAGCTTTCCAACACGCGACCCTGGGTGGTAAACATCCCCCTGAAACGTCTGTTCGAGCAGGTAAACCATCGCAACGGTACCTCCCCCGCTATGAGCCACAAGGGTTATGGGCTCACCGGGAAATTTCCGTTCCATTGCCCTGACGGTGCGATCAACTACTTTCATGACCCGGTTTGTGGATCTTTCAGGTGATGGTGGAAATCCAATCCAGTCGACAAGAGATACTGGCGCAACAACGACTCTCTCCTGAGGTATATAGACTGCTATCGCCTCTTTCATTGTATCGTACAGAGTATCCCAAAAGAGCACTCCAGGAATGATCACTACAGGATTGTGAGGTACAGTCATTGTCGTTCAGGTTAATGATCTACTCTTGCAAAGCTTGTACTGTCAAGACCATTTTTTCAGCAATTCAACAAGAAGAGCTACACCAAAACCAGTCCCTCCATTTACTTTTCCTGAACCTTTTGGAGTAAAAGAAGGACCTGCAATATCGATATGAGCCCAGTTCTTATGTCCATCAATGAATTTCTCAAGAAACTTGGCGGCAGTAACCGATCCGGCGCCACGCCCTCCGGTATTGTTGACATCAGCAACATCAGACTTTATCTGTTCACCATAAAGATCCCAAAGCGGCATCCTCCATACCATTTCACCTGACTGCTGACCGGCTTGATAAATCTCTTCAGCCAGCTTGTCATTGTTGCAGAAAAGACCGGCTACAGCATAACCAAGTGAAACAATGCAGGCTCCTGTCAGTGTCGCAACATCAATAATGACATCAGGGTTGTACTTCTCTTTTGCATAGCTCAGAGCATCAGCCAGAATCAATCGTCCTTCAGCATCAGTATTGCCAACTTCAACCGTAATTCCCGAGTAGGTGGTAATAACATCGCCGGGCTGCTGGGCCGTACTGCCAGGCATATTGTCTGTAGCCGGAATCAACCCGATGACATGAAGAGGAAGAGCAAGACGAGCAACAGCCTCAACAGCACCCAACACGCTGGCAGCGCCAGACATATCGGACTTCATTTCCCCCATATTTTCCGAAGGCTTGAGCGAAATGCCACCAGAATCGAAGGTAACCCCTTTACCTACAAGGACTACGACAGCCTTTGGTTTTCCTTCAGGCTTATAATCAAGCACGGTGAAGGTTGGGGGATGATGGCTGCCCTTGTTCACCGCAAGCAAACCGCCCATACCAAGTGTCTCAATCTCCTTTTTATGAAAAACCGTCACCTCATAACCATATTTTTTTCCAGAATCCATGGCAGCTTTTGCAATATCTCCGGCATGCAGATGATTTCCTGGAAGATTAACCATATCCTTGGCCATCTTCTGGCATGAAGCAATAATTTTTCCGTCGGCAGCTCCTTTTTCTGCCTCATCACAAACCCCGGAATCAACCCTTATAAGCAGTTCCGCAATACCTTTCGACTTCTCTCCAGAGCTTTTTTTATCCAGCTTGCCGCTTTTCAGGCAATCAAACCGGTATGACCCAATAAAGCAGCTCTCAACAAGGGCAGCGACAAGCGTCGAAACGGGCTGCCCGCTGGATGCCGAGATCGCCTCAATACCAGAACAGTCAACGGCAACTTTGTCAATTTTCAAATCCACAGCTTTGGAGGCAAAAGAAACTGCCGCCTTGCGCCAGTCATCAATCGTTTTTCCTTCTCCAATTCCGAGCAAAGCAATCCTTGCTGCAGAATACTCCGTCCTGCCGCCATAAAACACAACAAACTCGCCAGCCTCCGCCTTAAAATCTTTCAATACCTGAACATCAAATCCGATTTCAGCAAGCGCCTTACCTGCCGCTTTTTTCAGCTCAACAGTGCTGAACGGGAGCACAAGAAGATCGGTAGAAACACTTTGACGTTCACTTTTTGTTACTATTACTTTCATAGCTTCAATAATGGATGTTAACGGTACGACACTTAATCGTATTGATTTTTCAGGAACATCCTGAGATCTTCCAGCAATATTTTCTGAGCTTTATCAGAAGAAAACGGAAAAAGACATCCAGCGGCATTCATGTGGCCGCCACCCCCATACTTTTTTGCCAACTGATTTACATAAATGTTGCCACGCGACCTGAAACTCGCTTTGGTTCTTCCATCCTGCATCTCAACCATCAAAACAGCAATACGAACCGATGGAACACTTAACAGATAACGGATGATAAGATCGGTATCAAACAGTTTACTGCCGGTCGACTTGAGCATATCCTGCGATATAAAAAGCCATGAAATATTGCCATTATCAAGAATAGTGATGGCACTCAGGGCTGCGCCAAGAAGTTTGAGTGCATGGGGCGTCAGTGAGTTATAAATCCTGTCGTAAATCTCTGCCGCATCAGCTCCCTTGCTCACGAGATCTCCTGCAAGCTGATAAACATAGGGCGTTGATTTTGGAAATCTGAATGAACCGGTATCCGTCATGACTGCAGCATACAGCCCTTCGGCAACTTCAGGCGTAAACAACTCGCGACCCAACCTTTCCTGAAGCGCATAAATAAGACCGTAGACAAGTTCACCTGTCGATGACGCATAATTTTCGCAGACCATAACATCACAGAAATCATCTGCATCGAGATGATGATCAACACAAAGCAGTTTCAAACGACCAATTTCTTTCGAAAAACTCACATGAGGCCACAATGAACCCATTCTATCCCGTAAATTAGCGTCGAGCAGAATGACAACGTCACAAAGTGAGAGCTCCTGAATAGCCTCCTCATCCTTGTTATCGAAAAGAGTTATGGGATATAACTTTTTGAGAAATAAATAGTTGGGAGGAACTTCCGTTGGATTGACGATGGAGACCTCCTTGCCGAGTGCCTTGAGCACTGTTGCAAGAGCAACCTCGCTTCCGAGACCATCACCATCAGAATTTTCATGGGTTGTAATAATAAAATACTGACCTTCAAGCAGCATATCGATGACCGGAGACCATTCCTCGGCTGTAAGCGTCCGACCATACTCAGGAACTATCATTAGTTGGTGATAACTTTAATAAGCAAAAAACCTAATCTATGCTTTTTTCCTCGTTTTATATAATTTGTAAGCTATACTGCTTTTTTTTCACAAATCCGGCACACAACAATCAATGACCGCACCACAGCCCAACATAACAGATCTGACACTCAAGGAACTTCAGCAAGCAATGAGCCTGATGGGAGAACCCGCATTCAGGGCAACCCAGGTTCATCAATGGCTTTTCAGCCACTATGCTTCAAGTTTTGATGACATGACAACGCTGAGCCTTGCGTTACGTAAAAAGCTTTCGGAAAGATACTCCATCCATCATCCGGAACTCATTGATCAACAAGAGAGTCTTGAAGAAAACAGCGATAATGCAACAAAAAAAATCCTGCTGAAACTCCCCGATAATGAAATGGTGGAAAGTGTACTTATCACCGCTTCGGGGAGAAGAACCGCGTGTGTCTCATCACAGGTCGGCTGCCCGTTTCAATGCGATTTCTGTGCAACCGGAAAAATGGGATTCCGTCGCAATCTCAGTGCAGGAGAGATTACCGGGCAAATATATACCCTTAATGAGATGGTTGCCGCCAAAGAGCCTGGCACAGCCATTACCAATATTGTTTTTATGGGAATGGGAGAGCCTCTGCTGAACTCGGACAACGTTATTGAAGCCATTCAAACCTTGAGTTCGAGAAATTACAGCTTTTGCCTTTCGCAGAAAAAAATAACCATTTCAACAGTTGGCGTAATTCCGGAAATTCAACGACTTGGAAAGTCAGGCATGAAAACCAAACTTGCGGTCTCACTTCATTCCGCTGATCAGCAGAAACGGGAATCACTCATGCCCATCGCTGCGCGGCAATACCCGCTGAATGAGCTGAACAAATCGCTTGCTGATTATACGGCATCAACAGGAATGCCGGTTACCATTGTCTATATGCTTCTCAAAGGAATCAACGATTCTCTTGACGACGCAAAAAAGCTCGCACGATTTTCAAGAAGCTTTTTATGCAAAATAAATTTGATTGATTACAATTCAATCATTAATATCAACTTCAATCCTGTTTACAATGCTACCAGGGAGCAGTTCCAGCAATACCTCTTTAATTCAGGACTGCATGTCACGGTCAGAAAAAGTTATGGAACGACCATTAATGCAGCATGCGGCCAACTGGCTACAACGAGGTATCCTGAACCGCAATAATCTCTTAACAGTCTAAGATTATGGAGTTGATCGATTTTATTCCTTTCAAAACTGAATTTCAAAAAGCCTGCCTTGGCCTTACCATCAATGCAACGCACACCTCAGAAAAACCTGTTTTTGAGGAACTGAAGGTACGGCGGTACGACAAGCCGGTATCCGACATCTCAAAGTTTATTCTCAACAAAATTGATCACTGGATAGGGTGGACTCTGATAAGCGAAAAAACGGCTGTAGGCGGTATGAACACCATTCGCGCCGAGATAAGTTCATTTATCCTTTTCGGTTTAAAAATCAATGTCACCTTCGGACTTCTTGAGGAAAAAGATATCAATGACCGCCCCATCACGACGGTTAATGCCAAAGCTGAAACCCGTATTGAATCCAGAGGAGACCTCGGAGAAAGCCGCAGGGCTATCAGAATGATGCTGGGAGCACTGGATTTCGAATTCAGGGAGGAGCAGATCAGGGAAGAGGACTACCAATACCGTTCGCTGGATACTCTCGGAGTTGCTGCTGCTTCGCAACAGATGTTTAATGAAGTCCAGTTGCAGCATCAACCAAAACCCGAAGGCAGCCCAAAATCCACAACAATCGAGTTCAAGAAAAAACCTGCTGTTCAGACCATCCTGCTCAAACCAACCCCAAAAAGTGATGAACAACCTCTCCCGGAAACTCAACTTTCATCGGAAAACGCCAATGAAACCGAGAGAGCAGAAAATGAGACAAAACCATCGAAGCCAAAAATCATAATTGTGACCACCAAAAAAAACCAATAAATAAAGTTTGATGAGAATTATTTTACTTGGAGCACCGGGAGCCGGAAAAGGCACACAGTCAAACTATATTTCAAAAAACCTCGGTATACCGCAAATATCTACCGGCGACATGCTGCGTTCTGCGGTCAGCGAGGGGACGCCTTTGGGTATTGCCGCAAAAAAAGTCATGGACGCAGGACAGCTTGTCTCCGATGAGATTATTATCGGTCTTGTCAAAGAGCGTCTGACCAAGGCTGACTGTGCCAATGGATGCCTGTTCGACGGCTTTCCCCGGACACTTGCCCAGGCTGAGGCATTAAGAAGTGATGGAATCAGCATTGACCATGTCGTTGAAATAAGTGTTGAGGATGGTGACATAATTCAGCGGATGAGCGGTCGCCGTGTACACCCTGCATCGGGAAGAACCTATCATGTACGCTTTAATCCCCCAAAAACAGAGGGTATCGATGATGAAACCGGTGAACCTCTTATCCAAAGGGAAGACGATAACGAGGAGACCGTTAAAAAACGTCTCGAGATCTATCATGCACAAACGGCACCGCTGATTGAGTACTATATGGGCTTGTCAAAGAACGGGGCTTCTGACGCTCCCCGTTTTCACGAAATTCAGGGAACAGGAAAGGTTGAGGAGATCCGCGACAGGATTCTTGAAGCCCTTGTTTCCTGAGTATCCGATAAAAAGTCTCCAATCAAAAAAAGTCAGTACCGGGGTACTGGCTTTTTTCTTTCACCACCATGTATGCTGTGACCGTTTCGGAAAAATTTTTCAGGGGAGAACCGTTTCTTGTTTTAGTACCGGATACTCTGGAACATGACATTCAGTCAGGAACCATGGTGCTGCTTTCCCTGCAAAAAGGCAATGGAACGGTTTCCATCGGCTACATTCTGAGTCTCAAGGCAGAACCTGACAAAGAGATCTCCAGCGACAGAGAAATCTCTGACGTACTTTACGGCGGTCAACCCGTTCTGAACCACTCCCTCCTGCAACTGACAGAGTGGATGGCCGACTATTATCTCACCAGGAGAATCGACACTCTCACCTGCGCCCTCCCGGCAGCAGTTCGAACCACCGTTCATGATGTTGTTGAAATAACAGGCTTTGCGCTCAATGCTGAAGTCCCGAAAATCATCAACACCGCTCTCCGGCGTTCAATCCTGAAAATCATGACCACGGAGAAACGGCTGACTATTCCCCAGCTTCAACGACGACTTGGCAAAAAACAGCTTTACCGCACCCTCTCTGAACTCGAACGGGGCGGACATCTTTTTCTGACCAAAAAATTTTTATCCACAAAACCAAAACAGAAAACCGCTTACTCTCTCACCACCTCATTGCCGGAAGAGGCCGAAACAAGCCTCAAGAACTCCCCAAAACAGCTTGACGCACTGACGGCACTGGCTGCTCTTTACCCTGAAGAGGCTTTTCCCGAAACCATCGGTGCATCAAGAGAGACTCTAAACATACTGGTAAAAAAAGGGTTCGCAGAAAAAATCCAAAAAGAGGTTACCAGCAACTACTCAACCGGATTTTCTGAAAACCCTCAAGCGCAAAGAACTCTTACAACGTCACAAAATCAGGCTCTTGACCAGCTTCGAGCTGCTTTTGAAACGCAGGAATACCGCACATTTCTTCTTCACGGCGTCACCGGCAGCGGCAAAACCCTGGTCTATATCGAATTTCTGAAAACAGTCCTTGCCGCAGGAAAAACCGCAATTGTTCTGGTGCCTGAAATTGCCCTGACTCCACAAACAGCAGGCCGGTTCCGTGAGCATTTTCATGACGACATCACCATTCTCCACAGCGCCATGAGCAACCAGGAAAAATATGATGCCTGGCACAGCCTCCGGCTCGGAAAAACAAAAATCGCCCTTGGCGCCCGTTCAACCATTTTTGCCCCTCTCGACAACCTTGGAGCCATCATTGTCGACGAGGAGCACGATGCCGCCTATAAACAAGACCGCAACCCCCGGTATCATGCCCGGGACACTGCGGTCATGAGAGCAATGTTCAGCAAGGCAATCTGCGTACTCGGCACCGCAACACCATCATTTGAATCATACCAGAACGCCCGTAATGGCAAATACACCCTTGTCAATCTGCCTGAACGGATTGATGGAGCAACCATGCCCGTCATCAGCCTGATCTGGATGAAAGATAATCCAAAGGCTTCCTCATCAATTTCGGAGCTGCTCTACCGCCAGATCGCGCTTCGCATGGAAAAAAACGAGCAGGTCATTCTTCTGCAAAACAGACGCGGATTTGCAGGAAGCATCTTCTGCCTTTCCTGTGGTCATATCCCTCTCTGCAAATTCTGCAATATTCCTCTCGTCTACCACTCCACCCAAAAACATCTCCGCTGCCACTACTGCGGCCATACCGAACGCTACACGGCATCATGCGAAAAATGTTCATCTACCGAACTTTTTTTCAAAAGCAGCGGCACCGAGCGTATTGAGGAGGAGTTGCAAACGCTTTTTCCCGAAGAAAAAATCCTTCGGATGGATGTTGACACCACAACAGCAAAAGGCTCTCACGGACGAATTTTGAAAGCGTTTCACGACCGCAAAGCCCGCATCCTGCTTGGCACACAGATGGTCGCCAAAGGACTCGATTTTCCGGCAGTCACTCTGGTCGGTGTTCTCATGGCCGATATCGGGCTGAATATTCCCGACTTCAGAGCATCAGAACGAATATTTTCTCTCCTCACGCAGGTGGCCGGACGCGCAGGACGCGCCTCAAAGCCCGGCGAGGTCTACCTGCAGGTGTACAACAAAGAAAGCGATGTTTTTACCGCTCTCCTCGAAGGCAGCTACGAAAAGTTTTTTCTCCAGGAGAGTGCTCTAAGACAAGGGCTGCTCTACCCCCCTGCTTCCCGGCTCATAAAATTTGAATGCACTTCAGAGGATGAACAACAGGCTGAAGCCGCCGCGCTCTTTTGCAAGGAGACCCTCGTCCGACACCTTCCGGCTGAAAGTGGCCGCATCCTTGGCCCGGCACCGGCAGGCATTGCCAAAATAAGAAATCGCTACCGCTACCACCTCCTCGTCAAACTCATAAGCGGCAAACTCTCACCACAATTTATTAGACAAATGAGCGACGACATTACTAACCGCTTTCGATCTGCCGGAGTTGTTTTTACCATAGATGTTGATCCACAGAATCTTATGTAGTAATGCTCACGACGAGAGCTATTGACCAATGCCGATTTCGAGAGGCCTGACCTCATCGCTCAATTCAGGCGAAAATAATGTTTATTTGTAAACGCTCTGATGTGACTATATTCTAAATGCCGCATCTTGTTATCTGACTTTAACTACCTTTCGTATAATGTGTTGCGTCATTTTTTTACACCCTTTACCTGTTTCTTGCAAATAAGTTATACTCTCAAGCCACAGAAAAAAAACATGCTTTTAAACATCATGTCAGGAAAACTATTACGAAGAAAGCTGTTCGCTACGGTTATTGTATTTCTCTCAAGCATTTCGCCTTCCTTGTCACAACTCCATGCGGCAGAATCTGTTGCTTTTGCGAAAGAAGAATCCGGTGAACTCGATCTCTCTGCCACCAAAGCCCTTTTTGACACTCATTCGGCATGTTTTGTCGATGCTCGATCCGAGTATGTCTATTACAAATCGCATATTAAAGGAGCCATTTCTCTTTCGGACAGCAGATTTGACGAACAGTTTCCTGATTTCAGACAAACAAAAGCCATTGAAACCCTTATTGTGGTCTATTGCGCTGAGCGCAGTTGCGGAAAGGCCAGGAGTGTTGCTAAAAAACTGATGAAAAATGGTTACAGAAATGTCAAGGTTTTTCCAGACGGTCTGATCGAATGGGCTCATGCAGGGTTACCAATGGACGGATAAGCTTGCTTAAAGCAACGCCTTGCCAAATCATAAACAAGGAAACAATGGAATGCTTATGACCAGGATTGGCTTTCCATCCGCATTAATCACAGCCCTTAGGCTCATGCTCGGTGCATTTTTCATCATATCGGGATATGAAAAACTTCT
>JBAXFV010000036.1:0-12793 GCA_037139755.1 Chlorobiaceae bacterium
TGATACAGGAGTTCAAGGACGATGCGACGGCGTTCAATAACAAGAAAAAGGGAACTATTGCAGAAAAAGGTATAGTGAATAACGCTATATCCTGCAAGCTTTTTACCATGCTTGAGGAGAACGGGATACATACGCATCTGGTTGAAAAGCTTTCTGATCGTGAGATGCTTTGCCGGCGTCTCGATATTATCAAGGTTGAGGTTGTGGTGCGTAACATTGCCGCTGGTTCTCTGGTGAAGCGGTATGGGTTTGCAGAAGGAACCGTGCTTGAAAGGCCGATCGTAGAGTTCTATCTGAAAGATGACGATCTTGATGATCCGCTGATGAATGAATCCCATGCGGTGGCGCTTGGTGTTGCCACTCTTGAGGAGCTTGCTGTTCTGAAACAGCGCGCGGAAGCGATTAACGGGGTGCTCCGCAAGTTTTTTGCTGAAAGAAAACTGAAGCTTGTTGACTTCAAGCTGGAGTTTGGCCGTCATCAGAACGAGATTCTCCTTGGCGATGAGATAAGTCCCGATACCTGCCGGTTCTGGGATCTTGAGACGAACGAAAAAATGGACAAGGATCGTTTTCGATTTGATCTGGGCAGTGTTGAGGATGCCTATAGTGAGGTGCAGAGAAGGGTTCTTGATCTTGACTGACACGGTAACGACAGACTGGGTTTGCCATGCTTGAAACTGCGATTTTCTGGCTGCAGCATGCAGACCCTTTTGCGGTCTATGTTTTTCTTTTTTTGATTGCTTTTCTTGAAAACGTCGTGCCGCCGATACCTGGTGATGTTCCGGTAGCTTTTATCGGGTATCTGATATACGGCAGTCAGCTAACGTTTGCTGGCGCGCTGTTCTGGTCGTCGCTGGGCTCTACTGCCGGGTTTATGGTGATCTATATGCTGAGCAAGCATCTCGGCATAAAATTATATGCCGCCGGTGATACTGAGGTGCAGCACCGGTTTTCGAAAAGCGTTCACCGCTTTTTTCCGCCGTCAGACATGGTACTGTTGCGCCACAAATTTACTACTCATGGTTACCTTGCTGTATTGGTGAACCGGTTTCTGTTCGGTTCCAGGGCGGTTATTTCTGTTATGGCAGGTTTGATGCATCTCAGGACGCCATTTGTTCTTCTTGCTGCTTTGACCAGTGCTGTGGCCTGGAATGTATTGCTGCTCTACGGTGGCTTTTTCCTTGGAAGCAACTGGAAGGATATAGGTAGTTATGTTGCTGTCTACAGTATTCCGGTCTCGATTTTTTTTGTTGTGCTGCTTTGTTTTTCTATATGGAAGTTTTTCAGGGAAAGAAAGCGGAAGCACGAATAAATTTTTATTAATCCACAAGAATTTTGTTGACATATTACTAATCATGGCAAAAGACGTAAAACTTTATCCTGCTGAAAAAAAAGGCGTGTTGCTTGAGCTTCCAGCAATTGATGACCTCAAGGAAATGGCCCGTCAAGTGCGTCGGGATATTATCCGAATGCTTGCTATGGCAAATTCCGGTCATACCGGCGGCTCGCTTGGGATGGCTGATATTTTTACTGCGCTCTACTTTCGGGTACTTCAGCACAAGCCTCATGAGTTCTGGCATCATCATGATGAGGATATGGTTTTTCTCTCCAATGGTCATATTGCTCCGGTCTGGTACAGTGTTCTTGCCCGTTCAGGTTATTTCCCTCTCAGTGAACTGAACTCCCTCCGCCAGGTTAACTCCTACCTGCAGGGTCATCCGACCTCAGAATCAAGACTTCCCGGTATCAGAATTGCTTCCGGATCGCTTGGTCAGGGTCTTTCTACAGCAGTGGGAGCAGCTCTTGGTCTCCGTATGGATGGAAAGGAGAACGATGTCTTTTGTCTGATGGGTGATGGTGAATGTCAGGAGGGACAGATATGGGAAGCGGCGATGAGTGCGTCCCATTACAAGCTTCACAACATTATTGGTATTGTTGATTACAACAATCTGCAGATTGACGGCGAGGTTTCCTCTATCATGGGCGTGGAACCGTTTGCTGATAAATGGCGGGCATTCGGATGGGATGTCTATCAATGTGATGGCAATGA
The DNA here is from genome assembly GCA_037139755.1 of Chlorobiaceae bacterium. Classification (GTDB taxonomy): domain Bacteria; phylum Bacteroidota; class Chlorobiia; order Chlorobiales; family Chlorobiaceae; genus Chlorobium. The sequence goes on from JBAXFV010000036.1 coordinate 2,051, forward strand.
TATGGAAGATTTTGTCAGCATCGTCGAGAACATCAAATCAAACAAAAGTCGTCAAAAACCTTCGGTTGTTCTTGCTACAACGATTATGGGAAAAGGGGTTCACTTTTTTGAGGGTTCCATGCCCGACAACAGCAACTGGCATGGAAAACCGCCATCAAAGGAAGATGCCCTCAAGGCACTTGCCATTCTTGGCGAGACCGTCTTCGGTGACTTTTAGGCTGCAACAGTATCGTGCAGATTCTGGCGGGTATATATAAAGGGCGAAAAATAAGGAACTCATCGTCGCACGCTATACGTCCATGCAGCAGCAGGGTCAAGAAATCTCTGTTTGATACTCTTTCCGCAAGAATTGACTTTGACGGTATTTCTGTGCTTGATTTGTTTGCCGGGTTTGGTTCTCTGGGTTTCGAGGCGCTGAGTCGTGGAGCCGGCTCAGTTTCTTTTGTCGATCAGCATGTTGATGCGCTGAAAGCCATGAAGGCAACGGCTCTTCAGCTCGGGGCACAGGAGAGCGTAAAAATTGTCAATGCCGATGTTTTGGCATTTCTCAAACGTGCGACCGGCCAATTTGATCTTCTTTTTTGTGATCCGCCCTACTCCTGGCCTGATTACGATCAGTTGATTGCGATGATTTTCGGAGGCGCTCTTCTTTCTGAAGGGGGTATGCTTCTTGTCGAACATAGTACACATTTTGATTTCAGGTTGTCGTCGCACTACTCTTTTCACAAGGATTACGGCATGACAAGAGTTACTTTTTTCAGCAATAACCTTTGAACGACAGATGAAATCAAAAGCTATTTATCCAGGAACGTTCGATCCCTTTACCAACGGTCATCTTGATGTGCTTGAACGTGCACTGAATATTTTTGAAGAGGTTATTGTTGTTATTGCCGAGAACAGCCAGAAACATGCACTGTTTACCATAGAGGAACGGGAGGTGATGACGAAAGAGATAACCGGAGGGTATCCCGGCGTCACTGTTGAGGTGCTTCATAAAGGATTGCTTGCTGATTATGCCCGGCAGGCTGGCGCAAAGTCAATTGTTCGGGGTGTACGGCAAGTCAAGGATTTTGAGTATGAATTTCAGATGTCGCTGCTCAACCGTCAACTTTATCCGGAAGTGACCACTGTTTTTCTGATGCCCAATGTTAAATATACCTATGTTGCATCGTCAATAATCAAGGAGGTCGCCATGCTTGGCGGTGATGTCAGCAAGTTTGTACACCCTTGTGTTCTGGAGATGATGCATCAAAAACGTGAAGAACTGAACAAAAAATAATTATAACCAACTACTTTTATATGCCGACAACACCTTTCCCAGAAGAACAATATCTCACCCGCAGGGTCCTTGGTATGCAGGAATCGCAGACCATGCGAATCAGCAATCTTGCTGCGAAAATGAAAGCTGAAGGTATGGATATTGTCAGCCTTTCAGCAGGTGAACCCGATTTCCCCACGCCCGCTCATGTCAATCAGGCGGGAATCGAGGCAATTAATGCCGGATTTACTCGTTATACGGCAAATTCAGGTATTGCGGATCTTAAAAAGGCTATTATTGAAAAGTTCAGGCGCGATAATAGCCTGGAGTTTCTGGAAAACCAGATCATTGTCAGCAATGGCGGCAAGCAGACTCTTGCCAATACCTTTCTTGCGCTTTGCGAAGAGGGGGATGAGGTGATTGTTCCAGCTCCTTACTGGGTGAGCTTTCCTGAAATGGTTCGTCTTGCAGGTGGCCTACCGGTTATTGTTCATACCACTCTGGCGAGTGAATACAAAATGACTCCAGCTCAGCTTGAGGCGGCCATTACCCCGAAAACAAAGATTCTTGTCCTGAATTCTCCCTCTAATCCTACCGGTGCGGTTTATAGTGAAGCTGAGGTGCGCTCACTGATGGCAGTTGTCGAAGGGCGCGGAATTTTTGTGCTTTCTGATGAAATGTACGACATGATTGTCTATGGCGGAGTTCGTCCTTTTTCTCCTGCAAGGATTCCGGAAATGAAAGAGTGGGTTATTGTAAGCAACGGCGTGTCGAAAACCTACGCGATGACTGGATGGAGAATCGGATACCTTGCCGGGCCGAAATGGCTTATTGATGCCTGTGACAAGATACAGTCACAGACCACTTCAAATCCTAATGCCATAGCCCAGAAAGCGGCAGTTGCAGCCCTGAATGGTGATCAGGGGATTGTTGAAGAGCGTCGTGCTGAATTTGAAAAGAGGCGCGATTATATGTACCAGGCCCTGAACAGTATTCCCGGCTTTAAAACGGCCCTGCCGCAGGGTGCGTTCTATATTTTTCCTGATATCAGCGGAGTGCTTGGGCAGACTTTTAATGGGGTGGTGATGAAAGACTCTGCAGATGTTGCCGAATATCTGTTGAAGGTGCATCATGTCGCTACAGTGCCGGGTGATGCTTTCGGTGCCCCTGAAAACCTCCGCCTCTCTTATGCGGCCTCAATAACCGCGCTCGAGGAGGCAGTAAACCGTATCAGGAGAGCTTTCAAATAGAGCGCCGATGCTGAAAGTCCGTCGCAGCCAGCTTTATACCTTGTGGTTTGGCTGGTATTCCCGCCGCCAGTTCAGAAGGTATTTTAACTCGGTCCGCGTTTTTATGCAGTCCGGAGTACAGGAGATGGATCTTCGTACTCCGGTTATTTTTTATGCTAATCACGCGTACTGGTGGGATGGCTTCTGGTCGCCCCTCTGCACCGAAAAGTTTTTTCACCAGCGGCTGCATATTATTATTGAGTTCCAGCAGTTACGAAAACATCGCTTTTTTACCCGCATAGGAGCGTTTTCTCTTGATCGTTCCCATCCGAAAAGTTGGCCGGCCACTCTTTGTTATGCCGCTGAATTGCTGACTGACGACAACGAGCTGCAGAATGCGCTGTGGATATTTCCACAGGGAAAGATAGAACATGTCGATACACGGCCGCTTGTTTTTTTTAAAGGAGCGGCTTCGATTGTCTCCCGGCTGCTTGAAAAGATTCCCCAGGTTTACGTTGTTTCAATTGTCAGTCGGATTGAATATCTTGAGGAGCAGAAACCGGAGCTGTTTTTATCGTTCAGGAAGCCGCGTTTAGTTTCCCGGAAGGAATATGCCGGCGCCAATGATCTTAACGCATATATGCAGAAGATGACGGAGAGTCATCTTGATGAACTTAGCGAGAAGATCCGTAACCGAAAGCTTGATGACGCGGTGACTCTTGTAAAGGGGAGTGCATCTGTTAATCGAAAGAGTGAAGCATTCCGACGTTTCATCTCTCTTGATGGCGGTGAAAAGGTTCCCGGATCATTTCGCAAGAAGCTGTAACTACAGAGAATCAACAACCTCCCCCATGCGCTCACTCTGTGTGCATGAGGAGCGGCAAGAAGTGGTAAATAAACAACATCAACAACGTCCCCCTATTCATGAGTAATGTTATATGCAGTTGTCTTTTGGGTGATAATGCAAAGGTAAGGCTGCGGCTTTCACAATTGTTGCACAGTGAGATGGAATCGATTTACGGTGCTTCTCCCGATATTGTTTCTGATGATATTTGTGAAGTTGAGTTGCAGGGTTGCAGACGAGAGTTTTTTATCAATAATACAGGAATCCCTTTCAGCATCGGGCAGCAGGTTATTATTGAATCGGATGGAGGATATGATTTTGGAGTGGTCTATTCAACCGGCCAGATTGCCCGCAAAAAACTGCAGCTCAAAGGCCTGGATAAAAATGGTCAGGAGTGGACAGCCGTGTTGCGGATTGCTGACGAAAATGACTGTCAGGCCATTGTTGAACTGAAAAAACGGCAGGCAGATATAAGGGAAATTTGTCTGAACAAGATTAAAAAGCATGAACTTGATCTGAAATTGGTCGATGTTGAATTGCGTATGGATCAGCAGAAACTTTCGGTCTACTATACGTCGTCACATCGGGTTGATTTCAGGACACTTGTGCGTGATCTTGCCGGGGAGTTCAAGGCGAGAATTCAGATGGTGCAGATTACGACACGGGAGGAGGCCAGAAGGGCAAATGCTTTGGGGCCTTGTGGATGCCTTTTGTGTTGTTCGAGCTGGCTGCAGAAAATTCATGCCAATCCGTTTGCTGAAAAATCTCAATATTCTGAGGTCGCAGGCAATGAGAGCCACGCCTTCAATATTACCGGGATATGTAACCGGCCGAAATGTTGTCTTGGTTATTCGAAACATGAGAAGGGTTGCCGTTCTCATGCGGCCGGTCCGTCACTTGTTCCTTCTGTAGGAAGCATGGTTTCTACTCCCGAGGGGCCGGCTATGGTTGAAAGCATCGACGCCCAGAAAAAACTTGTCTGGCTTCGTTACCAGCAGAGCGATCAGACACGCAGGTTTCCTGTCGACAAGTTCAATGCGATGTTTGTTAAAAAATAACGGTTCCTCTCTATGCGTCAGTTTACAAGAACCCTTGTCACGTCAGCCCTTCCCTATGCCAATGGCCCGGTGCATCTTGGCCATCTTGCCGGTGTTTATCTTCCTGCGGATATTTATGTTCGCTATAAACGGCTCAAGGGGGAGGATATCATTCATATCGGAGGGTCGGACGAACATGGGGTACCCATTACCATTACGGCCGAGAAAGAGGGTATTTCACCAAAGGATGTTGTCGACAGGTATCATGGGATGAATCAGGATGCTTTTTCCCGTTGTGGTATCTCGTTTGATTATTATGGCAGAACCTCTTCGGAGGTGCATCATAAAACTGCTCAGGAGTTTTTTCTTGATATTGAAAAAAAAGGCATTTTTCAACAAAAAACTGAAAAGCTTTTTTTTGACCGGAAAGCCGGGCGTTTTCTGTCTGACCGTTATGTGACAGGAACCTGTCCGATATGCAATAACCCCGAGGCTAACGGCGACCAGTGCGAACAGTGCGGTACCCATTTAAGCCCTCTCGAACTTCTTAATCCGAAAAGCAAGCTTTCGGATGCAACGCCCGAATTGCGTGATACCATGCACTGGTATTTTCCGCTCGGTCGCTTTCAGGAGCAGCTTGAAGGTTATGTACAAGGTCATGAGGATGACTGGCGCTCGAATGTTGTTAATTATACCCGTACCTGGCTTACGCAGGGGTTGAAAGAGCGGGCGATAACCCGTGACTTGTCATGGGGTATAAAAGTGCCCCTTGAGCGCGAAGAGGCTCTTGGCAAGGTACTCTATGTCTGGTTTGATGCGGTTCTGGGTTATATCTCCTTTACCAGGGAGTGGGCGGCGCAGCGGGGCGAGAGTGATCTATGGAAATCATACTGGCAGGATCCGCAGTGTCGCCTTGTTCATTTTATCGGCAAGGATAATATTGTGTTTCATACGCTGATGTTTCCGGCCATTCTGCTGGCATGGAATGAAGGGCGTCATCGTGACCTCTACAATCTTGCCGACAATGTGCCAGCGTCGGAGTTCATGAACTTTGAGGGAAGAAAGTTTTCGAAATCGCGAAATTACGCGGTCTATCTCGGCGAGTTCCTTGACAAGTTTCCCGCTGATACCCTGCGCTACAGTATTGCGATGAATTATCCTGAAAACAAGGATACCGATTTCAGTTGGCAGGATTTTCAGAATAGAACCAATGGCGAACTGGCTGATACGCTTGGCAATTTTATCAAACGTTCGATTGATTTTACCAATGCCCGTTTTGATGGCGAGGTGCCCTGTGACTCTACTGCTGAAGAGTGGAACTCTCTCGGGATTGACTGGCCTGATACTCTTGAAAAGCTTGATCTCGCTTATGAAGGGTTTCACTTTCGGGAAGCAGCTTCTCTCGGGATGGATATTGCAAGAGCGGCCAACCGTTTTCTGACGGTATCGGAACCCTGGAAAGTGATCAAGATCGATCGTGAAGCTGCGGCAAGAACAATGTCGCTTTCGCTGAATCTCTGCCATGCGCTTTCCTTTACGCTCTTTCCGGTTATTCCTGAAACCTGCAACCGCATTCATGCCATGCTCGGGTTTGAAGGGCGTATCGAGGATCTTGTTATACCAGGTAAATCTCTTTTCAGCGAGTTGTTGTTGCCCGGACTTAAAAAAGGAGACCATATCAGGGCAAAATCTGAAATTCTTTTTACGAAAATTGAGGAGAGTGATATTGCGCCGGAACTGGCAAAAATAGCCGGGTTGCTGGCTGAAGCGGAAAAACGGGAGGCTGGAGTTGTCGAGAGTCGTATGGAGTTCAAGCCGGAAATCAGTTTTGACGATTTTCTCAAAGTTGACCTGAGGGTAGCCAAAGTTATCGGTGCCGAAAAGGTGAATAAAGCTGCAAAACTTCTGAAACTGCAACTGCAGGTCGGTTCGGTAACAAAGCAGGTACTTGCCGGTATTGCGAAGCATTACACCCCGGAAGAGATGATCGGCAAAAATGTGGTGCTGGTTGCCAATCTTGCTGAGCGCTCCATTCGTGACGAAGTTTCCGAGGGTATGATTCTTGCCGTTGAGGGTGAGGATGGACGATTATTTGTGGTTGAGCCCGAAGGAAATGAAATAAATGGTAAACAGATTCAATAAATGTTTGCAAAAGAGAATTTATTACTTACATTGAGGGACAAACATCGTGGGGTGGAGCAATTGGTAGCTCGTCGGGCTCATAACCCGAAGGTTGCAGGTTCAAGTCCTGTCCCCACCACCAGTAAAAGCCGCCTCACCAAAAAGGCGGCTTTTTTGTTTTGAGCATAATCACCTTTCGTTCAGAGGTATTGATGACTATGAACCACTTCTCGTTCAAACGGATCTTCAATTTTGGTCATAGGGGACTCTCAGCGTTTCTTCTCTTTTTTGTTGTTGTCGCGGCGCTCTCTTTTGACGCGCCTTCAGTTTTGGCGGAACCCTTGCTCTGCGGTATCGACCGACTCGAAGCTTCCAGATTCCGGGAACTCTCCGGTTTGAGGGTCGGGCTCATTACCAACGCACCAAGCCTCAGTCAAAAAGGGGAGCCCGGCTACCGTCTCATGCTCCGTAACGGTGTCAAGCTGCAGTTCCTCATGGCTCCCGAGCATGGTTTTTCGGCTGATATCGAAGCTGGAAAAAAAGTTGGCAGCAGCATGGTTGTTGCCGACACACTCCCGGTTTACTCTCTCTATGGGATTTCAAAAAAACCTGATATCCGCCAGTTGCAGCAGATCGATGTGCTTGTTTTTGATCTTCAGGACATAGGTACACGCTGTTATACCTACATTTCGACCATGAAGAATGCCATGGAGGCTTGTGACGAGGCTGGCATAGCCTTCATGGTTCTTGATCGTCCCAATCCGATTGCTCCACTCCAGCAAGAAGGTTTCATGCTGACACCCGGATATGAGTCCTTTGTGGGAGCGGTCAATATTCCTTTTGTTCACGCCATGACGGCAGGCGAGATTGCCTTGCTGCTGAAGGAGCGATGCTTTAAGAAACTTGATCTCAGGGTGATTGCGATGCAGGGGTATGGGCGCCAGAAGTTTGGCGATGAGTATCCGGGCTTCAGCTTCAAGAGCCCTTCGCCTAATATCAGATCTGTTGATGCAGCGATAGTTTATCCCGCCACAGTCTTTCTTGAAGCGACAACGGTCAGTGAAGGGCGGGGCACTGATGCTCCCTTTATGCAGTTTGGAGCACCTTTTATCAAGAGCGAGGACCTTGTTGTTGCTCTCAGGAAATATGAGCTGGCGGGAGTGTCGTTTGATACCATCGTTTTTCAGCCACGCTCAGGAAAGTTCAGTGGAGAGCGTTGTCAGGGTATAAAGATCACTTTGAATGACAGAAAAGTTTTCCGCCCGTTCAGAACGGCAACGGCGCTTCTGCTGGAGCTTCAGCGTCTCTATCCTGATAAAATTACGCTTGACAAGGGCGGCAAATTTTTTGATAACCTAGCGGGGACACCTCTGTTCAGGGAGATGATCAAAAAGCAATTGCCTCTTGAAAAGATAATGGAGGCGAGTCGCCTGCAGGTTGAGCAGTTCAACAGGAGAACTTCCGCCCGCTCCATTCTCTACCACTGAGTAGTAGCCTGGATCAAGTTTTTTTTGGGCGGCCCCTTTTTTTTAAGCCAACCTCTTTCCCTGTCATGGGATCGGCCGTTTCGGCGTCATTGGATATTTCATCTGATTCCACAAGATGTTCATCAAGATGTTCATCATGGAGATCGGGTTCTACAATAAGGTCAAGATCATCGCCAAGGAGTTCGTCTATAATTTCATCTGCAGGCGTCTGTGATTTTCCCCGGGCACCGCGTTTGCTTTTCATGGCCGGTTCGATGAGGGTCATAACCTCGTTGATGGATGAAAAAATATAAAGCTGTTTGTCCAGATTGGTCAGTTTCAGAAGATCTTTGATCTGCTTGCAGAGGGAAACGAAAATTGCAAGTCCAGTGGATTGATTGGCAAGCTGATGGGCAAGCAGCATTGAGCTGATACCACAGGAATCAATAGCTTTTACCTGGGAAAAATCGATGATCAGGTTTTTGGTGCTCTCCTTGTTAACCATACCGTCAATTTCCTGCCTGAATGAATCGCTATGACGAAAATCGAATACCTCTTCTTCGATTTTCAGAATAGTTAACTCTTTACGCGTTGATATTGAATGTTTCATGGCAAATTCCTGCGGTAAAACCTGTAAAAAAATACTGTTAAAACATAGTAAGAACTCTTTGATCCGTGGTTTTTGATACTCGTTTATAAAAAGCAGACAGAGCTGGATGCAAAATGATTATTTAATACCTAAGGTAAAAAAAAAGCTCATTGTTAATATTTTTTTAAGGCCAAAATTTACTGTTTTCCAACATCTCCCAAAGAATATCAGCATTCACCCAGTTAACGGTCAGCCTGTTGTTGAAAAAAGTCATCTGGCGTTTGGCATAGTTGCGCGTATGCTGTTTGATCAGTCTGACTGCTTCAGCAAAGTCAATGGTATTCTCGAAATATTGAAACAGTTCCTGATATCCCACCGATTGCAGCGCTGATGTTTTTTTGTCGGCAAGAAGTTTCTGATACTTGTGATACAGCAGTTCAGCTTCATGACAGAGACCGGTAGTAATCATGTCATCAGTTCGCTGGTTTATGCGCTGATAGAGCGTTTCGCGGGGTATTGAAAGCCCTGTCGTCAAAAAGTGGAGGTCGGTTTGCTGCTGTTTTCCCCTCGATTGCAACTCAGTCACGCTCAATCCTGTTATCTCAATGATTTCAAGGCTTCGAATCAGTCGGTGAGTTTTTGTGGGGTCAAGGGTTGCGGCCTGTTCAGGATCTTTCTGGATCAGTTTTTCGTACAGGCGCTCTTTTCCGCTGTTTTTGAGTTCAGCCAGGAGTCGTTCTCTTATTTCCGGGTTAGCCGGTGGTAAAATTGCAAAACCCTTAAGTACTCCTTCAAGATAGAGGGTAGAGCCTCCTGCAATAATGGCACGCTTTCCCCGTCGATGAATATCCCTGATTCGTTCAATGGCTTCAATGGCAAAGTCACCGGCAGTAAAGGGCTCCCCGATATTTTTCTCATTGACAAAATGATGGGGCACTTCCTGAAGTGCTTCAGGCGCCGGTTTTGCGGCGCCGATGTCGAGTTCCCGGTAGATTTGTCGTGAATCTGCAGAAATGATTTCCGCCCCGATTTTTTTTGCCACAGCGTGGGCCAGTACGGATTTACCGGAAGCCGTAGGGCCGAGGATCACAATGACCGGTGGTTGTGCTGTTGCTGTGGGGCACATTATTATACGGTGGTGCCTATTTAAAAAAAGGTTTTCAGCGATTTACAGACCCGCGAAATAGGGAGCCCGACAACATTATAATAGCACCCCTCAATGCGCCTCACATGACAGGCGATCAGGGGATCCTGAATGCCGTAAGCTCCTGCCTTGTCGTAAGGTTTTTCTGACAGAAGGTAGCGTTTAATTTCATTGTCGGACATTGTCTCAAATTCGACGGTGGTGCTCACGCATTCGGCATGGGTTTTATCGCCGTAAAGCAGCACAAAGCCGGTATAAACCCGGTGGGAGCGATTCTGGAGACTTTTGAGCATCGTGAATGCCTCTTCGAATCCTTCAGGTTTTCCAAAAATGCGGTTTCCTTTTGTCACGACAGTGTCAGCCGCAAGAATAATGGAGTTGCGCCCCTGGTCGGGCAGCAATACCTTTGCAGCTTCGGCTTTTTCGAGAGCAATTCTGGTAACATTCTCTTCAATTGACTGTGAAGGGTCAAGTGTTTCATCAGTGACAACCGACAAAGTTTCAAAAGGAATGAGCATCAATGAGAGAATCTCGCGTCGTCTTGGTGACTGCGAGGCAAGAATCAGGGCGGGTTTACCCATGGTTGTTCGTCAGTTCAGGTTGTTCCAGCCCCGTCGGTTCAGGTCTGCAAAGATAAGAGATCCGGCAATTACTCCCGCACCAAGGTAGAGCGATCCCTGAAGGATGTCGCCGAAGATAAATTTTCCTGTGCCGAAAAGAATAGCGTAAATCATGATAATTCCGAGTCCCCAGTCAACAAAGAGCATGATAAAGCCGGTGTCGGCTGCAACATCGGGCAGATTTATGGAGATCTTTTTCCAGAGCACACCGCCGACTCGTGTGGTTCGGTAGAAGGTCTCTAATTGCGCAGTTTCTGTTGGGGGTGTCAGAAAAGTAACTATAAGGGTTGCCGTAATGGTAAAAGCGACAATAACAAAAATCGAGAACGGAAAGGTAATAGAGGTAAAAAGTCTGATCCAGGTAAAAGCGATAAACGGTGCCACCATGGAGGTGATTTCCGACCACGCATTCAGTCTCCACCAGAACCAGCGGAG
>JBAXFV010000037.1:0-12793 GCA_037139755.1 Chlorobiaceae bacterium
CCAATTGAGCTACACCAGCAGCTCACTCAAAAAACAGGGCTGGTAATATAATGAGAGGTTTTCAAAATACAAAAGAAAAAAGATTATTTCATATAATCATCCTTCACTGCCGCAAAAAAACCTGCAAGACGAATCGTTGTTTTTCTCGAAACGGCTCTTTGTGAAAAAGCCAGAACCATATCGATCAACGTTGGAAATACTCGTATATGATTTTTTTTCAGCCCTTTACGTACGGCTTTGACCACAACATCAATTCCTGAAATCGGTAATCGAATGTTTGCCGTATTATGACCGGCACGTCCAAAAAAGCCAGTATCGACAAAACCCGGACAGACTGCAAAAACCTTGATTCCTTTGCCCTTCAACTCCATATAAAGTGCCTCAGTAAGCGTTAAAACAAATGACTTGGTAGCTGAATACAGGGCAAGTCCAGGGACACCCTGCAGACCGCCAAGAGAGGCAACATTGATGATGATTCCTTTTTTTCTTTCAACCATATCGGACAATAAAAGACGGGTAAGCCGAACCATAGCCATCATATTGACCATCATAATCTCCTGGAGCTTCCCCAAAGGCAGATCATTGAAATCGCCCGCATGAGACAGTCCTGCACTATTGACAAGAATATCAACCATTACCTCCTGTCTCTGACAAAATTCATAAACTCTGGCCGGGCTTTCTGCATCACTCAGGTCTTCAACACAGATTGCTACTTCAATCCCCCATTCTTGGCGAAGCTGATGAGCCAGAGCTTCCAATTTGTCTGCAGAGCGGGCGACAAGAACAAGATTATGACCTCTCTCTGCAAATTCACGAGCAATAGCTTCACCAATCCCCATGGATGCACCGGTTATTAAAGTAAACATTATACCGGATCAACCCATTTCCCCTGCTCTCTGATGAGAGATATCAGTCTTTCTACAGCTTCCTGCTCTGAAATATTCTCTTCTACGCACTCCCTGCCGACATAAAGACTGATGCGATTCTTTCCGGCTCCAACGTAACCGAAATCAGCATCGGCCATCTCGCCTGGACCGTTAACGATGCAGCCCATGATTCCGATTTTCAACCCTTTGAGGTGGGCTGTCCTCTGTTTGATTGCCGCCACAGCCTTTTCGAGTTCAAAGTAGGTTCTTCCGCAACCAGGGCAAGAGATAAATTCAGTTTTCGACATTCTGATTCTTGCACCCTGAAGAATATTGAACGCCAGACCTACCTCATCATCAGCAGATAACATGGTATGAAGTGAGAGCATATCACCGATACCATCACAGAAAAGTGTCCCTGCCTGTATTGAACTCTTGATAATGCTTTCAAGTCGGTCAGACGCATCTGCTTTGAAACGAACAAGAAGGGGATAATCCAGAGAGCTGCTCTTAAATGCCTGCACGAGCCTCCGATAGACAAAAACAACATGTTCTGACCGTACTGAAAAAAGAAGTCGATGCGCATGGTGCCTGTAGAGCTTTTCTGCAAGATGAACAAGCACTCGGGCAGGAACAGAGTCCCCTGACGCTTCATGAAGAAAACATAACTCGACAACTGCAAGCTGTTCATTTCCAATAAGCTGTAACAACTCGTTTTCAAACCTTTCGCCCTCAATAATATCAAACCTCACCTTCGACACCTTATGAAGCAAGCGACCAAAGAGTGATAAATCACTTGTCGATGCCACAACAAATCGCCGATGCTCCCCCATTTTTTTAAGCAGGTCGTCCAGTGCATCAAGATCAGCCGCACTGTTGACACGAACAGAAACAAACTCGGAACGGATGATATCCAGAGGCTTCTCTGGAGCAAGCCTCATCATAATTTCTTCAAAAACCGCATCACGATCAGAAAGGGAAGCGTGCACCTCCGTTTCCACTCGCGGCACATTATCTCCTCCGATCCCCATGCCTGACAGCGCAATCTGGCTCGAAGCCCGTCGTTGATAACTGAAAGGAGTGAACGGCGGCTGTTCATGAGTCGAAAGAGTATGATTTGCCTGCTTGTTTCGACTATCTATAATATGCTTCAGTGGAATATGTCCCCTGTCACCATTGACTAAATGGAACTCATTATACTTCTTCACAAGAGCGAAACCAACAGGTACCTCATTCACAGGATCTTCAGTCAGGGAAACCCTGATAGTATCTCCAAGTCCATCTTCAAGAAGTGCGCCAATACCCATGGCCGACTTGACGCGACCCTCATCGCCGTCTCCCGCCTCAGTTACCCCAAGATGAAGCGGATAAGCGTAGCGAAGCTCTGCATCAGCCTCTTGCACAAGAAGCCGATATGCCTGAATCATGACGCGAACATTTGAGGATTTCATCGAAAACAGAAGATCATAATAACCCGCTTCCTCACAGAACCGTGCAAATTCCAGCGCTGCTTCAACCATACCTTCAGGAGAGTTCCCGTAACGGCTGACAATCCGGTCAGACAAAGAGCCATGATTTGTTCCTATTCTCATGGAAACCCCATATTGGCGGGCTTTTTCTACCAGAGGCGCAAATTCCTGGCGAACATGTTCAATTTCTTTGAGGTACTCCTCTTCCGTATACTCGTTGGTCGAAAATTTGGGGGTGGTGGCGTAGTTGCCCGGATTTATACGGATATTTTCGACAAATTCAACAGCCTTGAGTGCGGCACGGGCGGAAAAGTGAATATCAGCAACAAGTGGAGTATCAATGCCGTCACGGCGAAGCTGTTCTCTGATATGCCTGAGATTTTCAGCATCCTTCTCTGTAGGTACCGTGAGCCGGATAATTTCACACCCTGCGTCATACAGCTTTCTGCACTGTACAACCGTTGCCTTAGTATCCATCGTATGGGTATTTGTCATAGACTCTACCCTGATCGGCTTGTACCCGCCAAGAGCAATGGTTCCGAAAGCGACTTCATGGGTAAAGCGGCGGCGATACTGATACATTTGCTTGTCAAAAAGTTTGATGAAAACCTATTTTTTCACTTGATGATAAAAAGAGTTTCACCTGGTTTGCGGAAATTATACCTCTCCCTGGCAGCTTTTTCAATGCTGTCAGGATCACGGGCGTGCTGAATACGCATCTCGTTATCAATGATCTTTTTTTGCTCAACTTTTTGTCTGTCAAGAAGCATAATATGATCAGCCTCCATGCGGATTCTTTTAACGAGACCAAAATCGTCGAAAAGAATCCAGAACATGAAATAAAAAAAGGCAACCCAAAAAAGCATTTTTTTAGGGTTGGCATGAATATACTCCCAAACTGTATCAAGATATTTTTTCACGTTTCTAAACACTTTTGTTTGCAGAACACTGCAAAAGTAACAGCGGAGGAGAAACGCAAAAGGAACCCTTTCGTTTCAAAAAAGGGTTCCCTGCAGAGTTTCTTTATACCCGGAAAGCTTTCTTTCCCAAGTAACGAGCCTGATCGCCAAGTTCCTCCTCAATACGGAGCAGTTCATTGTATTTTGCCATACGGTCGGAACGCGATAAACTGCCTGTCTTGATCTGGCCAGCATTTGTTGCAACCGCGATCTGGGCAATGGTGCTGTCCTCAGTTTCACCGCTGCGGTGACTGATAACAGAGGTATACCCATTAATTTTGGCAAGGTCGATTGCCTGGAGTGTTTCGGTCAAAGTGCCAATCTGGTTCACCTTGATAAGGATAGAGTTCGCTACACCATGCGCAATGCCTTCAGCAAGTCTTTTGCTGTTCGTGACAAAGAGATCATCACCGACAAGCTGAACTCTTGAGCCAATTTTGTCCGTCAGAATTTTCCATCCTTCCCAGTCATCTTCAGCCATACCATCTTCAATTGAGATAATTGGATAGTTGGTAGCCCACTTTTCCCAGTATTCGGCCATCTCGAGAGAGGTGAGTTCCTGTTTTGAGGACTTCTTGAACACATAACGTTTCTTTGCCGAATCGTAAAACTCGGAGCTTGCAGGGTCAAGGGCTATCATAACCTGAGCGTCACCCAGGCCGCCTTTGTCAGTCGGTGAACCTGCTTTATAGCCAGCTTTGCCGATGGCTTCAATTACCAGCTCTATAGCCTCTTCGTTTGAACGCAAGTTCGGAGCAAAACCGCCTTCATCACCGACAGCAGTGCTCAAACCTTTGCTTTTCAAGAGAGCTTTTAGTGCATGAAAAATTTCAGCGCCACAACGAAGTGCATCTGAAAAAGAGTCGAATCCTGCCGGCATAATCATAAATTCCTGAAAATCAACGGTATTGTCGGCATGTGCTCCGCCATTAAGCACATTCATCATCGGAACAGGAAGAGTATTGGCCATCGTACCGCCGATATAACGGTAAAGTGGCAGTCCGGTATATTCTGCCCCTGCCTTGGCACATGCCATAGAAACACCAAGAAGAGCATTTGCTCCAAGCCTTGACTTATTCGGCGTTCCGTCAAGAGCAAGTAATGCCTCATCGATTTCCTCCTGTTCGGTAACAATCATACCTGTCAAAGCATCATTGATGACGGTATTTACATTTTCTACCGCCTGGAGCACCCCTTTTCCAAGATAGACACCGGCATCGCCATCCCTGAGTTCCACAGCCTCATGAACACCGGTAGATGCGCCGCTTGGTACAGCCGCACGACCGAACGAATTTTCAGTGTAAACATCAACTTCGACCGTTGGATTTCCCCTTGAATCAAGGATCTGTCGGGCAAAAATTTTCTTGATAATAGGCATAACAAAAAATATTTAGGGTTGTAACGTGCTTTTTATGCGCAAAGGAATTTCAAGGTCATTATTGATAAAAATGGATAGTTGAAAATATATCTTTTTTTTTGAACCTTTTCATCGTCACCTGAACAGCAAAACTGACTATTTTTTGTTTATTATTTGTTGAGCTGTTTCCCTGCAATGCAAACCACAGCCCGCTATTTCGTTATCAGTCAAAAAAGGAGTCATGCTATGCAAGCCGTACAACCGGATCAACTGCGAAACATTGTCATTACAGGCCATGCCGGAAGCGGCAAGACCATACTCACCGAGTCACTTGCCCTGACGATGGGCATTGTTAATCGCCTCGGGAGTATTGAGGAAGGCACCACTCTTTCCGATTATTCCGCTGATGAAATTGAAAGAAAACACAGTCTTAACACAAGCCTCATCAATGGATTCTGGAATGATCGTAAAATCAATATTATCGATACTCCCGGATTGCTTGACTTTCATGGAGATGTAAAATCAGCAATGCGGGTGGCCGACACCGTCCTTATAACCGTTAATGCTGCATCGGGAGTGGAGGTTGGAACTGACACGATCTGGGAGTATACCAAAGAATACTACAAACCCACCATGTTTGTCTTAACCAAACTTGATGCGGACCGCGCCAATTTCAAAACGACCATACAGGGACTTCAGGATCATTTCGGACATCTTGTAACACCTATACAATTTCCCGCTGATGAAGGCCTCGGCCACCATACACTTATTGATGTCTTGCTGATGAAGCTGCTTGAATTCAGCCCTGACAAACCTGGAGAAATGATAGTTTCTGACATTCCCGATCTTTACCTTCAACATGCAGAAGATCTTCATCAGCAACTTGTGGAAGCCGTTGCAGAAACAGATGAAGAACTGATGAACAAGTTTTTTGAAATTGGAACACTGACAGAGGAAGAGTTGAGGACTGGAATTAAATCCGCCCTTGTCACCAGAACTTTTTTTCCTGTTTTCTGTACCTCCCCACTTCATCTGATTGGATCAGAACGGCTGCTGAATGTCATCGTAAACATCTGTCCCTCGCCAATTGAGCGTGGCCCTGAAAATGCGCTCTGTACGGTTGATGAAACAAAAAGCTTGATTCAGCCAAACCCTGAAGGAGATACCATTGCCTTTATTTTCAAGACAATGTCGGAACCTCGTGTGGGTGAAATCTCCTACCTGAGAGTTTATTCAGGCCATATCGAAACAGGTCATGAGTTGATTGATGTCCAGACCGGACAACTTGAAAAACTTGGTCAAGTCTACACTATTGTCGGCCAAAAGAAAAGTCAGGTTGAAAAACTGCTTGCCGGTGATATCGGAATGGTTGTCAAGCTTAAAGACGCCCATACCAATGACACTCTTGCCGACAAGGGAACAAGCTGTCGTATAAGCCCCATTATTTTTCCTTTACCCGTCCTTGCTACAGCGATTATTCCTGTTACCCAGGGTGATGAGGAAAAAATTTCAGCCGGCTTGCATCACCTGCATGAAGAAGATCCAAGCTTTGCAATTGATCACGACGTAGAGTTCAACCAGACCATCCTCAGAACACTTGGAGAAACACATCTGGATACCATTATCAGCAGACTGCAGGCAAAGTTTAACGTCAAAGTAGATATTGCCCCCATTAAAATCCCTTACCGCGAAACGATACGTATTCCCTCTTTCGCGCAGGGAAAGTACAAAAAGCAGTCCGGAGGTAAAGGACAATATGGCGATGTCTGGGTAAAGCTTGAACCTCTTGCTCGCGACACAGGATTTGAGTTTGCAAGCGAAGTTGTTGGTGGTGTTGTCCCCACAAGGTATCTGCCTGCTGTAGAAAAAGGACTTCGGGAAGCCATAACCAATGGCATTATGGCTGGTTATCCTGTTGTAGATCTGAAAGCCATTGCCTATGACGGATCTTATCACCCTGTGGACAGTTCCGAATTTGCCTTTAAGATTGCGGCAAGCATGGCATTTAAAAGTGCTTTTGACAAGGCAAAACCTTTTCTCCTTGAACCGATTTACACACTGAATGTCTATGCCCCGGAACAATATACAGGAGAAATTGTCGGTGATATTTCAAGTAAACGGGGGAAGATTCTTGGCATGGATTCTGACGTACGGATGCAAATAATTCATGCACTTATCCCACAGTCATCTCTGACAACCTTTCATCATGCATTGACAAGACTAACCCAAAGCAGAGCAAGGTACACCTATAGTTTCAGCCATTATGAGGAGGCGCCACCAGATATAGCTCAGCAGATCATTGCTGAAAAGAGGTCCTGATTTCAAAAAAAGTTTTACCATGAAAAGCCATCTTCTGAAAGGGCTTTTCATGGTAAACAGCCTGATTTACAGCAAACCGAATAGTGACTTTATGTTAAGCCACCATACAATCCATATCGCCTCTCGAATATTTTTTTTGCTCATTTTCGATTTACCAACCGAACGGTCAACAAAAACAATTGGAATTTCTTTTATAGAAAAGCCCTTTTTCCAGACTCTGAAATTCATCTCAATCTGAAATGAATAACCCTGAGAATTTATTCTGTCAAAATCGAGCGTCTGCAATACCTCTGCACTAAAGCATTTAAAGCCGCTTGTTGGATCTGCAACAGGCATACCTGTAACAACACGAGTATAGATACTTGCAATTTTTGAAAGAATTAACCTGCCTAAAGGCCAGTTAACAACATTTACCGTATTATTCATGTATCGAGACCCGATAACCAGGTCAGAGTTGCTCATTGCATCGAGAAAGCGCTCTATCATTACGGGGTCATGAGAATAATCAGCATCCATTTCTAATATATACCGATAACCCTGCTTCAAAGCGTACCCGAAACCAGCAATATATGCTGTACCAAGTCCCAACTTTTGTGCCCGCGGCATCAAATATAACCCCCGTGTCGTCAACTGCATTCTACGAACAATATCTGCAGTTCCATCTGGGGAATTATCATCAATCACAAGAATATCAAGCGAAAAAGGATAACGCTCTGAAAGTTCACCCAGCAGCCTGCCAATATTTTCAGCTTCATTGTAAGTTGGAATAATGACAAGTGCTAAACCTGGATGTGCTGTTTTCAGACCGGTCAAAACGGAAGGGGACTTTCGAGTAAAATTCTTTGGTGCCGACATATAAACGGTGAGTATCGGTAAAAAAACAAAGCACTGCCTGTTTCAGGCAATGCTTTGTTGAATCCCTATTTTACATACGTCCTTATTACCTTGCCTCTCTATGAAATCTGTGCAGAAATCTTAGATCGAAATCAAGTCTTTCGGGCGGGGTATAGGTAAAATCAAGAACTTCTCCATCAGGAAGAACTTCTATAAGTGCTCCCGAAGGACACTCATCTGAAGAAAAACAGGCGGCACAGGAAATACAGGCATCCTGATCAATATAACACCTGAAACCTCCCTCCTGTACATCCCCGTAAAATTTGTAACCGATAGCATTGACTTTTGGAGGACACGTGTCAAGACACATACCACAACCGACACAAAGATTTTCAATAATAAAATAATGTGATTTAGCTCTCGGTGCGGCTTTTTTCAATACTGGTTTTGTTTCATCTCCTGCTGGCGCATTTTTAACAGCAGAGATAGTTGCCTCTGATGTAGATGCAGCGACAGGTGCACCTTTCGCAACTGGAGCTGATTTTGAACCGGCAGGTTTTACTCCAGGAGCAGGCTTTGCACCTCCTGCAGGTTTCGGGGCCGCCTTTGGCGTAGCTTTTTGGACAGGAAATGCAGACTCCTGTGGTAAACCGCATCTTCCAAGATTAACATTAAGCGACTCCAAACGCGGTTTCCCTTTCTTGTCCTGAGGAACCTCCTTCGGCTTTGGCTTTCCCTCCTTTGCCACAGGAACCGCAGCCCCTGCTCCAGTGGGAGGTAGCTTCGGCACCGCTGGTGGAATCTTTGGAGCAGGAACTGACGATATATCTGGTTTTTGTACAGGATCGGCCATAAAAACCCTCCTCTTTAATTACATGATAAACTTTAATATCAAAGCACTTTCCCCTGGAGTGCATAAAAACATGCACTCCAGGAAAAAATAGTTTCAAGCAATCAACTTAATCAGATAGTCAACAACCTGCGTCAGCATAACCTGACCAGATACGGCTGCATCACCAACCTGTGGAGGCAAAGGAGTGTCAGTCTGATAAAAGCCATTACCAATGAAAAGAAAGACCAGCATAAATACACCACTGAAATAAAGGAATGTACCAGCCATTTTTGAATCCGATATTGTCAGTACGGGGAAGCGGAACGAAACATCCCTGTTAAGGAACTTCTTTCCAAGCCAGCGTATAGTCCTTGTTTGAATATCAGCACCTTCAAGACGTGAACCACGATCTTCAAACCATACAGCAAAGCTGATAAACCATACAAGGTGACCAATCATAAGAATGGTCGAAAGATGCGAGCTTGAAAATATTGTGACCGTTTCTGTCCAGAAATAGTAGAAAATACCTGAAGTATAGTGATGATGAAGGCCAGCAACAGAATCCCAGGCCTTTGCATCAGCAGCCGGAACACCATACATCATGGAAGCAATCCATGCCCCATCAATATACCAGCAGACTGCGGAGAGACCCTTGATTCCCCAAAGCATGGCAAACCAGAGCTGATCCTGTATTGATACGCCGCAAGTACCACCGTAAACAGGGCCAAGACATGGGAATGAGTAAGAATTCTTCTTGAGTCCAAGATCATCCCAGAGCGGTGAAGTATGCGCAAAGAAAGCTATACGTACAAGGGCTATCAGCGAGAAAAGCGAACCTGCAACAATAACATGAACCATTACCCAGTCATTGATACTCGGATCCCTGAACATCCACTGGAACATCGGAAGAGGCTTGAGCCAGTAAAAAGACATCAGAATGTTCGTTCCGAAAAGATTCAACTCGCAAATAGTATTCCACACGATAACAGCATAGACCGAAAGCATGGTAGCAAAACAGAGTGCCATAACCGTGCCAAGAATCTTGACCTGAACTTCCTGATCACGTCCTTTGGTAATGAAAACAGACTTGATCTGGCTGTAAAGACCGTTGAGCTGAATTTTAAGAAGATACTGACCACCATGATAGACACCTGCAAAGACATAAAGAACACCGCAGATGATGTGGTTAAAAGTAATGAGATTGATGACAACCCGTGACATACCGAAAGATGCTCCATTCTTCGGAAGAATTGCGTATGCCGCAAAGTCAGCAAACTCTTTAGAACCAGAGACAATCTTACCGCCTTCCTGAACAAAATTATAGCTTACCCTGTTGAATGGCTCGCCATAAAGATAAAAAACCAGATTGTCGAGTTCCTTGTAATAAGCAGCAAACGATGGCTGCTGGAAAGCCACAAAAGCGATACAGCCAAGAGCTATATTAATATAACCGATTGCTGTCAGGTGAACAGAAAATGCGGCCTTCATATCATCGTTAAGATGAGTGGCTGCATTGGGAGGATTGTTCCACCAGTAAATACCGCAGGCAAAGAAGACCACAGAGAAGACAAACGACATAAAAGTCTCTGAATTGATCGTCTGGAAATCAGGAATCGGAGCAAAACCGAGCACAAACCACATCAACAATCCCCAGCCAAGAAAGAGCAGTGACATATAGATGGCATGTGGTCCAAGCGCATCCTTGTAGCTTTTTGCACTTGTTCCGCTGAAAACCAGATCACCGAACTTGCCAAGAAACCTGAAGTCGCGGAAATTGCCTGTGCGCCCGGTAAACGGATTGGTCAAATTGTGAGTCCAGTGACGCCAGCCCCCAAAAAGAAGCACAGACCCTGAAAGAACGTGAAACAGAGCCCAGCCGAGAAGATTTGTAGCGGCAGATTCCAGATCGGCTGTTTTGGTACTGTAGGTATCAATACCCAGAGAGACCATTCTTGGCTTGATGGTCAAATAAAACCAGTTGTCATGAAAACCGGGGACACCCCAGGGAAAAACCTGAATGCCGGAAACATAATAGATGGCCATTAGAAAGCCCAAGACACCTAGCAACGCCAGATGAGCGCCGACAACCTGTTCATCGTCAATCTTGTCGGTATCAAAAATCTGGTACCATTTCGTTGATCGAGTTTCTGTTCGCTGGAACAAAAACCTTCTCATCTTGGATGCATCCTGCTCCTTGATGACGGATGGGGCACCAGCGGTGCCATTTCCCTTTGGAGAAGGAGCGTTCCCCTTGGGAGGTGGGACAGTGCCCTTTGGCTTTACTCCTACCGGATTCACTTGTTCAGCCATTGTATTCTCTCCTTTTTTTGGACATAATTCAGGTTGAAGAAACCGAAAAGAAAATTATTTCGACACAACTTGTTATAAGCAAATAGGATAAAACCTTAATCACAAAAACGTCGTGTTAACCTGCCGGTTTTTCCTTTGGATCGAAAAGCAACACACATAATCACTAAATTGCAAAAATCTATAGAATAACCAAGTAATAACAAGCTTGAATCGAGCAATCAGGCAAACAAATAACTCGATGTAATACTTTCTAAAATAAGAAAAATTATTTAATAATAAATTATTTTACATCCGCATTGACACGCTATTGTTTTATTATACAGTATGAAAGCACTTGCAGGAGCCGTTGATATAATACTCTCCCTGTAAACAAGATGCAACACGGAAAACCTTCAATCCTGACCTGATTGCGCCAAATGAAGATCACATTCAGTAAACTGTCCGGAGCTGGCAATGACTTTATTGTCATCGACAACAGGAACAATTCCTTCCATCTTACTCCATCGCGTATTCAGGAACTCTGCACCAGAAGAACAGGAATCGGGGCTGATGGACTTATTTTAATTGAACCCTCTTCCAGTTACGCTTTCAGCATGAAATACTACAATGCTGACGGTTTCCCCGGATCAATGTGTGGAAACGGAGGAAGATGTGCCGTTTATTTCGCCCACACCATAGGGATTATCGGATCTTCGGAGACATGTTACACCTTTGAAGCCAATGGCAACCGATACGACGCCTGGATTACCGGAGAAGAAACCGTTAAACTGCGAATGCTTCCACCGAAGGAGTTCAGAAATGACATTGAAATTGAGGGGCTTACCTGCCACTCTGTCAACACAGGCTCACCACATGCTGTTGTATATACCTCCGACATTGAACATATCAAGGTAACCGAAATCGGCCGCACCATCAGGCATAGAACAGATATTTTTCCAGAAGGTTCCAATGTCAATTTTATCGAAATCACCTCTCCTGAAACACTTGCTATTCGCACGTTTGAACGCGGCGTAGAGGACGAAACCCTTGCTTGCGGTACAGGTGCTGTTGCTGCTGCTTTAATGAGCCACCGTATTGGCAAAATAAACGCCTCAACCGTACAGGTAAAAGTAAAAAGCGGAGATACCCTGCAAGTTGAGTTCAATGAAAACATGGATGAAGTCTTCCTTACCGGTCCAGCTAAATGTATCTTTGAAGGTAGCTTCAACTTGTAATTAAACGTCATCCTCGAAAAATAGCGACGTACCCGCACTATAGAAAGAAACTTATTAAAGCACGTCCCCGGCAGTTTAAGTAGGCAGAGGTGCCCATCATCGGACTCGACGCATTTGCTCATTAACTTCTTCGATGGCCATTTCGGGAACAATCATAACCTGCTGTCTGGATGAGCTGCATAACCTCCCTTATGGATATTCACACAAATGCCCTGAGAAAAAATGAAAATCTCATTTCACTCCATGCATAAAAGATCTTGAAAATTACATGTATAACAACCGATAAACTGCCAGCATTGTTGTGGTCAAACGACTGGCTAAAGCCATGAAAATGAGATGATTGCCCTGATTATTCCATACCTGTCAGTTCGGATAAATCCAGGAGAGCATTCTTGGGAACTTATATTTTTATCAGCTGCAGTATTTACAGGGAAATGCATTACCAACACCTTTACTGATAATCATAACTAACAACACAATAATTACTTATAAAGTATAGGCAATAAGATCAGACCTTAACATTGAACGCTTTGTTTTTTTTATTTATTGAACATTTCATATATATTGAAACAAATGTTAACACTTTATGTAAATGTTCATTATCAATTATTGGGGTGCATTTCCTTTTTCTTA
>JBAXFV010000038.1:0-12620 GCA_037139755.1 Chlorobiaceae bacterium
TTTCCGAAAAATCTTGAGGAAATTCTCGGCAACTACAAAAAAATACTTATCCCCGAGCTCAATAACGGACAGCTTATCCATATTATCCGTGACACCTTCCTGATTGCACCGGAAGGATTCACCAAGATACAGGGGGTACCATTCAATGAAATGGAAATACTGATTAAAATCACTGACATCATAAAGGAGCTTCAATCATGACCGATATCACAACAGTCCCAGTCCTTCCAGTCCTGATTGCCAAGGATTTTGCTTCTGATCAAGAGCCAAAATGGTGTCCAGGCTGTGGGGATCATGCCGTCCTGCAGCAAATAAAAAATGTTTTACCTGAACTTGGTATTGCACCTGAAAACATTGTTTTTGTTTCCGGTATAGGCTGCTCGTCCCGCCTCCCTTATTATCTTGCAACGTATGGCGTTCACGGTATCCACGGCAGAGCTCTCCCTATGGCAACCGGACTCAAAGTCTCACGACCAGAACTGAGTGTCTGGGTTGGTACCGGCGATGGTGACGCACTCTCAATTGGTGGCAATCATTTTATTCATACCCTGAGAAGAAATCCGGACCTCAATGTGGTGCTCTTCAACAATGAAATTTACGGCCTCACAAAAGGTCAATATTCTCCAACCTCGAAAATCGGTTTGAGAACTGTTACCTCTCCATCAGGAGTTATTGATCAGCCCTTTAATACGGCAGCGCTAACTCTTGGCTCCGGCGGATCATTTTTTGCAAGAGCTTTTGATCGAGACGGCAAATTCCTTCGCTCGATACTGAAACGCGCTGCCCTTCATAATGGAACTTCGCTGGTAGAAATTTATCAGAATTGTCCTATTTTTAACGGCGGTGCTTTTGAAGCATTTTCTTCTGCCGACAATAAAGCCAATAACACGGTCTATCTGGAACAGTCGAAACCTCTTGTTTTCGCAAACGGAAAACGGGGTATTTGGCTGGACGGATTTCAGCCCATCGTTGTGGATTTGGACAAAGAGGGCATTTCCAGCAGTGACCTCTGGATTCATGATGAAACCGATATCAACAAAGCATCAATTCTTGCTCATTTTGCTGATGATCATGCTGAGTTGGAAGAGTCTCTTCCAAGGCCTTTCGGTGTTTTTTATGCCAAAGAGCGAATCACCTATGAAGACGCTCTGACTGCACAGATCTCTGATGCTCAGAAAAACGGAATCGGCACCTTCGAAGAGCTCCTTAAGGGCGATCAATCATACGAAATAAAGAAAGCATGAGGAGAACAAAAAAGCCGGCATAAACGCCGGCTTTTTTTATTTTCAGCAATTTCTATGCCTCTTCCTTCCAGACACCCATGGCCGAAAACTTTTCTATCCGGTCATGAACAAGATCCCCTGGCTCCTTCGGCAGAAGCAATTTCAACTCCTCAATCAGTATACTCTTCAATGTCCCTGCCATAAGATCAGGATCAGTATGAGCACCCCCAAGAGGTTCGGGAATAATTCTGTCGATAATGCCCTGCCCAAGAAGATCCTCTGCGGTGAGCCGCAAGGCTTCTGCCGCCTGCTCTTTATAGTTCCAGCTTCTCCAGAGAATTGAAGAACAACTTTCGGGTGAGATCACTGAATACCAGCTATTTTCAGCCATAAGAATTCGATCACCAACCCCGATACCAATGGCTCCCCCACTCGCACCTTCGCCGATAATCACGCAGATTACCGGAACAGTCAGCTTGGCCATTTCGAACAGATTGTGGGCAATGGCCTCTGCCTGCCCTCGTTCTTCTGCTTCTATGCCGGGAAATGCTCCTGGTGTATCAATTAAGGTAATGACCGGTTTTCGAAATTTCTCGGCGAGTTTCATCAACCGAAGCGCTTTGCGGTATCCTTCAGGCTGAGCCATACCGAAGTTCCGGTAAAGATTGGACTTGGTATCACGACCTTTCTGATGACCAATAATCATAACAGGCTGAGAAAAACCTGACGAACTCTCTTCAATGCGGGCAAATCCTCCGACAATAGCTTTGTCATCGCTGAAATGCCGGTCACCGGCAAGCTCGGCAAAGCCGGTTGTCATCATGTAAATATAATCAAGCGTATAGGGTCTTGCAGGATGGCGGGCAAGCTGTACTTTCTGCCATCGAGTAAGATTTTTATAGATCGAACGACGGAGTGCATCGACTTTCAGCTCAAGGACCTCTATGTCATTATAGAGCAAGTCTATTTCTGCCTGAGTCTGCTCCCTTGTGCTGCTCCTGAGGCATTGGCGCATTTCGCTGAGCTTGGCTTCAAGCTCAAACAGCGGCTTTTCAAAATCAAGGACAACTTTGGTGACCATAGTGCAGCAATCTTAATGATAAAAAAAGCCCATCAAGCAATAGCTCATGATGGGCTTTAAAAAGCAGAAATAAGAAAATCACGATTAACCACCGACCTCTTCCTTCAATGCTTTGCCTGGCTTGAACTTGACAACTTTTTTCGCAGAAATGGTAATAACTTCTCCAGTCTGGGGGTTACGACCTTGCCTTTCCGCTCTGTCACCAATGGAAAACGTTCCGAAACCGACGAGCGCGACATCCTCTCCCTCTTTCAATGATGTTGTGACAACAGTAATAAACGCATTAAGAGCGCGTTCTGCATCAACTTTTGTCAGTTTAGCCTGCTCGGCAATTTTCTCTACTAATTCAGCTTTTGACATATGAATTTTTTATTGTTATGGTTAAAATTAATTTTATCAAATTACACGCCCATCCTTCCCGAATTTAAACAGTAGGTGACAAACATGCAATGGCTTTTTACCTTTATCCATGATTGAATGATCGGTAATTGGTATTCGTCCTGTACTGTGTTATATTCAAGCTGTTTTAAGTAGGGGAATCAAGAACTTGTACAAGATAATTTTTTATCCGGCTTATGGTCTCAATCAGCAACATTTCAAAAGGTTCAATTATCCGTTTTAAGGGCGAACCCCACAGTATCGAGAGTCTTATGCACCGTACTCCCGGGAACTTGAGGGCGTTTTATCAGGCAAACATGAGAAATCTTAAATCGGGCAGGAATGTTGAATACCGCTTCAGTGCCACCGAATCTGTTGATGTGATCGTCACTGAACGAAAACAGTATCAATATCTTTATCGGGACGGCAGTGATTTTGTCATGATGGACAACGATACCTTCGAGCAGATTAATGTTCCCGAACTCTTGCTTGGCTCCTCATCCCGTTTTGTCAAGGATGGCATCACGGTAACAATAGTTTTCTCTGATGACGGTTCGATTCTTGGAGTTGAACTTCCTACCTTTGTTGAAGTAGAGGTAACTGAAACCAGCCCGGCATTGAAGGACGACAGAGCAACCAGCGGAACAAAACCTGCAATTGTAGAAACCGGGGCAGAAGTCAACGTCCCCATGTTTATCCAGACAGGAAGCATTATTCGTGTCGACACCCGCACTGGTGATTATATTGAAAGAGTAAAAAAGTAACTATCTTATAAAGGTTTTTCGGGACGCGTGTGTTTATAACTTATAAGTAACAAAATATCATGAACCTTAGCGAAATCAAACAGCTTATTGACATTGTCAATGGCTCAGATCTTCAGGAAACCATCATTGAGGAGGGAAACTTTAAAATTATCCTGAGGCGCTCTATGGCCGCAGTATCTCCCCAATTCCTTGCTGTGCAGGCTGCCCCCGCCTTACAGTCAACTCCCCAGATCTCAACCGCTGCACCAGCACCAGCAGAGCCTGAACCAGTATCTGACCTTATCGAATCACGCTCACCTATTGTTGGTACTTTCTATCATGCCTCATCACCTGATTCACCACCATTTGTTGCAGTCAATGATATTGTAAAGAAAGGTGACGTGCTTTGTATTATCGAAGCCATGAAGCTGATGAACGAAATTGAAGCTGAGGTCTCCGGTACAATTGTTGAAATTCTTGTTGAAAACGGACAAGCGGTCGAATATGATCAGCCACTGTTCCGGATTAAACCATAATCATTCATCACAAAAAGCCTTGTTCAAGAAAATACTTGTTGCAAATCGCGGCGAAATTGCTTTGCGTATTATGCAGACCTGCCGTGAAATGGGGATCAGTACCGTCGCTGTTTATTCTACAGTTGACGCTGAATCTATCCATGTTAAATACGCCGATGAAGCTGTCTGCATAGGACCGGCTTTGTCCAGAGAAAGTTACCTTAATATTCCACGTATCATTGCTGCAGCACAGGTGACCAATGCCGATGCTATTCATCCGGGATACGGATTTCTTGCTGAAAACGCTGATTTCGCTGAAGTATGCGAATCAGCCAACATCAAGTTTATCGGTCCTACAGCAAGAATGATTAACCAGATGGGCGACAAAAATACCGCCAAGGCAACCATGATTGCAGCAGGGGTACCTGTTGTTCCAGGAAGCCCGGGATTGGTCACTGATCTGAAGCAGGCAATTGAAACTGCAAAAAAAACTGGCTATCCGGTTATCATCAAGCCTACTGCGGGTGGTGGAGGAAAGGGCATGCGGGTGGTCACTGAAGAGAGCCAGCTTGAAAAAGCGCTGAACACCGCGCGCAGTGAAGCTGAGCAGGCTTTCGGCAACAGCGGCTGCTATATCGAGAAGTATCTTGAAAATCCTCGCCATGTTGAAATTCAGATTCTCTCTGACCAGCACGGCAATACCATCCACCTTGGTGAACGCGACTGTACCGTTCAGAGACGTCACCAGAAACTTATTGAAGAGACCCCGTCTCCGGTTGTTGATGAGGCATTGAGAAAAAAAATGGGTGATGCCGCTGTGGCTGC
This sequence comes from Chlorobiaceae bacterium, assembly GCA_037139755.1. Taxonomy (GTDB): domain Bacteria; phylum Bacteroidota; class Chlorobiia; order Chlorobiales; family Chlorobiaceae; genus Chlorobium. Next base: position 4,766 of record JBAXFV010000038.1, read on the forward strand.
TGCCAGTGCGATCAACTATGAAGGTGCTGGTACTATCGAGTTTCTTCTCGACAAGCACAAGGACTTTTACTTCATGGAGATGAATACCCGTATTCAGGTTGAACATCCTGTCACGGAAGAGCGTTACGATGTAGATCTTGTCAAGGAACAGATTCTGATTGCAAGCGGAGAGTCCATTGGAAATCGAACCTTTAGCCCAAAGGGGTACTCCATTGAATGCCGTATTAATGCAGAGGATCCAGAACACATGTTCCGTCCTTCACCAGGAAAGCTTCAGGTATTCCACACACCTGGAGGGCATGGTGTAAGAGTCGATTCACATGCTTATGCAAGCTACGTGGTGCCATCCAACTACGACTCGATGATTGCCAAGCTCATCGTTACAGCACAAACCAGGGATGAAGCTATTGCAAGGATGTCACGCGCCCTGGATGAATTCATTGTTGTTGGTGTAAAGACCACGATTCCTTTCCATAAGCAGGTGATGCATTCTCCGGTTTTTCAAAGCGGAGAGTTCGATACCAGTTTTCTGGAAACGTTCAGATTCGAAAAGAAATAACAAAAAAAGGGAGATGCGAATCTCCCTTTTTTTTGCTTTATGCTGATGTAGCCATGAGAAGAATGCTATCGCTCATTGGCAAAACCCTCTCGGGTTTCTACGATCACCTCATCACTCCCTTCTCTGGCAGAAGCCGTTTCCTGACCATCACCGGTAAGTTTTATTGCCTTGTATCTCTTCAGTCCTGTGCCCGCAGGAATCAGCTTGCCGACAATCACGTTTTCTTTCAGACCAGCAAGATAGTCAACTTTTCCTGCAACGGCAGCGTCAGTCAACACCTTCGTGGTTTCCTGAAATGAAGCCGCAGAGATCACACTTTCAGTCTGAAGGGCCGCGCTTGTAATACCAAGCAGCACAGGATGAGAGGTTGCCTGCAGGGCTGGCTCAAAAGCAATCATATTTTTGGTGTTCTTGCGCAGCTCACGATTCAGCTTGGTTATGTCACGGATTTTGTGAAGCTGAGTCTCCTGAATCCTTGCCGGTGCATCACCCTTTTCGGTAATGCGTACCTTTTCGGCAATCCCTTTATTCGACTCAACAAAAGCACTCCGGTCAATCAGATCACCAGGAAGCAGATCGGTGTCACCAGGCTCTTCAACACGGACCTTCTGAAGCATCTGACGCACAATAACCTCAAGATGCTTGTCATTGATCTCGACCCCCGCATTAATCTGGTAAACTTTCTGAATCTCGTTCACCAGATACTGCTGCACAGCATTTGGTCCCTGAATACGCAGAATGTCCTGCGGAGAAACGGCACCATCGGTCAGTGGATCGCCTGCCTTGACTTCGTCGCCCTCGTTGGCCAGTACATGCTTTCCAACCTGGACATAATAGATCTTCTCCTCACCAAAGTCATTTTTAACCTTGATCTCCTTGCTGCTTCTGCGCTGCGATCCAAAGCTGACATATCCGTCAATTTCAGTAACAATTGCTGGATCAGTAGGTATACGAGCTTCAAAAAGCTCAGTGACTTTTGGCAAACCAGCCGTAATGTCTCCACCAACACGGTCGAGATTTCTTGGTACCTTCGCCATGATATCACCAGGATTAACCTTCTGTCCGTCTTCTACATAAAGATTTGACTTGATCGGCACTGGATAGGTTTTTCTCACCTCACCACTTGCATCAATAATCATCAACCTCGGCTCCCTTGTCTCGGTCGCTCTCAGTTTTGTACGCCAGTTGATGATGGTATGCTGTGAAAAACCAGTCTGGGGATCAACCTCTTCCTTGTAAGTCACACCTTTTTCGATATCAGCAAATTTAATGATACCTGGTATCTCGGCAATAATCTGTGTACTGTTGGGTTCACTGCTGAACATCACCTGATCTTTCTTGACCAGAGAGCCGTTCTTGCAGTGAAGATGCGCACCATGCGGAACGATATAGCGCTTCAGAATCTTCCCAGACTCTGGATCGGCAATATTGATTTTACCGTTTTTCTGAATAACGATGATCCTGAGATCCGCAACGCCATCCTCATTGATGGCGGTATGTTCTACGGTCTTGATATCTTCAAACTGAACCTGACCATCATAAAACGCCTTGGTTTCGGTTTCGGATATTCCTCCCTGAGCTGTACCACCCTGGTGGAAGGTACGAAGTGTCAACTGAGTTCCAGGTTCACCGATAGACTGAGCGGCTATAACACCAACCGCCTCGCCAATTTCAACAAGTTCATGCACCGAAAGGTTAGTGCCATAGCACTTTGAACAAATACCGATTTTAGACTCGCAGGTCAGCACCGAACGGATCTCGGCCTCTTCAACTCCTACCGTCTCCTGAATAAGTTCGGCAAGCTCTTCTGTAATAATTTCGCCTGCTGATACGACAACTTTATTATTCAGAGTGTCGTAAATATCCCGCGCCGCCACGCGTCCCTTGATTTTTTCGCGGAATTTTATCTGCCCGCTGGTCTCCTCCTCAATGTTACGATGAATATAAAGACCTCGAGTCGTTCCGCAGTCATCGATAGTGACAATGACATCCTGGGCAACATCGTGAAGCCTTCTGGTGAGGTAACCGGCATCGGCCGTTTTCAGCGAAGTATCCGAAAGACCCTTACGAGCGCCGTGCGTTGAAATGAAATACTCAAGTACGGTAAGACCCTCCTTGAGGTTCGAGATAATCGGGTTTTCAATAATTTCTCCCGGCTGTCCCGACATGGACTTCTGCGGACGGGCAATAAGACCTCTCATACCGGTCAACTGACGCACCTGCTCCCTGGAACCACGAGCTCCGGAATCAAGCATCATATAAAGGGGATTGAAACCATCCCGATCTTTTTTAAGCTTCTGATATGATTCTTCGGCGACAATATTTGATGTTTTCTGCCAGACATCGACAATCTGGTTGTACCGTTCATTATCGGTCAGCGTACCACGGTTGTATTCCTTGACGACCTTGGTGCTGTCGCGCTGGGCATTTTTAATATGCTTTACCTTGGTTTCGGGCACAATGGCATCAGAAAGTCCTACAGAAAGACCGCCTTTCATGGCATAATGAAAGCCAACCTCCTTGATATTGTCAAGGAATTTTGCGGTTTCAACATTCCCAACCTCGCTGCTCAGTCGTCCGATCAGCTCTTTGGCTACTTTTTTATCAATAACCCTGTTAATAAAGCCAATTTCATCAGGCACGTGCTGGTTGAAGATAACCCTGCCAACCGTGGTAAGAAGAATCGCCTTCTTTTCTATCTGTGCTTTCAGCCAGATGGACTTTTCTGATGTTGGATCGACAACGGTATCAAGAACTCGCAGCGAATCAAATTTCTGATCAATTTCGCCGCTATACTGCACAAATATCTGTGCATGCAGACCAACACGCTGTTCATTGTAGGCAATAAGAACATCTTCACTGCTGTAGAAAATCTGTCCTTCTCCGATATCTCCAGTGCGCGACTTGGTCAGATAATACATACCGAGTACCATGTCCTGTGACGGTACCGTAACCGGCTTACCGGATTGAGGCAGAATAAGATTATGTGACGACAGCATGAGTAATGACGCTTCGAGCTGGGCTTCCTGCGACAGCGGAATGTGAACCGCCATCTGATCACCATCAAAGTCAGCATTGAAAGCCGTACAGACAAGAGGGTGAATCTGAATAGCCTTGCCTTCTACCAGAAGAGGCTGAAATGCCTGAATGCCAAGACGGTGAAGGGTTGGCGCTCTGTTCAGAAGAACAGGTCTGCCATCAATAACTTTTTCAAGCACATCCCAGACAACCGGATCCTTCCGGTCAATAAGTTTTTTAGCCGATTTGACCGATTTTGCAATACCTCTATCGACAAGACGGCGAATCACAAAAGGCTGAAAGAGCTCAATGGCCATGCTTTTCGGCAGACCGCACTCATGCAGCTTTAACTCGGGACCGACCACAATAACCGAACGGCCAGAGTAATCGACCCTCTTTCCAAGCAAGTTCTGACGGAAACGGCCCTGTTTGCCTTTCAGTGCATCCGAAAGCGACTTTAGAGGCCTGTTTGACTCGCCTGTCTTCACCGCATTCGCTTTGCGGGAATTATCAAACAAGGCATCAACTGCTTCCTGGAGCATTCTCTTTTCATTTCGGAGAATAACCTCAGGCGCCCGAATATCGATAAGTTTTTTAAGACGGTTGTTCCGGATAATTACCCGGCGATAAAGATCGTTGAGATCCGATGTGGCAAAACGGCCACCTTCAAGAGGAACGAGGGGACGAAGTTCCGGGGGAATAACCGGTACGACTTCCATTACCATATACTCTGGTTTATTGCCCTCATAAACGTAGGGCTCGGGAAGCTCATCTTCAGGAAAAAGTCCCTGAGGCTTTTTGCGGGTCTTCTTGTGGGGCTCATAACTTTTTCTGAAAGCCTCAACAACTTTGAGTCTTTTCAGTGCATCAGCTCTTTTCTGCTCTGAATTGCTCTCCTTCAGTACCTTGCGCAAATGTATCGCTGATTCATCCAGATTAATATTCTTGAGCAACATGTGGATGGCTTCTCCACCCATTTTGGCAACAAACTTGTCCGGATCTGAATCCTCAAGGTCCTGATTATCCTCATACTCAGTGATAATCTGGAAATACTGTTCCTCGGTCAAACGATCAAGTTTCTTTATTCCCTGTTTTTCACCCGGTTCACCGGGATTGATGACAACATATACTTCATAATAGATGATCCTTTCAAGCTCTTTGGTCGAAAGATCAAGCAATGCGCCAATTTTGCTGGGAACCGAACGGAAAAACCAGGTATGCACAACCGGAACAGCCAAAGAAATATGACCCATACGCTCCCTGCGAACACTTTTGGTTGTCACCTCAACGCCGCAGCGGTCGCAGATAATTCCTTTATAGCGAACTCGCTTGTACTTGCCGCAATAGCACTCCCAGTCCTTTGTTGGACCAAATATCTTTTCGCACATCAAACCGTCACGTTCCGGCTTGAAGGTGCGGTAGTTGATCGTCTCCGGCTTCAGCACCTCTCCCCGTGAATGGGCGAGAATGCTTTCAGGAGACGCTATGCTGAACTTTATTCTTGAAAAATCACCTTTAAGCGGCGATGCTCCCTGTGAAAAAATCATAGTCTATATCCTTTTTAAACGACTCTTGTTAACGTCCGTTAATGATGTACACGCTAATTACCACATTACTAAGGAACCTTGTCGTCAATACGAATTTCAAGACCCAGACCCTGCAACTCCCTTATAAGGACATTGAAGGATTCGGGTATACCCGGCTCGGGCAGGTTCTGACCTTTAACAATAGCTTCATAAGTTTTGTTCCTTCCAATCACATCATCCGATTTAACCGTCAGCATTTCCCGTAGAATATTGGAGGCGCCATAAGCTTCAAGAGCCCAGACTTCCATTTCACCAAATCTCTGGCCTCCAAACTGTGCCTTTCCTCCAAGTGGCTGCTGAGTAATCAGTGAGTAAGGACCAGTGGAACGGGCATGAATCTTGTCATCGACAAGGTGACTCAACTTGAGCATGTAGATATAACCAATGGTCACTTCGTCATCAAAGCGTTCACCCGTACGACCATCAAAAAGACTCACTTTGCCATGTGCCGGAAGACCAGCCCTGTCGAGTTCCTGCTGAACTTCCTGATACGTAGCACCATTGAAAATCGGTGTCTTGAACTTGACTCCCAATGTCTTTGCAGCCCAACCAAGCGATGTTTCATAAAGCTGGCCGATATTCATGCGGCTTGGCACGCCCAGAGGGTTGAGAACAATATCAACCGGGGTACCATCTTCCATGAAAGGCATATCCTCGATTGGAAGAATTTTACCAACAACACCCTTGTTACCATGTCGGCCAGCCATTTTGTCACCGACCTGAATCTTTCTTTTCTGGGCGATATAAACCTTTGCCAGCTCCTCAATACCAGGAGGAAGCTCATCGCCAACATTGATCTTGTATTTCTCGTTATCCCGCTCATCGGCTAAATCTTTCAACATGAAGCGAAACTCCTTGACAAGACGAACAACATTATCGTTTATCTTGTCAGAATCTGTCACGCCTTTTGAAAAATCGATCGACTCAAGGAATGGCATGACACTGAATTTTGCAAACACACTTTCATCATAAAGAGAGCCTTCAGCAACAAGCTGTTTGCCTTTATCACTGTAGATGCCTGACGAAGTCTTACCCTCAAGAAGCTGTTTTATCCATTTGGCAAAACGCTTACGCAGGTCATATTCTTTAGAGTCAAATTTCTTGTCAACCAACTCAATCTTTTCCTTGACATCGAGGCCAACCTTTTTCTTCCGGCTGAAAAGCTTTGTCTTGATGACAATACCTTTCATTCCGGCGGGTACATGCATAGACGCATCCTTGACATCGCTTGATTTGTCACCGAAAATTGCCCTGAGCAGCTTCTCTTCCGGTGTTGGATCACTTTCGCCTTTCGGAGTTATTTTTCCAACAAGAATATCCCGCTCCTTGACTTCTGCGCCATTTCGAACGATACCGTTTTCATCAAGGTTTCTGAGTGCTTCATCGCTGACATTATAAATATCACGGGTGAACTGCTCCTCACCTCGTTTGGTATCACGAACATTCGCTTCAAATTCATGAATATGAAGTGAAGTAAAAACATCGTCATAGACGAGCCTTTCACTTAAAATAATAGCATCTTCAAAGTTATAACCGCGCCACGGCATGAAGGCTACCAAAACATTTTTTCCAAGAGCCAGTTCTCCATTATCTGTCGAAGAGCTGTCAGCAAGCACTGCACCCTTTTCTACCCGTTGACCAATCTGCACCAGAGGTTTCTGTGAAATGCAGGTATCCTGGTTGGAACGCTTGAACTTGATCAGCTTGTACGTTTTCACTCCTTCGTCAGGATCAAGCATTGATAGCCTCACATCATTGTCGGTATCAATATCATAGCGAATCGTGATATATTCTGCCGTAACATCTTCAAGCACTCCGGATGCTTCTGCTAAAATAACTGAACGCGAGTCCCTCGCAACCTTTGCCTCCATGCCAGTACCAACAACAGGAGCTTCTGACGTCAAAAGCGGCACCGCCTGGCGCTGCATGTTGGCACCCATAAGTGCACGGTTACCATCATCGTGTTCAAGAAAAGGAATCAGTGCTGCGGCAGCGCTGACAATTTGTACCGGAGAAACATCCATAAAATTGACATCCTCTGCAGCTACTACCGGATAGTCTCCCTTTGTTCTTGCCTGAACTGTCTCAAGCGCTATTCTGTTGTTCTCATCAAGAGGAACACTGACTGGTACCGTAATCTTGTTCTCCTCATCTTCAGCCGAAAGCATCAGGACGGTATCGGTCACCTGGCCTTTATCAACAACGCGGTAAGGTGTTTGTATAAAACCTTTGTCATTGATCTCTGCGTAGACCGACAACGAGGAAATAAGACCGATATTAGGACCTTCCGGTGTTTCGATCGGGCACAGTCTGCCATAGTGTGTATAGTGAACATCCCGAACCTCAAAACCAGCACGTTCCCTGGTAAGACCGCCTGGTCCAAGAGCCGAAACCCTTCTTTTGTTGGTCATTTCTGCCAGGGGATTAGTCTGGTCCATAAACTGTGACAACTGGCTGGTCGCAAAGAAACTTGAGACAACGCTCGATACGGTACGTGCGTTGATAAGGTCTGCAGGAGCTATTTTATCCGAGTCTCTGGAGTTGAGCTTTTCACGAACATTTTTGCCCATCCTGGCCAGCCCGATAACAAACTGTGCGGCAAGCTGTTCCCCAACTGAACGCACACGACGATTGGCAAGATGATCAACATCGTCAACATCAGCAAGCCCGTTGACCAGCTTGATGAGATAAT
>JBAXFV010000039.1:0-12450 GCA_037139755.1 Chlorobiaceae bacterium
TCAGGAGAGCTGAGTCTGATAAAAACTGCAGAAGCGCAGAGCGCAAAAAGCAGGCAGGAGAGTCTGATTTTTTTAATAAAGACAGGTGCTTTGGCACCACGATATTTTGTTTTCCAATCGTGGATACCTGAAAAAAAAGAAGCCGGAACAGCCAGTACGACAATGAGAAGAAGATGTTCCACGGTATGCTCAAAATAGCTGCTGGCGGTTGAAAGCGTCAAAATCAAGTACAGCACGGCAACCGGAATCAGCCCGTTACTGAAATGCGCCGCAATGGCATGAAACAGAAACGTCTTTTTCATCTCTTTGAAGAGTCCCTGACCTGGCATAATAACTCTCTCCTTTTTATGAGTTTTGTTAACCTGTTCTCAGGTAATAATGGCGGATTATGCGCCGAGAAAAGCTATGAGAGAAGCCTTGTACCTGAAAAAGGCATCATGGCCTTTCGGCGTTATTCTGTAAACAGTTTGAGGCTTGCGTTCCTGAATTTCCCTGTCACAACTTATATATTCTGCTGACTCAAGCATCCGCATGTGAACACTTAAATTACCGTCCGTTGTCCTGACCTGCTTTTTGATCTCCAAAAAACTTGCTTTATTCACAAAATAAAGATAAGAAAGTGCGGCAAACCGTATCCGTGCATGAATAACTTTATTAAGCTGTTGGTGATTAAAGTCTGGAGCAGCACTGCCAACAGGCTTGTCGATTGGCTCTGTTATGCCGATTTGAGCTAATCGAGCCTTAAGGACTGTATTCTCGTGTTCGATTTTTTTTTGCATACTTATGTCCGATATAACTACGCGACATTCCTGAGCATCATTGCTGAGGACGGCATCAATGCGAACCGTATGGTTGAGTACAAGGGTATCAGGGGATACCGATGTGTCAGCAGAAGAGGATGGCTTTCCTTCAATCAGGAGCATAACCTCACAGAAGGGGTGCTCTCTTTTGCTGAACACCCTCGCCAGCAGGGCGTTAAAAGCAGGAAGACCTTCAGGCGAAACAAACCTTCCGAAACGATCGCCCATTAACAGTGATCGTTCTATACCAATCAGTTTTGTCGCTGTAAGATTGACTTGCCGTATCGTCCCTTCCCTGGTCAGCGTCAGATAGCCGAGAGGCGCGAAGTCATAAAGATCAGTGTAGCATTCCAGGTTTTCTTCCAGCTCAGCCCTTGTCTGAAGCAGTTCATCCTGCTGCATCTCAAGTTCAATCTGGTGAACCGCCAGTTCATGAATAACCCTTTGCATCTCCTCAGGCGAACTGGAGAAATCAAGAACGTTCTTCTTCTGCTCTGAGTTGAGGAACGTCTCTGCCTGATGGCGCAATGCTGTTAAATCCTCCAAAAGGGCTCTGTTCTTTTTCATGAAAAACTTTCCTTATTCCCATAGATTTTTTACCATTCATACTTACGCATAAAAAACAAAAATACTTTTCGTTTGCCAATTACCCTTAATAATCTTTTCCATTAGAATAAAGGCACAAAGCACTCTCAGCCTCTTTGCGGGCTGTGTTGTCTTGCTGCAACAGTGATCACGCCAATTATTTCACCTCCTGCATTTCGCTGCGGCCTGGCAATGAGTTCATAGTAGCGGAGAGAACCGTTTGCAACTGTTACAGTTAAATCCCTGTGTACCGTATCACCTGTCGCCAGCACTTTTCGCTTGACCTCCATAAGTTCAGCCGCGTTCTGCATATCAGGAAGCTCATCATCGCGTTTTCCAATCGAATCCGGTGCATGAAACTCATGCTGAGTATCGTCAAGCCAGATATAACGGAACTCCTTGTCAACAGCCGCAACGATGATACCCGAACTTTCAATTGCAGCCCGGAAACGGTTTTCAGTTTCCCGAAGACTCTCTTCAAGCTTTTTGGCGACGCTAATATCGCTGAAGGTGATCACCAGTCCGTCAATCTGGTTTTCATGGGTACGGTATGGCATAATTTTCACCGTAAACCAGCGTCCGTCACTTGCCGGAACCTGTTTTTCACTAAACGCCAAACTACGAAGAACCTCACTGGCATCTTCAGCCAGATCAGGATACTGTAAATCGGTCACAATATCAGTTATAGGGCGTCCTACATCACTGGCAATCAATTTTATAATGGATGCAGTCCTTGTAGTGAAACGGCGGATATTGAGCTCATCATCAAGAAACAGTGTTGCAATGTCAGTACTGTTCAGCAGGTTTTTCAAATCATTGTTAGCCTGCGACAAGTCACTCACCTTCGACTGTAGTTCGTGGTTCACAGTCTGCAGCTCCTCATTCATGGACTGCATCTCCTCCTTGGAGGTGGTCAGCTCCTCGTTAGCGCTCTGTAGTTCTTCGTTAGTCGACTGGATCTCTTCGTTGTTGGATTTAAGCTCTTCCTGGGAAGTCTGCATCTCTTCCCGGATACACAGAATCTCATCCCTTGCCTGACTCAGTTCCTGCTCAAGCGCTGTCTGCCTGGCTGTTCCAATCTCCGCAGAAGAGGCCGGAAACTGTAATGTGGCAGTGGCAAGGCTTTCGACATCGATAAAAACAATCAAAACGAGACCCTGCAAAGCGCCAGGTTTTTCAAGCAGAGTAATCGACAGATTCAACGTCTGTGTTACTCCGCTTGAAATGACATTCAGACCTCTTTTGGTAACAGTTCCTTTGTGACGAAGCACACTCCCGAAAATGATACTCAGTTCGAAGCGAAGCCCTTCGCGCGCCATGGCAAAAATGTTCCAGTTGGCCTTTCCTGCAGCGGGCTCAAGATATTTACCCGTATGACCACTGATATAGATGATATCTCCTTTATCATTGGTCAGCACTGCGGCAGGAGAATAATACTCAAGGAGGAGCTGATCGGTCAAAATCTGCAAATTGAGTGCAGAAGTTTTTGGTGTGGGTTGATCGATAGTAACATCCGAAAGTGCGGGTTGCGTGTGAGCAAATGAAAAGGATAAAGAAGCGGACTCCGTACGAACCCCTTGAAGGCGACTGAAAAGTCGTGTTTTACTGTCAAGCGGCTTAAACAGATGGGTAAATGAACCCAGGCTCTCGGCATTCCCTAACAAAAGAATACCTCCAGGATTCAGACTGTAATGAAAAAGAGGAAAAAGCTTTTTTTGAAGTTCCGGTTCCAAATAAATCAGCAGATTCCGGCAAACCAGAATATCAAGCTTGGAGAAAGGGGGATCCATGATAACATTCTGATGAGCAAAGACCACCATTTCACGGATCTCGCGCGATATCCTGTAGCCATGATCATCCAGTTCAAAGAATCGTCGCAGCCTTTCGTCAGAAACTTCAGTTGCAATTTTCAGGGGAAAGCATCCTGAGCGGGCCTTGTCGATAGCATCGTTATCAAGGTCGGTTGCAAATATCTGCAGTTTAAAATTTCCGGAAGGGGTGAGTGTTTCAATAGCCTCCTTGAATATGATTGCCAGGGAAAAGGCTTCCTCACCAGTAGAACACCCGACCACCCAGGCCCGTATGACACCTCCGGCGGGCCGGGGTGCAAGAAGAGACGGGATTGCCTTGAGTCTCAAAGACTCCCACACTGCGGGATCGCGAAAAAAACAGGTTACCCCTATCAGCAGTTCCTTGAACAGCAGATCAGTTTCATGGGGGTTTTCCTGCAGAAAATGGACATAGTCAGCAATTTTTTCAATCTGATGAATACCCATGCGTCGTTCAATACGGCGGTAGATGGTGCTTTTTTTATAAAGCGAAAAATCATGACCCGTCTGGAGTCGTAAAAGAATCACCACTTTCTCCAGACCGCTCATTACTTTTTCTGCCAGCGGCAAATCCTTTTTTACAACAAAGTGAACATGCCCGAGATAGGCAAGAAGTTTGCCAGGGAGTTCTTCAACAGGGGCGATGATGTCAGGCGTACAGGCAGCAATGGCGCTTCGAGGCATGCCGTCAAACCTGGCTGATGAGGGATCCTGCACAAAAACGCCGCCACCGTTCTCTTTGATAGCACGCAAACCAAGACTTCCATCGGAACCCATGCCTGAAAGAATGAGCCCAATGCTTTGCCGATGCAGATCATCAGCAAGTGAGCAAAAAAAGAAATCAATGGGTAGACGAAGACCTCGAGGCTCCACAGGATCAAGCAGATGCAATATTCCGTGCAGCAGAGACATATTCTTGTTCGGAGGAATCACATAAACATGATCCGGCTTAATTTTCAGGCGATCGCTGACCTGAACGACCGGCATAACTGTAACCCGCTGAAGCAATTCAACCATCATATCCTTGTGTGTCGGGTCAAGATGCTGAACAATCACAAAGGCAACGCCACATTTATCTGGAATAATTCTCAATAAAATTTCAAGAGCTTCCAGCCCTCCCGCTGAAGCTCCGATACCAACGATCGGGAAAAAGGGCTCAACTCCCTGCAAAAGGGCATTACTTTGAAGCTTCTTTTTGATCATGGTACTCTGTTGATAAAGGATTAACCCAGTAAATCTTCCGGGGCACAGAAATGATTCCTGAAGCCACGAAAGATTCCTGGTCAGCGGGTTTAACTATCGTCTCGATGCAGATTTCCGATGCTTGATATCGTGGTGCCGCTTTCTTGCGTCATTGTGCCGATTCCTCTTATTCCAATGTTTGCGATGATAATGGTGCGTCCTGCCGTTCCCCAGATTAATGCCAACACGAACATCGACTTTCGCCTGGGCATCAACAGAGGGGCTACCGAGAAGCATCCCTGCAATACCTAAAGTCAACCAGATTTTTTTGTTCATAATGTTTTCCTGATTAAGCATCCCTTTAGCCGACCCAAAACTCATATCCCTGCAGGTTGTCTGAAAATTCACTTTTATGGCCATTATCCTCCAGGTGTTGCGTCAAATTTTCTTTCTTGAAATTCTTGAAATCGTCAGAAAAGCCGCGGTACAGGATGAAGTTTGCTACACGAGCACGAAAATCCTCGTCAGATTTCAGTTTGTCGGTGATACACTTTTTTGTATGATCAAGTGACATAATACACCCTGCCTTATTTGTTCGCATGTTGCAACGTAAGAAGATCAAACGTTACTACTGGTACTACTTCTTAAAACGGAAAAATCGTTCTTGTTTTGATGACTGTTATAGCGCCTGTGCTATGCTTCGGGTTACCATTTTTTATTGATACCAATATACTTTATTTTTCAAAGTAACTTTAATAAATAAAGTTTGATGTGTGCGTTTTAAAAAAATCATCTGAATTAACTGATGGTACCGGCTTCGATACCTCGTTTCACTCTGCCATGCCCCCAATCGTCAAACTCCACGCGCTGCCAGAATCCATTCGTCGCGAAGGTGTCCGGCGTTACGGGTTTCATGGTCTTTCTTATGAGTATATTCTTCTTGAACTCGAGCGGCAGCAGGGCTTGCAGGTATTACAAAAGAGGATGGAAAATGTGCTTGAGTGATGATGGCTAAGCGAATTGTAGCCATACAATAAGTGCTTTAATCGCGACTGCCGCAGTCGTAAGTATTGGGAGCCACAAAGCTTCGAATCGGTTACATCGTGTTGAAATCCTCGGGCTCCGTTGCTGTGCCTGATGCCTTGAGTAAGTCTGCGCGAATTTCCATAGACGTTTTCATGCTATGGCACTATCCAAAGTTCATATTGCTTCGGGTTAACAGCAATGCCGGTTTGTTTGCTCACAACTTCCGCAATTTTCCTGGCAGCGTTAACCTGCTTGACAGGGAAAAAATATCGTAAATTTCCAGAAGTACCGGGATGAGATCGGCTGGCAGAAGACCTTTCTTTGCAAAACGAGCTTTTCATCAACGAGCCTTCCAGTCACAATACGAAGAGTCCACCACGAGTGAAATCTCAGGCAACCTCCTCTCAATAAGTGCCCACATCAATGGGTGACTCATTGGCAATGTGCCGCAGCCGCATCGAGTAGGCAGCCAACTGTTGTTCGCGCTGAGCATTAGTCATGCGGGCAGGCCCGTACACAACCTGTGGCGCCAGGACGTCGAACCCGACAAACTCCAAAATACCGCGCTGTATCGGGCGCAGAAGTCCAGAAATGTCTCCGTTGAACCCGCCTTGCCGGAAGGCATCTTCCGGTCCACCTGTTGTCAGGCTCAGCAGCGCGCGCTTGCCGCGAAAAACGCCGGTTTCATAGTAATGCCCCAAGCCGTAAACTCGGCCCATAGCAAAAACCCGATCAATCCATCCTTTTAAAGCCGCTGGCAATCCAAACCACCATAGCGGAAATTGCCAGATCATCAGGTCGCACCACTCAATTTTCTCCATCTCCGCTTCAATCTCCTCCGAAAAACCGCTTGTTTCGGTGGCGTGCATTTCTTCAATTTGTTGTTTGAAGAAGTCCTGGTTTTTGACAGTAGTAAAGTTCTTTCGGCTTGAAACAGGGTCGAAGCGCATTTCATGCAAATCGGACGTTCTCACCTCATGGCCCGCATTGGTCAGCGCCTTGCAAGCGGTGCGGAACATCGCTCCATTAAAGCTTTGTGGTTCTGGATGCCAATAAACGACGAATATTTTCATAACAGTGTTCTTAGTGGTCAAACGCCAAAACCCAACCGCGCTTCTGCCGTAGCGTCCTGTTGGGTATGGTTTAAAAAAATTTACTTCATCGAATAAAGAATGACACCATCAGTGTTGTAGACATCGACACTCCACGTTCCCCCTCTTGGTGTTGGTGGATGAGTGAGCTTCTGCCCCCAGAACGCAATGAGATTGCCCGTTGAAAGTGCCGTTTCCAAAAGAGTTTGCAATCCGTGTTGCGTCGTCAGTACAGCGACTGTCTTTCCCGGCTGATCACGCAACGCAATCAGAGCGTGACAACCGGAAAAATTCGTCAGTGCATAGCCCTCGACGAGTGTAACGTGGCCAAACAGTTCAACCGTTACAATCGAGGGTAATTTTGAAATATCAACATTGATACCTCTTTCCGTTACGGGTTTATTTGCCATTTGAAGTTTCTCCTTTGAGCCTTCTGATTTTAGGAGTCAGATTTACCTGAGAAGGCATGACAGGTAAGTCGAAGAACAGTGGAAGTTACGCATTAAAACAAGAAGTACACATTTTCCTGCTCTTAATCCTCCGAAAGTGAGGCAGCGCCTTAGCTTCAAGAAAGCGGATGGTAACTATATGGTTCCAGGACGTATGAATTGCCAAACCCGAGTTTAGCCGAACCAAAATCTGAATTGTATCTTGGCCATAAGCTAAAATCCGCAGAATAGACTCTCTTCGTCCCGCCGGGGAAGTCTGATGCAGGTTGAGGCGGTACAGGGGCCTCCGATGGGGAAGGTGCAGCGGGAGTCACTGGCGTTTCCAGTATCCGGGGCTCTGCCTTTCTAAACTTGATCGTAAACACACCAGGAATTCCCATTTCCTGAATAGTGGCACCGAGATACAACTATTAGCAAACCAATCCAGGCGAGGCGAAAGTCATTACGCTGATTCCGTTCTTCGGCCATGATAGCTCTCCCGAGATCCTGCTTTTGCTCGACAAGAAGAAGATTGATCCGTCTAAACTGCGGATTTTTGAGTTACAATTCATTTTATGCCGGTCAGCATAAAAACGCGGTTTAATGACTATTTATAGAGGAGTTAAAGGATAATGTACGCAAGAATATTGATTGAGGTAAGTGTCAATGGTGTATTACTTCTAAATATCTTGCTTACCTTGCAGCCTTGAACTTGCGCATATTCCAGCCGAGCATTACCAGCAAAAGCATCGGAAGCACTCTTTAAGCGAAAGAAAATAAGGAATAACCGGCATTACCCATGAGTCACAATATTCTCCAACTTAATCCACCGGCGGTGTGGAAACATTTTTACCGTCTGACGCAAATTCCCCGTCCTTCCGGGAAGGAGGGGCACATCAGGGAGTTCATCGCTGATTTCGGCAAAAACCTTGGTCTGGAAACTCTTGTTGATAATGTCGGCAATGTTATCATTCGGAAGCCTGCTACCTCTGGGATGGAAAATCGTCAAGGGGTGATTCTGCAAGGGCATCTCGATATGGTGCCGCAGAAGAACACCGGCAAGCAGCATGATTTTGAACAAGATCCGATTGAAACGGTTCTTGATGGCGAGTGGGTGACGGCGAACGGTACGACCCTTGGTGCCGACAATGGTCTGGGCGTTGCTGCTGCCATGGCGGTGCTTGAATCAACAGAGTGCAGCACGGCCCGCTTGAGGCGCTCTTTACCAGCAATGAAGAGGCTGGAATGACCGGTGCAATCGGTCTGAAACCCGGTATGCTCCAGGGGAAGATTCTGATCAACATGGATTCGGAAGATGAAGGCAAACTTTTTATTGGTTGCGCCGGTGGTACCAACGCAAAGATGACCTTTCGCTACAATGAACAACCGTTATCAACGGAGTGCAGGGGTTTCAGCATCAGGGTGACGGGATTGAAGGGCGGCCATAGCGGGGTTGATATTCCGTTAGGACGTGGCAATGCCAACAAAATCATGAACCGAATACTCTATCATGGCTATCAGTACGGACTGCAGCTTGCCTCCATTGACGGGGGAAGCCTCCGCAACGCGATTCCCAGGGAATCATTTGCCCATGCAGCCATTCCTCTGGCAAGGGTGGAGGAGTTCTTCAACAGCGTCACGATCCTGGTGGACAAGATAAAAAATGAACTCTCTGTAGTTGAGCCATCCCTGCGGATCGAAGTGGTTGCTGCCGAGCTCCCCGAGAGCGTTATCGAACAGGATATTTTGATAAAGGTTCTGAAGGCGATCTCTGCTTGTCCGAATGGGGTGATGCGCATGAGCAACGAGATGGAGGGCCTGGTTGAAACATCCAATAATCTTGCTCTGGTCAAATCCGGCAATGGAGTCATTACCATCGAGTGCTTGCTGAGAAGTTCGGTTGACTCTGCCCGTGACGATCTTGAGATCATGATAAAAAGTATCTTTGACCTTGCAGGGGCGGTATCGGTTTTTGATGGAGCTTATCCGGGATGGAAACCGAATCGGGATTCCCCGATCCTCAAGACCATGCAGGCGCTCTATACCAGGCAGTTCGGCAAGGTTCCCGAGATAACGGCTATTCATGCTGGTCTGGAATGCGGGATTTTAGGCGGTTCCTATCCTGAGCTTGACATGATCTCTTTTGGCCCGACTATTCGATATCCCCATTCGCCGGATGAAAAGGTGAACATTCCCTCTGTCGGGAAATTCTGGGAGTTTCTTGTTGAAACACTCAAAAACATACCGCTTGATTTTTCCGGGAAAGTCTGACAAGCGTATTGAACAGTTTCAGAAATTTGTTACAACTTGCAAATATTTTTCCTGTTGCTCTTGTCAACTTTATCGGTACATTACGGTAATCTGCCGTACAACTTAAAAAGCTACTCATGAGCACAAGTCTCAAGCAAAAAGGTGTGAAAGAGCCTGCAGGGATAAACAATAAACTCAATCCCGGAAAGTTTACTGAGGGAAAATCGCGCCTTGAGGCACGTATACCCCGGAATGTTCATGCACAAATCAAACGAGCCGCAGAAATTCAAGGCCGAACATTGACTGATTTTGTTGTGTATGCAGCTCTTGAGGCTGCTACGAAAGCAATTGAGGAAAATTCCGTTATTCAGTTGTCAATCGAAGGGCAGAATGCTTTTGCAGAAGCTTTGCTGAATCCGCCAGAGCCCAATGCCGCTTTGCGACGTGCTTTTGAAAGTCATGCGGCTTTCTTTGGGAAGGGTCAATAACCCTTGCGTTATGAAGCAGCCCCTGTTTTCAGTTGTACCACTGAGTAATAATCATGTACGAGAGGGCTTCTGCTCTGGATCTGAAGCTCTGGATCACTACTTTTCAGCGCAGGTCGGCCAGGATATCAGAAGGAATATCACCAGGTGCTTTGTTGCAACCGACAATTCCAGTCACAAAATCGCCGGTTACTACACACTTTCAGCAGCACAAATTCCGTTACCAGGGTTACCCGTAGAGATCGCAAGAAAAATGCCCCGCTATGATGCAGTTCCAGCCTCAAGAATAGGACGTCTTGCTGTTGACCGGCTCTATCAGGGAAAACGGATCGGGAGCGCACTTATAGCTGATGCCCTTCTCAGGTCATCAACTTCATCACTGGCTGTTTACGCGCTGCTCGTTGATGCAAAAGATGAACAAGCAGAGGCGTTTTACCTGTACCACGGCTTTATACCCTGCATTGGAGCCAGTCAGACCCTTTTTTTACCGTTGAAAACCATAAGCAAAATTTCATTCTCATAGGCATTTTTCCTGTATGAACGCAACCCTCCAAAAAAAGTGTCTAAAACTCTATGTTAAACTGCTGGCTAATCAGTTGTTCCTGTTTTTCAAGCTTTGAGATTTGCTTCCCGGCTCTTCTTGCCTGCTTTTCAATGGCAAGCTGCTTTTTTCGTTCCAGAGCCTTGCGATAAGCCTCAATAGCTTCCCTGTTTCTCTTCTCTTCCTGTTCTCGCTGTAGACGATATAACTCTCGTGATCGTTCACGCATCTTCTCAAGCTCTTCCATGCGGACAAGGGCCTGTTCGCCACTGACAGAGGGTGATGGCGACCTCATTCCCGCTTTCGAAAAGCATTGCTCAAGCCGGGGTAACGAAGCCTCATAAGCAAACTCGTGAATCAGTGGAAGATTCAATGCCCGAAACACGGAAATCCACCCCGGCTTGTTGTCGGGATCGGAAGAGCGCACCAGAAGTGCCGGATTGAACTGATACCACCCTTGGGTAAGACGCTGAAATAATGCCCGGTTATAGGCATAATCGCGCGACACCTCATTTCTTGCAAGAACGGAAGAGATATACTGACGCCTGTTGCGCTCCGGAGTAACAACATTGGAGGGTAAATTGGCCCAGACATACAGAATGGCCCGAGTATCAACAGCTCCATAGTGAGGACGGCACTCTCTTAAAAAACGTGATTTGAAGATCACCCAAAGCGTCTGAAAAAGGAAGTATTCAGAGAGATGTCGATCAAGGCGCACCATCCGCTCCCCGGTGCTGACATCAACACAGGCAGGAGCAAGCAGCTCGTAGAGCGTACCACAGTTTCTGCGGGCATAGTCAGGATGGCGAAAGGCTTTGCGCATTGCCCAGTGCAGGGCATTGTACCCATACTGATCGGTTTTCTCGCGGTCTGCGCCCCGTTCAAGCAAGGCCTCCGTCAACGGCACATTTCCGGCAGCAGCGGCAGCCATAAGCGGAGTCTGGTTCATCGGCAACCGATGATCAATACCATATTGCTCACATTGCTTCAGAATATTTTTTGTCTGCAAGCTGAAATAGGGGACATAACTTTTTCGCCCAATGGTATCCTTATGATCTTCAAAAGAGCCACGGGCATCAAATTGAGCATCCTCTGAAAGCCTTCCCGCTAACACAGGCTCTTCATGGCAGGCAGCATACTCATACAGTTGCTGCTTGGCCTTGCTCCCGGGCACCTTGTCGCGGAAAACCTTGACAAGAAGCTCTCGCAGACGAGATTCGTCAAATATCGGCCATGGCGGCGGAACCTCCTTGAGAATTGTGCGGCGAATCGCCTCGGCCTGCTCCTGCTTGCCCTGAAGCTCAAGCTTTCTGGCCTCTTTCTGCCACTCTTCAAGTGAAGATTCTGATGCGTCAACACTCACCTTGCCAGCGCTTGCCAAATCAAGGAGGGTAAACAATCGATGGCCGATATCAGATTCAATGATATAAATATTCTTGATCGCTCTCGTCAAGGCGACATAAATCGCATTCACAAAAAATTTATAGACTTCAAGCGATTTGTCGCCTTTGTCTTTTGCCCTTCGATACTCAAGCGTTTCAACAAAGAGCTCCTCTCGGGAGACTCCGTCAACTATTTCATTAAACTCTGCCCGATAGCCCGAAACAAACTTGAAAAGGACGATATTGTCATATTCAAGCCCTTTGGCTTCATGAATAGAGAACAGCAGAGGTGTTGTGAAATGTTTTCGTGCCTCCAGTTTATCCTCTTCACGCATCACCAGCACCGCAAAACGGGTTGATTGTTTCGTTTTTTTGTCGAGATCACGCTTGGCCTCATCCTTGTCGGCCATCAGTACCACCTGCCCCGGCTCCCCACCCACAGCCTGAACCAGAAAGTTGCTCTCCCGATCAATAGAACCAAAACGCTGATGCTTGATTTTAAGCAGTTGATTGGAAATCCTGGTCGCTTCCGTTCCATTACGGAAATTGGCGGTGAGCACACTCAACTGCTGCTGACCAGCCAGTTTCGGATCATTCCAGAAGAGCGTTTTGACCTGACTCCAGGCGAAAAAGTTGGGATGCACAATCTGGTTGGAATCGCCACAAAGAATGAAGTGTCCCCGTTTTTTAAGCATCTTCAGCACCAGTGAGAGCTGAGCTATCGTCAAATCCTGCACCTCATCAATCACAATAAAATCGTATCGGGGAGTAGCAACCCACGCATGGGCTACCAGATTCAGGTCGAACAGCTCCTCATCAGCAAGCCACTGTCGATATTTTTCAAAAAGATC
>JBAXFV010000040.1:0-12225 GCA_037139755.1 Chlorobiaceae bacterium
GTGGGCGATAGAAGATTCGAACTTCTGACCTCTACAGTGTCAATGTAGCGCTCTAACCAACTGAGCTAATCGCCCTTGCGTTAAAAGGCCTTTAATATAAGGCTTTCAATGATAAAAGACAAAACCCTTGAACGCTGATTCAGCGCTTTATGCAGTTTTTTTCTTTTTTCTCTCACCGGCAAAATATTCAGGAAGAGCTTTGTTCTCTATGGTGTCGGCCGTAATACGACATTTGTGAGTGTTTTTCATTGAAGGAATCTCAAACATGATATCAATCATAACATTTTCGAGCACCGAACGCAGGGCTCGCGCTCCAGTTCCTCGTTCAATGGCAATTTGTACAACCTTGTCGAGCGCCTCTTCGGTAAATTCAAGCTCCACACCGTCCATTTCAAACAACTTTTTGTACTGCTTGGTAATGGCATTTTTAGGCTCAACAAGGATGTTCCGCAACGCCTTTTCGTCAAGCATTTCAAGCGTCGAAATCACGGGAAGGCGACCGATAAATTCAGGAATAAGACCGTAGTCGTGCAGATCATCCTGGGTAACAAGCTTGAGTATCTCGGGGTCATAACCGGTATGAGTTGTTTTGACCTTTGCGCCAAAGCCCATTGAAGATTTTGAAACTCTTTTGGCAATAAGCCTATCAAGACCCTCAAACGCTCCTCCGCATATAAAGAGGATGTTCTTGGTGTTGATGTTGATCAGTTGCTGTTCAGGATGTTTGCGCCCCCCTTTCGGTGGAACACCGACAACCGCGCCTTCAAGAATCTTCAGCAAGGCCTGCTGAACTCCTTCTCCGGAAACGTCGCGGGTAATAGAGACATTAGCCGATTTTCGGGCAATTTTATCGATCTCATCAACGTAGATAATGCCCCGTTCCGCCCGTTCCAGATTGAAATCGGAAGCATGGAGCAACCGGGCAAGAATAGTTTCAACGTCATCACCAACATAGCCCGCTTCGGTCAGCGAGGTGGCGTCGACGATGGAAAAAGGCACTTCAAGCAAATTGGCAAGCGTCTGGGCAAGAAGGGTTTTTCCTGTACCGGTCGGCCCTATGAGCAGAATATTGCTTTTTTCAATAACAACATCATCGTGTTCATCCTTCAATTCCTGCGAATCAATCCTCTTGTAATGGTTGTAGACCGCTACCGAAAGTGACTTTTTGGCTATCTCCTGCCCAACAACATACTGGTCAAGAGAATCCATGATAGCTTTGGGACTGGCAAGGCGCGGCAGAAAAGGCTTCTCCTGAACCTTTTCTGCCGGGGGCAGTGCATTGACCTCTTTACGGAGGATCTCGTAAGATGTTTTAATACAGCGATCACATATAAATGCTTTAGGACCTGCAATCATGCTGTTGACCTCATGGGCACTTCTACCGCAAAATGAACAGTATACCTGATCATTAGCGCCGTTGTCGCCTCTTGTTTTCCCTTTTCCCGGTTCTCGTTCTCTCGTCATGAAACAAACATGCTTTCCATCAGATTAATAAGGTGACACCTAAAAACCCATCTTTGCCAGACTGTCCAGAATATGCTGAATGGTCAAGCTCAGTTTGGGATGATCGGTCTCAAAGTGGTCGAGGGCCTCATTCATGCGCTCCACAAGCGATTCGTCCTCATGGAGAGTACCAGCTTTTTCGGCCAGTAATCTCTGCATATCCGCCCTGAGATTCGACAGAACAACTTCAGTGGTTTCGTCAATGGATTCTACCTGCTCAAGCTCCTGGTGAAGCGTATCAAGGAGTTCCCTGAGTTTTTGCTGTTCCATAAATCCCCCTCTGGTTAAGTAATTGTTTACGGAAGACTGGTGTAGCCCATCAGAAACCGGTCACACTCACGCGCAGCCGATCTGCCCTCGTGAATTGCCCACACCACAAGACTCTGACCTCGACGGGCATCACCGGCGGCAAAAATTCTTTCACGATTGGTGTGATATGTTTTATCCGTCGCCTTAATGTTTGATCGCTCGTCCTGAACCACCTGAAGCTGCTGCAGCAGATGCTCCTCCGGCCCGATGAAGCCCATGGCAAGCAGCACAAGCTCTGCCGGAATAATCTGCTCCGTACCGGGAACTGGTTGAGGTGCATAACGACCATTGTCTCTTACCCACTCCACTCTGGAGACCTCGACCGCTTGCAGTGCACCTTTTTCGTCAGCAAGAAACTTTTTGGTCATCATGGAGTATTTTCTCGGATCATCTCCCTGCACAAACGCAGCTTCTTCCTGCCCGTAGTCCACCTTGAAGGTTTTTGGCCATTCGGGCCAGGGATTATCAAGCTGGCGATCGAGAGGCGGTTTCGGCATAATTTCAAGCTGCAGAACACTTTTGCACCCCTGGCGCAGTGAGGTCGCGACACAGTCGGTACCGGTGTCGCCGCCTCCAATAACAACAACATTTTTATCGAAAGCTGAAAGAGCTGGAACACTTCCGTCAAGCAGGGCTTTCGTACTGGAACGGAGAAAATCCATGGCAAAATGGATGCCCGGCAATTCACGGCCCTCTTCTGCAAGGTTGCGAGGTTTTGTGGCGCCGGTACAAAGCACAACAGCATCAAACTCTTCAAGGAGCTTGTCTGCCGGATAGTCTCTGCCAACCTCAGTACTCTCCATGAAATTGATTCCCTCCTGCTTCATCAAGTCAATGCGGCGCTCGACCACTAACTTTTTGTCGAGCTTCATGTTCGGAATACCATACATCATAAGGCCTCCGAAACGATTATCCCGTTCGAAAACCGTCACACTATGACCTGCTTTATTAAGCTGGTCAGCACAGGCAAGTCCCGCAGGGCCTGACCCCACAACAGCCACCCGCTTTCCTGTTCTGTGGAGAATGTTTTTCGGTTCAACCCACCCTTCAGCAAACGCATGCTCTATAATCGAACACTCAATGTTCTTGATGGTAACCGGCGGTTCAATAATGCCGAGCACACAGGAACCTTCGCACGGAGCAGGACAGACCCTTCCGGTAAATTCCGGAAAATTATTGGTTTTTATCAGCCGATCGTAGGCCTCGCGCCAAAACCCGTTATAGATATAATCGTTCCACTCGGGAATGAGATTATGGATCGGGCAACCGCTCGTCATACCGCTCAGGATAAACCCGGTATGACAGTATGGTGTCCCGCAATCCATACAACGGGCTCCCTGTTGTTGCAACTCCACAGGAGCCATTTCCTTATGAAACTCCTGCCAGTCTTTTATTCTCTCCAGAGGCTCTCTGTCAGCAGGCAATGCTCTCTGATACTCCATGAAACCCTTAACTTTGCCCATATCGATGATTTAATCTTTTCCGGTATCAATTCCCTGAAACTCTTGCCGGGTCGTGAATATTTTTATGAAATGCTGCCATAACCGCTTCGTCGCCACTGAGCCCTGCTGCCTCCACCTCTTTCATGGCTTCAAGAGCACGGCGGTAATCATGCGGCATGACTTTAACAAATCGCTTGAGAAAAGCATCCCTGTCATCAAGAATTGATTGTCCAAGGTCGCTTCCGGTATAGCCGACATGCCGTTTAATCATGGACTGAAGTTCGGCACGCTCCATCGGATCATCAATTGAAGAGAGAGCCACCATGTCATGGTTGCAATTGCTCTCCAGAGTACCGTCAACATCGTACACATAAGCCACACCGCCCGACATCCCGGCAGCAAAGTTCCTGCCTGTTTTACCGAGAATGACAACGATTCCACCTGTCATGTATTCACAGCCATGATCGCCAATAGCCTCAACCACCGCTCGCATACCGCTGTTGCGCACACAAAAGCGCTCTCCGGCCATCCCCCTGATAAATGCCTCTCCGGAGGTTGCTCCATAAAAGCCCACATTGCCGATGATGATGTTCTCTTCCGGCACAAAAGAGGAGCCTTTGGACTGATAAACAATAATCCGACCTCCGGAAAGTCCCTTGCCGACATAGTCATTGGCGTCACCTTCAAGTTCAAGAGTCATCCCCTGAGGAATAAATGCTCCGAAGCTTTGACCGGCAGAACCGATAAATTTCAGGTGAATCGTATCGTCCGGCAATCCCTTGGAACCATGCGCTTTGGTCACTTCATAACCAACAATGGTACCGACGACCCTGTTGGTATTTCTGATGGGAAGAGTGGTGACAACTTTTTCCTTGTTCTGAATCGCCGGTTTGCAAAGAGAGAGCAAGGTTGTGCGGTCAAGACTCTCTTCAAGACCGTGTTCCTGCTTTATAGTGCAATACCGTGTTTCGTTTTCACCCACCTCAGCCTGGTGGAGAATCTTGGAAAGATCGATTCCCTGAGCTTTCCAATGAGTGACAGATTTCTTCATACTAAGCAATTCGGTCCGTCCGACAAGCTCGTTGAGGTTACGCACCCCAAGACGCGACATATACTCACGCACTCCTTCTGCAAGAAAGCGCATGAAGTTTTCCACATGTTCAGGTTTTCCCTTGAAATGCTTGCGCAGTTCAGGGTTCTGGGTGGCGACACCGACCGGACAAGAGTCATCCTGGCAGCAGCGCATCATGATGCATCCCATAACCACAAGAGTTGTTGTGGCAAAACCGAACTCCTCGGCACCAAGCATGGCGGCAATAACTATATCCCGCGCTGTTTTCAACTGGCCATCTGCCTCCACGACGATACGGCTGCGCAGGTTGTTCAACACGAGGGTCTGGTGCGCTTCTGCCAGACCAAGCTCCCACGGCATACCTGCGTGCATGATGCTTGAAACTGGCGATGCGCCGGTTCCGCCATCATGGCCACTGATGAGCACAACATCCGCATGGGCTTTGGCGACACCGGCTGCAATCGTACCCACACCAACCGTCGAAACCAGTTTGACGTTGATACGTGCACTTGAATTGGCATTCTTCAGGTCATGGATCAGTTGCGCCAGATCCTCAATTGAATAGATGTCGTGATGGGGCGGGGGCGAAATAAGGCCGACACCTGGCGTCGAATGACGCACTTTTGCAACCCAGGGATAGACTTTGGAACCGGGAAGCTGTCCTCCCTCTCCAGGTTTTGCCCCCTGCGCCATCTTGATCTGTATCTCATTGGCACTGGCAAGATATTCGCTGGTAACTCCGAACCTTCCCGATGCAACCTGTTTAATTGCCGACATTCTTGAATCACCATTAGCATCCTTGATGAAGCGCGCCGGATCTTCCCCGCCTTCACCGGTATTACTCCTTCCCCCAAGCCTGTTCATAGCAATGGCAAGAGTTTCATGGGCCTCCTGACTGATCGAGCCATAGGACATGGCACCGGTCTTGAACCGTTTCAGGATGGCCTCAACAGGCTCAACCTCCTCTATCGGCACCGCCTGATCGCTGAACCTGATATCCATCAAGCCGCGGATAGTGCAAAGATGCTCGCTCTGGTCGTCAATGAGGTTTTCGTATTGTTTAAACAGATCATAATTTGCTGTTCTGCAGGAGTGCTGCAGAAAATGGATTGCTTCGGGGCTGAAAAGATGATATTCACCGTTATGGCGCCATTTGCGTTCCCCGCCAGCCTCAAGGCCGCGATCAACCTTGTTGCCCGTAGGAGGAAAAACAGTTTCGTGGCGTCGGTGCACCTCTTCGGCTACAATATCGAGACCAATACCTTCAATGCGGGTCGGCGTACGGGTGAAATAGGCGTCAACAAGCTGGGTATTAAGGCCAACCGCCTCAAAAATCTGGGCTCCGCGATAGCTTTGGATGGTTGAAATCCCCATTTTTGCCATGGTCTTCACCACACCTTTGACTGCGGCCTTGATATAGTTTTTGACGGCAACCTTTTCCTCCAGTTTTATACGGCCCGACGAAACCAGCGAACGGATAGTTTCAAACGCCATATAGGGATTCACTGCACCAACACCATAACTGATAAGCATGGCGAAATGGTGCACCGTTCTCGGTTCGGCAGATTCAAGCACCAGACCGATCTTTGTTCTGATACCGGCATTGATAAGAAAATTGTGCAGACCGGAAACAGCAAGCAGCGCCGGAAGAGGGGCCCGGTCACTCTCAAGCTCTCCCTTGTCGGAAAGAATAATGATATTGACGCCTTTGCTCGCAGCCTGCTCGGCCTGGCGATAAAGATCCTGCATGGCAACTTCAATGCCCTTGCCGCCTTGAGCGACGTCATAAAATATTGGAAGAGTAACTGCTCTGAAACCGGGCTTGTCAATTCCGCGAATCTTTTCAAGAGCCTGGTTCGTCAAGATCGGATGCGGCAAGCGAATGCGACGGCAATTTACCTCTGAGGGCTCCAGCAACTCTCCTTCTGTACCGAGCATGACGGTCGTGGAGGTTATAAGCTCTTCGCGGAGCGAATCAATCGGTGGATTGGTCACCTGGGCAAAAAGCTGCTTGAAATAATCGTAGAGCAGCTTCGGCTTATTGGAGAATGCCGCAAGAGGGGTGTCATTGCCCATTGAGCCTACCTGCTCCACCCCTTTTTCACTCATAATCTTTATCTGAAGGCTGATATCTTCCTGGGTATAGCCAAACACCTTCTGACGAGCGGTCAGACTGTACTTGTCTTCATCAGGATTTTTCATCTGCGGATGATCGGCCAACGCCTCCAAATCAATAATATTTCGCTCAATCCATTCGCCATAAGGTTTTTCACTGGCGATGGTTTGCTTGATCTCCTCATCGG
Source organism: Chlorobiaceae bacterium (assembly GCA_037139755.1). Lineage (GTDB taxonomy): Bacteria > Bacteroidota > Chlorobiia > Chlorobiales > Chlorobiaceae > Chlorobium. The sequence continues at coordinate 6,630 of JBAXFV010000040.1, forward strand.
AAATAATGCGCCCCTGGGCCGTATCGACCAGGAACATGCGACCCGGCTGGAGTCGGTCTTTTTTGAGAATCCGTTCTGGCGCAATATCAAGCACGCCGACCTCGGAAGCCATGATGACAAGGTCGTCTTTGGTGATATAATACCGCGAAGGACGAAGTCCATTGCGGTCAAGAACTGCGCCGATCTGCACGCCATCTGTAAAGGTTACTGACGCCGGGCCGTCCCACGGTTCCATAAGACAACTGTGATACTCGTAGAACGCTTTTTTCTCCGGGGAAATGGCATCATTGCCAGACCATGGTTCCGGAATAATCATCATGGCCGCATGAGCCATTGATCGACCTGAAAGCACAAGGAACTCAAAGGCATTGTCGAGGATAGCCGAATCACTGCCATCTTCAAGAATTACGGGTTTGATATTTTCAAGTTCATTACCAAATACCTTCGACTCAATATTTTTCTCCCTCGCTTTCATCCAGTTGACGTTGCCCTTGAGCGTATTGATCTCTCCATTATGACTCAAAAAGCGATAGGGATGCGCCCTGTCCCAACTCGGAAAAGTATTGGTGCTGAAACGGGAGTGCACCATGGCAATGGCGCTCTCCATGTCAGGATCGTGCAGCTCAGGATAAAACAACCCTACCTGCTCAGGCAGAAGCATGCCTTTATAGACAATAGTCCTGCCGGAAAGACTTGAAATATAGAAATAGCTGCTGCCAAGTAGACCTGCGGTATATTTCACCCTTTTGGTAATGCGGCGACGGATGATATAGAGCTTGCGTTCAAATTCGAGATCCGAAACAGTATCCTTTCCCCAACCCACAAAAAGCTGTTTGACTACCGGTTCCTGGGAACGGGCTGTATCGCCAAGTGAATCGTTGCAGGTAGGAACTTTTCTGAACCCGAGAAACTTCTGGCCCTCGGCCTGAATCATCTGACGGCAAATATCCTCTATAGCACGCCTCTGGGATATATCCGGCGGCAGAAAAAGCATCCCCACGCCGTAACGGTTGTCAAAGGGAAGATCGACATTTATTTCAGCACAGACCCTGCGCAGGAACTTGTCTGGTACCTGAAGAAGAATTCCTGCTCCATCACCGGTATTTTTTTCACATCCGCTTGCTCCGCGATGTTTCAGGTTTTCATTGATCCGTAAACCCTGCTCTACAATATCATGGGACTTGACACCTTTGATATGGGCAACAAACCCTACACCGCAAGCATCATGCTCAAACTGAGGATCATAGAGCCCAGTATTTAACGTAACGTTCATATTTTCAGGCACAACTTTTCAAACAGTTTCAAAAAAAAAGCAACCGAAGAACCCTGAGGCAGAGTATAATTTTTTTTCAGCAATATAGTAGCCTAAATCAAATATACCCGCCAAACTATGCTTTCCCCTGGCTGGCAACAGCATCAACAGCCTTTTTCAGGGCTTCCTGATCACCGAGATAATAACTTTTCAAGGCCTTGAGGTTGTCGTCAAGCTCATAGACCAACGGAATACCGGTAGGAATATTCACTCCAACAATATCCTCCTCGGAGATATTGTCGAGGTACTTCACCAGCGCACGCAGAGAGTTTCCATGGGCGGCAATAATAACCCTCTTTCCTTTACGAATTTCAGGAGCTATCGTCTCATGCCATATTGGTAAAAACCGCTCCACCGTATCCTTAAGGCATTCACTCAAAGGAATCTCTTCTTTATTCAGATCGGCATACCGGGGCTCAGAACCTGGATAGCGCTCATCACCCTTCTCCAGCGCTGGAGGTGGAGTGTCATAACTTCTCCGCCAGACCAATACCTGTTCCTCACCATACTTTTGAGAGGTCTCTGACTTGTTGAGTCCCTGAAGGGCTCCATAATGACGCTCATTCAACCGCCAGCTTTTGAAGACAGGAATCCACATCAGATCCATTTCATCAAGAACACTCCAGAGCGTCCTGATAGCTCGTTTCAGAACCGAGGTGTAGGCTACATCGAAAACAAATCCTCCCTCCCGAAGCAATTTGCCTGCGTTTGCGGCCTCTTTTCTGCCCTGCTCGGTCAGATCAATATCATACCAGCCAGTAAAACGGTTCTCACGGTTCCACTGACTCTCTCCATGCCGCAATAAGACAAGTTTTATCATAGTATCGTCCCCATTTTCAGGATGTTTTTTATTCTGGAAATTTTTCTTTCCCTCTTGTTTGGGCCTCAATTTAATATTCTCTGCACCTTTTCTCAAACTTCATCCTCTCAAGAGCATGAAAGTTTACTTCAGAATAAAGCGAATAGTTAAAAAGGAGGGGTTTTTCCAAGAATTGTCTGTAGATTTATAAATCGAAATATGATATCTTAGGTAATTTTTGGCGCAGGATGTGGGCGGCCAGGAGTATACCCCTCCCCCCTGTTCTCAGCGGTAATGATGATCTGTAAATGCTCTTATACTGATAAAAACAACAATGAACGTAGACAATTTCAGGTTACAGTTGGGTGCAAAAGAATATGTCCCCATCATTATTGGCGGCATGGGTGTGAATATTTCAACAACCGAACTCGCTCTTGCGGCGGAAAAACTTGGTGGAATAGGCCATATTTCCGATGCCTTGGTCACCTATGTCTGCGACAGGATATTGAACACGACGTTTGTCAGCCGGAAAAGAAAAAAATACCTCCAATACCATAACAATCCCGACAAATCGGCAGTACTGTTTGACCTTGAAGAGCTTGCTGAAGCACAAAAAAAGTATATTGAATACACGATCTCCCAAAAAACGGGTAACGGGGCTATTTTTCTGAACTGCATGGAAAAATTGACCATGAACAACAGCGTACCGACGCTGAAGATCAGACTTACCGCAGCAATGGACGCCGGCATTGATGGATTGACGCTTGCTGCCGGGCTCAATCTCCGAACACTTGATCTAATCCAGGATCACCCACGGTTCCGTGATGTGAAAATCGGTATTATCATCTCCTCGGTCAGAGCGCTTTCCATTTTCCTGAAACGGGCAATACGACTGAACAGATTGCCTGATTATATCATTGTTGAAGGTCCGCTTGCCGGAGGTCACCTCGGTTTCGGACCAGAAGACTGGCACACGTTCGATCTCAAAACTATTTTTACCGAAGTACTCGCTTTTCTGAAAAAAGAGTCCCTGAACATTCCAGTCATTCCTGCCGGAGGTATTTTTACAGGAACTGATGCTGTCGACTATCTCAGAATGGGAGCCGCAGGCGTGCAGGTTGCAACACGCTTTACCATCAGCAAGGAGGCTGGTCTTCCTGCCAATGTCAAACAGAACTATATCAATGCAAGCGAGGAAGACATCGTCGTCAATATGGCCTCAACCACAGGCTATCCCATGCGGATGCTTACCGAATCACCCACCCTTCGCTATGCTATAAAACCGAACTGTGAGGGACTTGGCTATCTGCTTGAAAACGGCGGGAAGTGCACCTATATTGATGCTTATTACGCAGCACTTGCCCAGAGAAAACCGGGGGAGCCGCTTGCCGTAAAAGAGAAAACCTGCCTTTGTACAGGCATGGCTAATTATGATTGCTGGACATGCGGTCATACAACCTATCGCCTCAAGGAGACAACAAATCGTCTTGCTAACGGACTATGGCAGCTTCCAAAAGCCGAGGATATTTTCCGTGACTATCAATTCAGCAGCGACCACACCATCAGGCTCCCGGAACCGGAAGTTACATGACAAGACACTGAGAATATGCAACAAAAAGTAACCTTGTTTCTTTACACCACACTTGCAGCGGCGACTCTTCTTGTGGTTGTTTTTGTCGTTAACCAGTTAAGTGTGGCCGCTGGACTTCTCCGTTCTCTGCACCCTTATGCTGGTGCACTTTTTCTTCTGTTCAGTACAGTCATCATACTCTCCGCCCTTTATACCGGGTTCAATCTTTTTTCTGTTCCTAAAACCCCGGCGCTGCCTGAAGATGAAAATTCAAAGCTTATGGCGGCCTATGTGAGCTATCTGACCAGGCGATTGCCGGTTCACCCCATGCACCCGAATCAATCGAAAAGTCAAAAAGACCAGCGGTGGCTGCGTACCAACCTCAAGCTTCTCGATGTTGACTCGCTCAACATGACCCGGCAGATTGCCTCGAAAAACTTTTTTGTGGGGGCTTTTGCCCAGAACACCTCTTACGGAACAACCACATCGCTGCTCAACAACTTCAAGGTGTTATGGAATGTTTACTGCATACACAACCGCGTGCAGCATCTCAGGGAATTCATAAACCTTGTTCGCACTGTCTACGACTGCCTGCCGCTTTCAGACTTTAAGAAAGAGGAGATTCCAGAGCATATCAAGCCTATTATACAGTCTTCGTTCAGCAATACACTCTCATCACTGCTGCCAGGCGGAAACCTGCTCACTCCTTTTTTTCTCAATCTCTTTCTGGCAGGATCAACAAACACCTACCTCACCTGTCTTGTCGGTATTATCGCGACACGCCACTGCCAGATCTCCACTGAAGAGGAAAAGAGAGAGGTCATGCAGCAAAGCAAGTTTGAGGCTTCATTCATGCTGAAAGAGATTATCAGGGAGTGTAACCCGATTTTGTCGGTCACCATCAGCAAAGCTGTGAAAAAAGCTGGCATTGAAAGCCTCGACACCATACAAGCTCCTTCAACGGGAAGTGGCATGGCCCAGGATATTGTTTCACATTTAGCGAGCTCGCTAAAACATATCCTTAAAGAGAATGGATAATTGAAAATTTTTATTCTCAATGCTTCTGGCGCAGTTCCCGAAAAAAATCCTTGAGCAGGTTCTGGCATTTGTTTTCCATGATGCCGCCGAAGACTTCCGGCTGATGGTTGAGCTGCTGACACCCGGTCACATTCATAACCGTACCTGATGCACCCATTTTGGGATCGTAAGCGCCGAAAATAACCCTCCCGACCTTTGCATTAACGATAGCTCCGGCACACATCGGACAAGGCTCAAGAGTAACGGCAAGAGTACAATCTTTAAGATACTTGCTGCCGATCGTTGCCATGGCCGAGGTCAACGCAATCATCTCTGCATGCGCTGTAGCATCACAAAGCGCTTCCACCTGGTTATACCCCCTGCCGATAACATGGCCACTACTATCGAGCACGACAGCCCCCACAGGAACCTCCTTTCGTTCAAAAGCCTTGATCGCTTCCCGAAAAGCCAATTCCATGCAATACATAAAGTCCATCATGCCGATTAAGTTATAAACTACCTGAAAAGCACATTTTGCTCTGTAACAAGCAAATCTTGACACGACGGGAATATAAGTCTTTTTTTGCTACCAACATGCCACCCCGCCGGGGTTGAATTCACAACATGACGACGACGCCCCCCTTATTTCTTCAATGCCGCAGGCGTGGCATATTGGCAGAAACCAGCATAACCCGCTCCCCCTCTTTTCTTCCGTTTCATGCAAAGAGAATCGATAACGGTATATATTTGCAGCCCTCTCCAGGGTTTCTATGGTACAGAAAAGACGGCACTTATTGAATTCGCTCTTAAAACAAGAGGTTTGTTCGGTCAGAAAAATATTTGCACCTTACGACAATGGTCATCATTACAATACCCTGAATCGGCTGTATATTGTAGC
>JBAXFV010000041.1:0-12157 GCA_037139755.1 Chlorobiaceae bacterium
AAGCAAAGTCGGATGACTGCCTCTGAACAGATTGATGACCCCGCCCCTGTAAGGTTTCAGGGCAAAGAGAGCCACACACGATGCCCGGCATTGGTAGGACGAGCCGGATAGCCGTTTCGAAGATGACGGGCATATTTTTTGAAAAAAGAAACGTTAACTTGCTCTTCAATCAACGTATGTCGCAACCATCAAAAAGATCGTGACCATGGACGAACAGACCCCTCCACAATCTGCTTCACCGTCAACACGGGTTGACGAGCTTGACAAAGCCTTTGTAGCCGACCTCATTGAGCAGCCAAAACAGCTTGATAAACTTTCCAGACTGGTGCTCATTTTCAGTTTTGTGGTGCCAGTGCTCTATGCTATTGGGTTAAAGTTTTTTTCGGGTTCTGAGTCTGCGCCAAGCGGTCTATGGCTTATTGTTGCGGCATTCGCGAGCTGGTTTGTGTCGCTGTTGTTGAGCTTGTTTGGTCTTATGCCGCGCAAGCAGAGGTCAGACGGCGCTGAAGCAATGTATCTGGCAGCTATACGCTACAAGCGACGCATGTTGATTGGTTCCAGTCTCTCCTGCTTTCTCGGTGTCTGCATGGCTGGGTTGACTTTTATGAGTTCGCCATCATCATCAGTTGAGCCATCAACAACAAAGGCAAAACAGGTTCCACAAAACTTTGTTTTGATACATGGCGGAGAGTTTATGATGGGCAGTCCTGAAAATGAAGTGGGGCGAGGTAACGATGAGATGCAGCACAAGGTCAAGCTCAGTGATTTTTATATGGGGAAATATGAGGTAACGTTTGCCGAGTTTAAAAAATTTATAGAGGAATCTGGTTATCCAACCGATGCTGAAAAAGGCAAAGACCCTTGGAACTGGCATCATGGGCCATCAGGTAAAGAACGGAGACAGATGGAAGAAAACCATCCTGTGGTCAATGTGAGCTGGAATGACGCTGATGCTTATTGCAAATGGCTGTCACAAAAAACGGGACAAACGTATCGCCTTCCGACAGAAGCGGAGTGGGAGTATGCATGCCGTGCAGGCAATCCAAAACCTTTCAATACGGGTGATAACCTGACGACATCGCAGGCGAACTACGACGGCAATTATCCGTACAACAATAACCAGAAAGGAGTGTACCGACAGAATACTCTTCCTGTTGACACGTTTAAACCTAATGCGTGGGGCTTGTACAACATGCACGGAAACGTGTTTGAGTGGTGCAGTGATTGGTACGATGGCGGCGGAGCATATTATGAAGGATGTAAGGCAGGCGGCGTTCCTCTCAATCCTGTTGGTCCAAAGAATGGTTCGAACCGTGTGATTCGTGGCGGGAGCTGGAGCACCCTCGCCGTTTACTGTCGGTCGGCGCATCGCCATTGGTACTCCCCCGACCTCCGGGACTACGACGTTGGGTTCCGCCTGGTGTTCGTCCCGTAGTTCGGGGGCAGTTTTCCGACTTTGCTTTTGAGCTAATCGCGGAGCGCCAGAACAAGGTTGAGGAGAGCGGCAGCAAGGGACGCCGCGCCGCGCACCTCAACCGAGCAGGTTGGTACGAACCGCAGAAAAGGCCGCCTTGAGGCGGCCGAAATTTTGCGACAAATTTTGCTCTACCCCTACCCCGCCACCGCCGTAGGCGCCCCCACCTTCCGCCCCAACTCCCGATCAATCTTCTCAATCATCCCGTCATCCACCAAACACACCCGCGCAATCAACTTGTTCAACTCACGCAACAACGTCACCGAATTCATCCTCTCCGCCACACCCTTCGCCGCCGTCAAAAACTCCAAATCAGCCCTCCGGTCACGCAGCTCAAAGCGCAGCGGATACGTCACCTCATACCCCGACGCTTCAGCATCAACCCCCTCCCACAAACAAAACATCCTGAAAAGCTGATACTCACAAAGCTGCAACTGAGCCGACTTGCCAGCCAACAACGTATTCAAAATCTGAAACTCCGTCTCCATAGCCACACCCGAAATAGCCTGCTTCCGATAAGTCCGCACCGACGTCAAATGCGCCATCCGGTTAATCGCCTCCGTCTTCTTCTCAATCGCCGACAGCAGCCCCGCCAGCGCTTCAGCATCCGCCTGCAAGAGATACGGTTTTTTGTCCGCTGGCGCATCCGGATCCATAAGAATCACCCCACCCGCGCCCGACGTCGCCTGATCCCCAGGATTCTTCACCAGCGTCTTATGATTACTCCCCCTGATCATCTGAGTCAACTCCGAATAATCATTATAGATCGAAACCTGCATCCCCACAATATCCTCAATATCCGAAGAAGCCTTCCCCCGCACCGTCGATTTCTGATTCGAATAAAGCACCGCCGGAATCGCCCCAAGAGGGTTCACCACCTCCACCGGCTCACCAACAATCAAGTTCTCCAGAATCTTCGTTGTCTTAATCGACTCAACCGTCCACTCAATCACCGTCACCGCCCGCCCCTTGCGCGTCTCAGTCTCAGTCTTCGTCTTGAGATAGCTCAACAAAGTAGCCCCATTCAACGCCGTAGTAAACTCAAAATCAAGCACATCCTCAGGTGTATACAACCGCACATAAGGCCGCAACCCACTCCGAATTTCATCCGCCTTCGTTGCCGCCGTCACCGCAGGCTTGTCCAACACCACCCACACCACCCCATACACGCCGCCAAAAACCTGCACCGTCTTCATAAACTCGTTCAGCGGAGTTCCATCCATATCAGCATCCAGAGCAAGCCTGTTCAAGTTGGTATTCTTGTCCAGCTTCCCAAAATTGCGTTTCGGCGGATCACGCCAAATAAACCCCGCATACGTGGTAATAACACTCTCACAATGATTCTCAAGCGGAGTCTGCTGAATCCTCTTCTCATACTCAGGGTTGGCCTCTGCCACATACTCATACAGCAGCTTCAACGCCTTCCACTCTTCCCCCCCCTCAAAAGCAGCCTTGTTCAGCTTCCATTTCTCAATATTGGCAAGATAGACCTTGTTCGTCACCCGCAACAATTCAGCGCCACTCGTCATCACTACACCCTCCAACTTGTTGGTTGCCTGTACTCCCTTGTCGGCATCCGCACAGGGAACAATTTTTCAATCGCATACCCCGCAGCATCCGACGCATGAGTCAGCCCCTCATTACGCTTGTCAATATCCCCACCCTTCCAACTCACCAACTCAAAATCCTTGATCAAATGAGGGCAATTACCAACCGTCAGCTTTCCCTCCCGCAGCAACTTGTTCACCGCATTCACCCGGCCCCGAACCGGCGGGTGTGCCGGCCTTGCCTCAACCCGAAACCCCTTCCCCTTCAAAATGTTGAAATCAGTAGCATCCGAAGAACTTTTGCGCGCCCTCCCGGCAGGGTCAGGAAAAACCGTCATACTAGGATACCTCTCATATAACAGATCGGCCAATTCGTAGGTGGTCGAGTTAGTCAAGTGAATCTCCTCAAAAAAATGAACCGACCCATCCGGAAACACCGAGAATATCTCAGCCGTCAAATTATCGACATTGAAATCAATCCCCGCCTGATAGTGATAGCCCTCCAATTTCGGCCTCACCACAAGACAGCTCTTCGAATCAAAGTACTTGTACACCCTGCCGGCAGTCAAGTTCACAAACTGCCCGTTCATATACGCCGCCCTCTGGTTCTCATCGAACGCCTTCTCCAACATCGAGATAAATTGGGCCGGTAGATAAGTATTATCCGCTGTTCGCGCCACCACCGTCCCAAGGTCATAACGGCCATCAATGTTTTGCGCTAACTCATAGCCCCAATTAAGCTGCTCCGGTGTTCCGGTAAGAAAAAGTTCTCTGATCTTTGCATTCGGATCGCGAAGGCGCGAGAGGACGACGTTCAGAATATCGCCGTCAATAAGAAACGGTTCATCAATGCCAGCAGTCCCCAAGTTTGGACCCTTCAGACTATCAGGGTCATCACCGGAACCAATCCATACAGTACCATTCCACCCGGGAATAAAAAACTCATGATTTGATTTATTGTACAGGTGCCTGATCCTTGCGTTATCAAGCAATCCAGCAATAGAGACGACAATCGTTTTTCGAGCTTGCTTGTACGTTGGTGACACTTGCAGGTGAGGAAGCGGCGCATTGATGTAACTGTTCCAGATGGAACGCAAAGCGCCAATTCTGGTTTTACCGCTGCCATAACCACCAATCAGGAGCTTCACAAAGTTTGGAAGCTCCCAAAACGCCCGTTGATGAGGCAACATCCGCCCCTTATCAACTCCAAAACGCTGGTTCATCCACCCAGCGCCTCAGCAAGAGAAAAACGCGACAAATCAGCACAAGCAGTAATCTGCTTCAGCTCCAAATCAGTAATGTCCCTACTCTCTTGCGTCGCCGTCGTGATAAGCTGCACCGCAGCATTAACCTGTGCAGTGACACTCTCAATGGAGGTAACCGTTTCTGCAAGAGAGGCAAGAGCCGTCATCATGTTGACCATAATGTTCATTTTTTGGTTTAGGGTTCAGTGAAGTTATGTTGTGTTATATTGCAATCCGAAGCGTATAGTGTGTCACGGTTTCCCGTATCTCTCGTATTGACGCAAGGGCTAAAGAGAGCTTCCCGGAGGCAGTCTGGGAGTTGGTCACCTGCAACACCCGCGCCTCATCAAGTTCAGCCCTTGCACGATCAACTTTGCCCATCAGCTCAAAAGCCTCAGCCCTGCTCATCTTGCCACTCCTGTAGCCGCCTTCAATCTGCGAGTACAGCGTGCCGCAGTCAGCCATGCCACGGGCATACTTCTTGTTGAAGGTCACCCCGCCAGCAATCGCAGGATCGACGACAGCGGTTTTGCTTGTTGTTTTTATTTGCGGCGCAAGCGTGCACCCGCCAGCCGTGAGCAGCACAAGAAGCAGTGCGATTCTTTTCATAGCGATTCCCTGTAGTTAAGGATTGCGGCAACATGCATCTCTGCAAGAGCAACGCGCCCTGCATGAGAGCTGATGAATTGATAATCTTTCATCGTATCCATAAACAGATTTTCAGTCAGCACGGCAGGGCAAAGCGTTTTCGTCAGTATCGAAAAAGCGTCACTCTCCTTGTCACCATCGCCGTCCGTTATATCCTTGCGTATCGCAAACCCCTTGAGATAGTTTTGCGCCGCATCAAGGATCATCTCCGCCAGCCGATCACTCCGTGTCTTGCCTTTCGACGTCCATGCCTCAAAGCCGGTGCCTTTGCCCGCATTGGCATGAACCGAAACCAGCACCGACTGAAAGCCATCGTTGCTTGCGGCAGAAACCATCCGGTTTACCCTCATGATCCGTTCAGAAATAGACACATCATGCAGCTCCGGCACAATCCGAGCACAGGGCACACCAGCCTTTTCAAGCAGCTTGGTGATGAGAGAGACCGTGTCACGATTGAATTCATACTCATAAAGCGTTTTCAAACCAGGGAAAGAAGAGCGCTTTCCCGGTGTATCATTGCCATGGCCATTGTCCAGAAAAACAGAGAGCGGACGACTCATGCTTCACCTCCATTGTTATCATTGTTTTCAGGTTTGCCGACGAAATAATTGAAAATGTCCCGTTCCCGCCGATAGATTTCACTGATCACCCGATCCCCCAGCGTCCCGGCGATATAGCCGACGATAAACGCGAGATTTCTTTCAATCTTGAAGTATTCAACAAGCAAGTAAGCCGGAAAAATTGCCAGCAACGACACACCAAGGCGTATCAGCAGCTCCCGCCTGCCGGTCAATGTTTTCTGATACAGGGCATGAAGAATGTTCGTGAGTGCGCCAATAACACCCGAGGCCAAAAGACCAAAAAAGTCGTTGCGTTCCATAATCCCTTGCCTTAAAAGTATCGTATTGGCCTCACGCTTCGGGCTTCGCTCTTCAACTCCGAATCATAATAAGCCTCCCATCCATCGTAAGGGAAGTAAAAGAGATACGCCAGGTATTCGAAGCCATCATCGGTTACCTCCGCAGAAGTCCAGTAAGAAGGGTGCACAAACCCCCCTATGGCCTCATAGTTGCTTGTAATCTTTAACCAATCGTTGGGAGTCGGCAAGCAAAAGTCACTGAACCCGTCCGGCGAAACATAGTCCTGGCAATACTTCGCCGCGCTGCTTGTGTGCCCGGCTTGCGCAAGAATGGCATCGGTATTCAGGTTGCCTTGCCCAAGAGCAAGCGCCGCCGCTCCACAGAAAGCATCAGTAACATTGCTCCATGCCATGGGCTGCATGTCTGTGGGTGCAAGAACAATACCGTGAAACTCACCATCCACAAACCCGGCATCGCCTTCCTGATAGAGGTAAGCAAGAATGCCACCATGGTAATCATCGCCGGGGAGAGGGTTCGCCACATTACAAAAAACCGTCCAGTTATATGATTGCCTCAAATCGTCCGCAACGTGCACATTCTCCGCACTCAAGCCACTGTTATTGCCAGCGATATTAAGAACCCCGTTTTCGATATTGGCAAGAAAGCAGAGATTAAGAAACGAGATAACTCCCTCTTCAGACAAGGAGAGATTAGAGACGTTGAGATGAATACCATCACTCCAGGTGGTTATCGTAGGGATATCATAGTCATTGAATTGAACACCGCTTCCTGAAAGATCAATGCTCCGCAAGCCGGAAAACCGGCTGATGTTCAGCAACTCACCACGCAAACCAGTCGCCCCCGAAAGATCAATCTCCGTCAGCGTTGCAGGCAGCCTGTCAAAGTCACCCGACACCGCAGAACCAGGAATCAAAAGGCGCGTCAACGGGCAACCAGCGACAGCAAGCTCACCCGTAAAATTGCCCCCAACCAGCTCAAGTTCACTCAGGCTTTCCAGATTCCCGAACCCTTTGACCGAACCACAAAGCGAAGGATAACCAGCATTCGAGAATCTTGTAATCCGGTGAACATCACCCTTAATCACCAGATCAAAACGACCAGGATCAGCGTAAACCGTCGTATACACCAGCGACTCAAACGTCACCTGATACGTTGAGCCAGCCCCCCAGTTGATAATGATAGCGCCAGTTCCAACAATATTCAGGCTCCGGCTGCCAGGAAGTTCAATATCCCAAAAAAGCCCTGCCAGTTGGCGGACATACACACGGGTATTCCATGCACCCGCCGGGGTAAACTGCCCCTTCGTATTCCACCCCCGCAACTGTTTTGAAGCGAGCGCTTCATTGAATCCCTTACTCCTCTTCATCGAACCAGACGCTGACGTTCCGCCGGCGTTTTAGCGTAGATGACAGCGTATTCCGACCCACTCAAATACTGCACACCAGCAGAAAAGACGTTTTCCAACTCTTTGACGTAATTTCGTTCATAAAAAGCAATCATTGCCACAAACCCCTCACCGCCAATAGAGGCCGCCAGCGATGGCAACACATAAGCCGCCAGCACCTTGAACACAGAAGCCTTCATCCACTGAGCCGGGTTCAGCTTGGTGGCATCAAACTCAGCAAAGGGAAGGCCGGAAATCATCAAGGGATAACAGGGGTAAAAAAAAGAGGACTGTGCTGGCAGCCAGAGAATCTGAATATCCCGATTGATATCAGCCTCCGCATCAGCATGATAGGCAGCAAAAGAACTCATCCCATGCTCAAACACATAAGGCTGATACTTCAGCAAATCGGCATCAGTCGAATAAGCCATAATGATAACAACGATTAACGAAAAGACATGGTAACGTGCGATTCAGCACCCGTAATAATTGAAACAGCCGTGGCACCCTTGGGTATCTTTTCTATGTTGGTTGATCCAAGAGCGCAGAAGTCAAGAAAGGGGCCGCCATCATAATATTGAGGGTCGGCAAGATCAGTCGCGCTCTTGAATTTATAAGCAAAGTATGAACCAATAATGCAGCGGAGAATAACGTAAGTCGCGTCAGCAGGGATTGGGTAATCTTCCACCGTATCAACAGGAAGAGGCTTAGAGTTTCTACCGTCACCAATGGAGCGCATCAGCGCAGGAACAGTACAAACCACGTCACTCCAGGAACCAGTAGTCATCGCCATAAATAACCTCTTGTGATACTGAACTATTAATAAAACACCCTTCTGCCTGCTCAATTACCCAAGCCTCACACCAGGAAGCACCGCAATCGACCGATTATTCAACACCTGTGAATCGGCCTGCAACTCCACCGTAAGCTCATAAAAGTTGCCGTTCATCACCATGTCATACACCTTCATCCCGTTTCTCGTGGTCATCAACGAAAAGTATGCCTGCTCATCAGACCGGAAAGCATAGACACTGGTACAATCCGTGCTGGTTCCCTTCGTTTCCGTTTGTGCCAGTACTTCAGTACCATCGTAATTGTAGCCAGCATGAATAACCGGCACCCCGGCAAAAGTCATCATTCTGCGGCCAAACTGATCGGTTGTGGTCGTGCACTGCGCAGCCGCAACAGTCGTCAAGCGGCCCCACACACTACTGTTCATCACCAAAAGCTGAGCGCCATTGACAACACTTCCAACCAACACCTGCAACGCCTCAACAAACTTTTGCTGGCTGGAAACCGCAGTATCACTCACTCCCGTCAACACCTGAAGGCCATTGGTGCCGGTGGCGGTTAGTGTCTGGCTGGTGCCAAGCGAAGCAACAATCTTTTTGAGACCATTAAACTGGGCAGGAGTCTGCGTTGCATCACCATTAACAATGTAGTTGCTGAGATTGCGGCCAAGTGTTTGCCCAAAGCCCGCGAGCTGACGCTTCATTTCGCTTGGCACATCTCCACCACGCTCCTCATAAGCACGGTCAAGGCGCATCGTCTTGCCAAGAATTTTTAGCGCATAAGTTGCGTAACTCGGAGCAGCATCAGTCTTCGATGCAAAATCAGCCGCGATAGTACGAAAAAGAGCATTGGCATTGACATCAGCGTCCGATCGAATCAGCGCCGAACCACCTGGCTGATAAAAAAAGTGAACATAATCCAGAATCGGCGCAGTTTTGCGCACATTGTCAAGAACAAGCTTCGACAGTTCGTCACCTGCCGACACGTCATAAATAAGTCCCATGGTCGTTATTGTTGAGGTTCGATGAGTTTATTTTCTTCCCGTCTTGAGAGCATCATATTGTCCCTGAAGCTTGGTCATCACCGGATCGCCGGTACCGGCTGCAGCACCCGAAGAGCTGGTATCGGCAGAACCCTGGCTTCCTGCACCTCCCGGAGTCGCTGGAAGAAAGTGAGGGTTGGTTTCAAGAAAGGCAGAGACATGTTCATCAATCGTGACCGGTTTGCCGTTCTTGACTACCGGATTGCCGGATGAGTCCACCACCATAACGCCGCTCTTCGGGTCAAACCTGATTGAGCCACGGAGAAGCTCCGCAACCTGATCGGGACGATGTGCCCTATGTGCAGCGGCAAGCAGCTTGGCATCTACTTCACTCCGCTCCAGTTGTGAAGTGAGTTCCTTGAGCTGATCTGCCGCCTCTTTTTGAGCCTTCTCAAGAACCGCATCTTTTTCCTTCACCGTATTGTTGAGAAGCTGCTCAAACTGCCCCTTCGCCAGCAGGGCATCATCAGTATGCTTTGTCTCAGCAGCCTTCAAGCGTTGATACTCTTCCACATCAACACCAGCAAACTGACTCTTGGCCGCAGAAGTCGCAGCATCAACACGCGCCTGTATTGCAGCATCAAGCTCCGCCTGCGTGTAACTCTTTGGTTGTGGCTGACTCTCTTTTTCCATAATCACCTCTCCATTATTAAAGTTGTTGGAGTAATATAAATGAAAAAAGATGTAAAAAAGAAAATAAATCTTTCGTATTTGTGGTAAATATGAGTAAAAAGAATGTGAATTAATAGAATTATCGCTATTGTCAGTCCGATTCCCCCAATTCCTGCCATCCTCACATGCTCCGCCATGCTTGCGGCTTTGCATCAAATCCGGCAAGGTTTGAAAAGCTATGGCGGTAAGAGCCATCTCGCTCCGCTTTTTCTGGATTGCTCTTTGTTGACGTGACCGATAAGCAGAAGAGCGCGATGAAGTAAGAGTTGCATTTGTATATGCAAAATGATAAGCGTATTTTGTGGAGAAAGACGGATGAAATTTGATGGATTCGACTGGGATAGCGGTAATCGCGCTAAATGTCAAAAGCATGGAGTCTCGATTGCTGAAATCGAAAGCTTGTTTTTAGGGACACCATTAGTGGCACCGGACGTTTTCCATTCGAGCAAAGAACAGAGATTCCGTGCTGTAGGACGGACAACCAAAAAGCGTCCTTTGTTTATCGTTTTTACGTTGAGGAACAATGGCGAAACGCTCCTGATCAGACCGATTAGTGCGCGCTATATGCACAAAAAAGAGATGAAAGCTCATGAAAAAGAAATTCCCTGATTTCAAGACTGACGACGAAGCCGAAGCTTTCGTAGAGGCTGCCGACTTGAGCGAGTATGATTTTTCAGGCATGGTGCCAATGCGTTTTGAGTTAAAACGCAAGGATACATCAATCAGTCTCCGGCTGCCTGAAGAGTTGTTAGACGCTGTTCGCATTAATGCAAAACGCGTTGGAATTCCATATCAACGCTTTATGCGCTTGGCAATTGAACGAGCAGTGAAACCAAGTAAACACCCGCAACACACTGACGGCAGCACCACAACAAGGGATCAACAGCTTTAGAGGCATAATCTGCCTCGCTGCATGAATAGGGAGGTTACCAACATAAACTCAGCCACTTTTTGTCTGCCGACTGGGGTCCACTTTAGACCTCTGTTGGTACAGAGAATATGAAATGACTTGAAATTAAAGCCGGATGGTCTTTCTAAAAACCAACTCAAATCAACATAACATACCTAACATTTCAATGGAGGTTTTTACATGAAGCTCAAGGTATCACTTATTTTACTTGTCATAATGATGGCTGCTCGACTGATAATCGCCTCAGAAGATATTGTAAGTTATAGGGTTAAAGTAATAGAAGATCATGCAAGAGTAATGAATTTTGAGTACGAGTCTTACGAAAAAAGATTCAGTGCCGCTCAGGAACAGGCAAAAAACGAATTATTGCCCCCAGATCAAGAGGCTGCTTTGTTTGCTACAGTACCAAAGGGAGGAATGCTTGATGTCGAATTGCTTGGTGCCACATGGGATATGGCAAACGGTATTAATTGGACGTATGTAATCACCGATGAATCAGGGAAAGAGCTTTTCAGAACCAAAGGTGGAAATTACAGAGAGCCCGCATCAGTCTATGAAACCCATGGGGAAGCTATACGTACAAGGTATGGAGTACAAACATTTAGACGTGAAGTGCAGGTTGCGCCTCAAAAAACTGTCTGGGGTGTTCCTGTATTTACTGTGCGAGATAAAACAGATATACCAGTTCCCGTTCCTGACGTATTCAAAGTATACGTTATAGATGGAATCAATAAAAATAGGTGCTCTTACCTGTTGACAAAGAGAGTGCACTAAATCACCAATAAAATTGCAAGAAAAATAATGGACACATTTAATTTCTCTAAGGGGTTAATTCCCAACTGTTGGCGGAGGAGAGGCTTCATTTATTTTATCCCTAACCTATAGACACAAGCCACATAGCTTCGGGGCATGGGTAGTTCAGAGCAACTGAGCAACAGCAGGCCAGCAGACTTTCTCAAAAGCGCAGTGCCACCTTCGCAACAAAACACAAAATAAGTCCCATCCGTCCCATCAAATCAGTTTCATCAAGTCCCTTCACCGCAGTCCAGCCCGCTCAGTCACGCTTTTTGCACCACCCTCCGCCGCACCCTGCAAGCTTCAGCCAGCAAAAAGCCCGCCTTCGCTACTGCATTGCCCAGCCCCGCCGACCATTGCCGCCCGCACGCAGCTCCGCCGCCTCCGGAATACCGGAAGCCGCTCCGCGCTCCGGCATGGACGGTTCATTGCAAAAGCAAAGCAACCAGATGAGCGTGATTATTGAAGAAAATAAACCGCACAAGCGCTTTAAATTATAGCCCTTGTTTATATTGATACTCCTTTATCCCTGTCAGTGATTTTATTGTTCATCAAAGAGTGCCGTACGTCATCCATGTCCTGACACCATGAGCATATCCCTCACCAGCTACCACGCGCAATACTTTGCCTACGAGCTCACGCGAAGCCGTGCCGCTGACGATCAGGGTAAATTCACAGCATCACTACAAGACGCCACCGTTGACCTGAACCCACACCAGGTTGAAGCCGCGCTCTTTGCCTTCAAGTCACCGCTCTCCAAAGGAGCAC
>JBAXFV010000042.1:0-12152 GCA_037139755.1 Chlorobiaceae bacterium
CCCTTCAGCGGTATAGAGGCCCATTCAGGTCTGTTGTTAAGCTCGTAATTCAGCTCATAGATTGCCTTGTTCATCAGGTAGCCACGCAGCAGATGTTCACGTTGTTTCGGATCTGCGGGAACAATATCACTGCCCCTTGTCTTTTCGAAGTAGCTGTCAATAAAATGCTGGCCAACAAAGAAGCTCCAGCGATCGGCCCAGGGCTCGAGCCCATTTCTCTCTTCAGGATGGATAATGGAGTGACTCTGCAACACATTATAGGCCGCATAATCAAAGGAGCGGAGCATCCCTGAAATATCACGGAAGACTGAACGTTTTATCTTGCGTTCTGACAGCGGGCGGGATGGCTCACCTTCAAAATCGATAATCACAAAGTCTTTACCGGTAAAGAGCACCTGACCAAGATGATAATCGCCATGAATCCTGATTTTCAGTGCATCAATTTTTTCAAGTCTTATTGGATCAAACTGCTGCAGAATCTGCTTTTGTTTCTGCACAAAAAGAGTGGCAAGCTGCTGCTGCTCGGCTGGCAGTTTTGGCATGAGTTCACGTATCATAATAACTGCGCGTTTCACCTGCTCACACATCGCCTGATAGATAGAACGCTGATACAACGTGGTAAAGGCTTCAGGTGCAAATGCCGGATCACTGTCGAGCGAGGCCAGTGAGAGGTGCATTTCGGCCGTTCTTTCTGCCAGCTTTTCAATAATAGCGAGGTAGACGCCGCCAATAAGCTCATGCATAATCTCAGGAAGCTGCACAGGAGTGCCACTCAATGCCGAAAGCGACGGAAGGGCCACGCCTGCCTTGATTTTTACCCGGAGGTCGTCATAATATCGCTGCACATGAGCAAGGGAAAGCTGCCAGGCATCACCTTCGTTCTGAACATAATTTTGCAAAATACCAAGCGAGTAGCGGCTGGTGCGGCTCTGGTCGTAATTCAGCGATCCAAAGTAGGAGGGAAGATTGGTAAACGTGGTCTGATCGCTCAGGGCGCTGCACATTTCCACCTCGGGAGAGACTCCGATTTCAATGCGGCGGTACAGTTTGAGGCAGAGATCGTTGTGAAACCTGATTGAGGTGTTCGTCTGCTCAACACCCATCAAGAATGGTTCAGGCTCCTGGCCAGTCATGCTTTCATTGATAGCATCAAGCTTCAACGACTTCAGCCCGGAAACAAGACCTGCCTTGCCCTCCCATGTCTCTTTGCCGGTGACTATGGAGTAAAGCTGGTTCAGGAAACGACTGTCAAAGGTTGCATCACACAGATACCCCTCTTCATCGCCAATCACGACCCTTGCAATAACTCTCTTGCAGAAGTTGTCGTCCGATTCGCTGATTGAAGAGAGCGGCGCAAAACAGAGCGGCAGTTGATAAAGATCATTTTCACCACTTGAATAACGAACCTCGGTAATCAGCAGCTTTGCCTTTGTCATCCCTGCCACAGGAATGGTGTCGACTATGGAAATGCGCATGATATTGCGCGACTTGCCCCCAAACCAGCGACTTGCGTTGTAGTACTGTGGCAGAATCACGGTTTCGAGCTGCTCTTTGCTTTTTCCGGTAAAAAGAGCCGGCCAGCGTGAGACAGTGGCAAAAGTGTTTTTGAGAGATGCGCGAGTATCAACCTCTTCCTCATCCTTGATCAACTTCAACCAGAAATAACCATAGGATCCGAGTGCGACCATATAGGGAATTTTCCTGATTTTCGGAAAACGGTTCAGGCTGAAGACCTCTTCGGGAATAAATCCATCAAAACGGGACAGATCAATCGTTATCGCCTGGGCATTTTTAGAAAGGTTAATAATCGAAAGCATGGTTTCATCCTCAAACTGGCGAATAAAAATCAGCACCTTGGGGTTGCTCACCTGCAAGAACTCAATAGTCCCGCGGCTGAGGGATTTATAACGATGTGCCGTTGAAATGGCATGACGCATCCACCAGAGCAGAGAGTTGACATTGCTTTCCTGTACCTCGACGTTGACCGCTTCATAGTGATATTCAGGATCAATAATAACCGGCAACTGTAGTCTTTGTGGATTGGCGCGTGAAAAGCCTGCGTTGCGGTCGGAATTCCACTGCATGGGAGTACGGACACCATCACGGTCGCCAAGATAATAGTTGTCGCCCATGCCGATCTCATCTCCATAGTAGAGCACCGGAGTGCCGGGAAGGGAGAGCAGCATGATGTTCATCAGTTCAATCTTGCGGCGGTCGTTGGCCATAAGCGGGGCAAGGCGGCGCCGAATACCAAGGTTGATACGGGCCCTGGGATCATTGGCATAAACCCGGCGCATGTAATCACGCTCCTCGTCGGTAACCATTTCAAGCGTCAGTTCATCATGATTGCGCAGAAATGAGGCCCACTGGCAGTTCTCCGGAATTTCCGGGGTCTGTTCGAGAATATCGATAATGGGAAACCGGTCTTCGGTGGCAAGCGCCATGTACATGCGCGGCATCAGGGGAAAATGGAAGTTCATGTGACACATGTCGCCCTTGCCGAAATATGCCGCAGAATCTTCGGGCCACTGATTGGCTTCAGCAAGCAGCATACGGTTGGGGTAGTGCTCATCGACATAGGAGCGCAGTCCCCTCAGATAGTCGTAGGTCTGGGGAAGGTTTTCGCAGTTGGTACCCTCTTCCTCGTAAAGATAGGGCACAGCATCAAGCCTGAGACCGTCGACACCCATGCCAAGCCAGAAATCGAGCACATCGAGGAGCGCCTTCTGGACTGCCGGGTTTTCAAAGTTCAGGTCTGGCTGATGATGGTAAAAACGGTGCCAGTAATACTGACCGGCAACAGGGTCCCAGGTCCAGTTGGAAACCTCAAAATCCTGAAAAATAATGCGGGTTTCAGAATACTTATTTGGATCGTCATTCCAGACATAGAAATTCCGTTCAGGTGATCCTGCGGGAGCTTTCCTGGCGCGCTGGAACCATGCATGCTGGTCTGAAGTGTGGTTCACCACCAGTTCAGTAATAACCTTCAGCCCAAGAGTGTGGGCCTCTTCAAGAAACTCCCTGAAATCTTCCATCGTACCGTAGTCGGGATTGACGCTCATATAGTCGGCAATATCGTACCCGTCATCACGCAGCGGCGAAGGATAGAAGGGCAGCAGCCATATTGCGGTAACGCCAAGACTCTGCAGGTAGCCAAGCTTCTGGCGCAATCCCTGAAAATCGCCTACACCGTCATTGTTGCTGTCATAAAACGTCTTGACATGCGCCTCGTAAATAATTGCGTCTTTGTACCAGAGCGGTTCGGGTTGATACATGTTGAGTTCGTTAAAGATATAAAGAGTAAATGCGTTAAGAAATAAATTGTATCAGGCAAGCGTTACCCGGAAAATATGCGCCGGCATGCTGAACGGGTTCACTTCCACAAAATTCCACTCACCGTTCCATTGATAGCGATTCCCGTTGAGCAGATCCTCAACCGTAAACGGATGGAGAGGAGAAAGACCGAAAAGTTCTAGCGGGAAGCGGAGCCATCCTCGCTGTGTGTGTGACTGATCAAGATTAACCACCGCAAGAATGATATTACTGTCATCTTCCGATCGCTTCACATAACCCATCAGCAGGTCGTGTTCATCGCCCGGAGAAGCTTCGATACGCACAAAGGTGAGATTGTCGGTCTGCTGCAGGGCAGGATTCTCCTTCCTGATCCGGTTGATGCGGGTAATCTCTGCGCGGATGTTTCCTGGCCGGTCCAGATCCCACTGCCTGATTTCATATTTTTCGGAATTGAGATACTCCTCCTTGCCCTCAACGGGAAGATGCTCGCAGAGTTCATAAGCAGGGCCGTACATCCCGTAGTTTGACGACAATGTTGCAGCCAGCACCAGACGGATAATAAATTTTTCCCGTTCGCCTTTCTGTAACTCTTCGTGGAGAATATCAGGAGTGTTTGGCCAGAAGTTTGCCCGCATGAAATGTTTCAGGGGAGATGTGGTCAGTTCAATCATATACTCCTGAATTTCCAACTTCGTATTGCGCCAGGTAAAGTAGCTGTATGACTGACTATAACCAATCTTGGCAAGGCGGGCCATCAATTTTGGACGGGTAAATGCCTCGGCCAGAAAAACAGTATCAGGGTGCTCCTCTCGTATTGATGCAATAGCCCACTCCCAGAAAGGAAAGGCTTTCGTATGAGGATTGTCAACACGGAAAATTTTCACGCCCTTGCCAATCCAGAAGAGAAAAATGCTTTTCAGCTCAATCCAGAGGTTCTGCCAGTCGGCAGACTCAAAATTAATGGGAAGAATATCCTCATATTTCTTTGGAGGATTTTCAGCAAATTGCACAGTTCCATCGGGACGCCAGGTAAACCACTGCGGGTGCTCCTGTACATAAGGGTGATCGGGTGAGCACTGAAAAGCAATATCGAGAGCAATAGAGATCCCATGCTCCTCTGCTGCCGCAACAAATGCAGCAAAATCTTCAACAGTGCCAAGCTCAGCATGGACCGCCTTGTGCCCTCCATCACGGTTGCCAATCGCCCAGCAGCTTCCGGGCTCTCCAGGAGCTGCGACAAGTGCATTATTCTTGCCTTTCCGCTTGGTATGGCCAATCGGATGAATCGGCGGCAGATATACAACGTCAAATCCCATCCCGGCAATCATCGGCAGCAGCCGATGACAATCGTTGAACGTGCCATGAGTATCGGGTTCCGTACTCCATGAACGGGGAAAAAGCTCATACCAGGCACTGCATCCTGCCTTTTTCTGCTCAACCGTCAGGCCAAGCACTTTATCGTACATGGAGGCATAATCCTTGTCAGGATAACGCGCCATCAGCAGAGTAAGGCGGGCATCAATCGCAGCCGCAGCGGCCTCGGCACTTTTGTCAGAACGGAGCTGAGAAGCAAAGAGAGCGAGTTCCCCGGCATCGGGGGCGTCGGCCCTTTCAACCCCTTTGTCGACAAGAAGCGCACCAATCTGCAGATCAAGAGAAACATCCTGAGCCGCATCAATTTTTTTGACCAATCCCTTTTTCCATGTTTCGAAATGGTCGACCCTTGCTTCAATCGTGTATTCGTATTGACCGGGAAGAGCAACCGTAAACGATCCTTTCCACAGGTCATTGCCTTGAGAGAGCATCGGGGAGCGCTGCCACCCTGGCTTGCCGGCAGGCCGGAAACAGAGCTCTGCAACGATGGTATCGGCGCCATCAACAAAAATGTCTGCCTCTACCGTAATACTCTCTCCCTCAATCCCTTTCGCCGGGTACTTGCCCCCATCAAGTTCAGGCGAGACCTTTTCTATGACAACCCGTTGACGACCATCAAACGTTTGATTGCAATACTGAGGAAGCGCCCTTCGAAATGCATTATTCATCATTAATAATCTCTGGTTGGTACCCGGGAGAATCCCGGCCATAAAGCAGTTCCTCCGGATTAACAGTGCCGGCGCTGCTCCCTGTTTTTTTTAACAGAAAGGAAAATATGAAAACTCCTTTACTTTTTTGCTTAGATACGTATTCAAAGTTAAAAGAGCGATAAAATCATGACCTCTGCGGCAACCTTTGATTTCTCCTGAAAAAAATTGTTCCTTTAGGGAGATCACTTTATTTATCAAAAAATAGCAGAAGAAAGTCATGTTTGAACCACAAAAAGAAAGACTGCAGGAGATTCATCGTCGCCTCGAACAGTTACGGGGGTATCTTTGACGTCGATGAACGTAAGGAAAAAATCGACGACCTTGAAAAACTGACCACCGACCCGGTGTTCTGGAACGACCAGAAAGCAGCCAACAAAATCCTGAAGGAGTTGAACGAACACAAATCGTGGACAGAAGAGTACGACAAGATTGCAGAAAAAGCTCGCTTCTGTCAGGATGAGTTCGATATTGCCATAGAACTTGAGGACGAATCATTTGGTGAAGAACTTGTCACAACAATCGCCTCCATTGAGCATGATATCTCGGCGATTGAGTTCAAAAACATGCTTTCAGGCAAGGATGATGCTGGAAATGCCTTGATCACCATTCATGCCGGAGCAGGTGGAACCGAGGCACAGGACTGGGCCGAGATGCTCTACCGGATGTATATGCGGTGGGCGGAGCGCAAAGGGTTCAAGCTCTATACTGACGACTATCAGGAGGGTGACGGGGCGGGCATAAAAACCGCAACCCTTGAAATTCAGGGGCCCTACGCCTACGGCTATCTGAAAGCTGAAAACGGTGTGCACCGGCTGGTCCGCGTCTCCCCGTACGACTCAAATGCCCGGCGGCACACCTCTTTCGCCAGTGTCTATACCTACCCTGAGGCACCTCCCGACGTTGAAATTGATGTCCGCAAGGAGGATCTTGAACTGTCGACCTTCCGCAGCGGCGGCAAGGGCGGCCAGAACGTCAACAAGGTGGAAACTGCGGTGCGCATCAAGCATCTTCCAACCGGCATTGTGGTCGGCTGCCAGGAGGAGCGGTCACAGTTCCAGAACAGGGAGCGCGCCATGAAAATGCTGATGGCCCAGCTCTACCAGCGCCAGCGAGATGAAGAGGATGCCAAAAAGCGGGAGATCGAAGGCAAAAAGAAAAAAATCGAATGGGGGAGCCAGATCCGCAGCTACGTGCTCGACGACCGGCGTATCAAGGATCATCGCACCAACTACGAGCGCTTCGACGTGGAAACCGTGCTTGACGGTGATCTCGACGAATTCATGGAACGATATCTCTCCGAATTCAGCGACTGATGGCAAGCTCCAGCAACCAAACGCTCGTCCGGTTCGGCATCATCACCGATATCCACTTTTCAACGGAGAACGAGCCTGCGGCAGCAGCCAAAACTGCCGCAGATCTCTCCGCCTGCCTGGATTACTGGCAACGTCACGATATCGATTTTTTGCTGCAACTCGGCGACCAGATCAAAGGAAGCGACTGCTATAAAAATGAGGAGTTCCGGCAAGTCAGCTCCATCCTCAACACCTTTCACGGCACGATCCACCACGTTCTCGGCAACCACTGCCTTGCCCTGCCGCGACAGACGCTTATGGCCGCTCTTGGTCTGCAAACACCCTTTTACGCTTTCGTCATTAAGGGATTCCGATTTATCGTGCTTGACGGCATGGATGTTTCGGTACTCCGCATACCTGAAACACCGGAAGACGCAGAGACTCTTGCATTCTTTCGCGCACACCCTGAGCAGCACGACTACTGTGGTGCTGTAGGAGTTCAGCAGCAATCGTGGCTTCAGCAGGAGCTCGAAAAGGCTGATCGTCATGGAGAGAGAGTTATTGTTGTCTGTCATTTCCCGCTGCTGCCAGAGACCACTGACCAGAAACATGGCCTGCTCTGGAATCACCGGGAGATTACCGAACTGGTTGCCTCTTCCCCGGCGGTCAAGGCTTGCTTCAGCGGCCACTACCATTACGGGGGCTATGCGCTGCATAACGGCATCCACTTTGTGGTACTGCCAGCCTTCGTGAATCGGCACGAACACCCTGACTTTACCTGCGGCATGGTGGAACTGCATGAAGAACGAATGGTGATACGAAATCAGCTCCATGAAACGCTCTACGACCTCACCTTTCACTGAACTCTTTGCTCATGAAACTCCAGCATCTCCTTTTGCCACTGCTTCTCCTGATGATGCTGACGACCGTCTCCGTCGGAACAGGCAAGGGACCAGTTGAACTTACCGTTGACCATAACCAGCGCGAGCAAGGGCAGTTTTTTACGGTCACCTTCACCGGAACCACCTCTGAACCTGAGCTGTGGTTCATGGAGCAGCGCTACCGGATGTTTCGCCAGTCCGGCACCTCGTGGAGAGCGCTTGTACCGGTTGAGAACCTCACTCCTCCGGGCAGCTACGCCTTGCGGGTGCGGGCGGGTGCGCACGAAGAGCAGATTCCTGTCTCCGTCATGCCAAACAACCGCGCCATCCAGCAGATTACCCTTGATTCGACCAAAGCTGAACTGAAGGCAACTGCGTTTGAAAAATCAAGGGTAAAAGCCGCCCTGCATACCGAAAGCCCCGAAAAGCTCTTTTCAGGGCTCTTTCTCCGACCCGTTCACGGTGAAACCAGCAGCCTCTTCGGCCTGAAACGCTCCTACAACGGCGGGCCAGTGGAGAGCTACCACAAAGGAATCGACATTTCAGCGCCCCAGGGAACACCGGTACAAAGCACCGCGAAAGGGATCGTAATCCTGACTGGAACTGTTGGCGGGGGGTTTCAGGTTCATGGCAACACCATCATCATCGACCACGGACAAGGGCTCACTTCAGTCTACCTGCACCTCTCGGCCATCACCGTTCATGAAGGCCAACTGGTGGAGGCCGGGGAGGTTATCGGCAAGGTCGGACACACCGGCATCTCAACGGCACCTCATCTGCATTGGGGAATCTACCTCTATGGCTCCAGCGTTGATCCGGAGCTGTTTGAAGGGAAGGCATTGTACTGATGTTGCATATCGGTCACCGCCTGTTTATTCTGATGTGTGGGAGGCAAATCCGCATGATATCGCTCATACATCACAGTATAAGCCTCCTCGATGTCTCTGGCATAACGCTGCGTATCAAACAGTGGAGTCGTGAGGCGATTCTGTTCCAGTTTCAGCTTGAGTCTGGCTAACTGAGCCGGATGTGTCGCAAGGTTAATCGCAACGGCTTCGTACTCCTCCTGAGACGAGGTAATGAGTTCCGGTAAACGAATGGCGTTGAGCAAACTTGCCGCAACTCTGCTTGCAAAGGATTCACCAATACAGGTCAGCACTGGCAAGCCAGCCCACAACGCATCGCTTGCCGTTGTATGTGCATTGTAAGGAAGTGTGTCGAGAAAGAGATCGGCAACCCTGTGCCGTGCGAGGTGCTCTGCAACAGGCATCCGTTTGGCAAAAATCACTCTCTCCGCCTCAACACCCTGCTGCACCGCTTCCCTGCGCAAATTACCTGCTGCTGTGGCATTATCATGAAGGAGCCAAAGCACGCTTCCTGTTACCTGCCTGAGAATTCGCATCCAGCCGTCAAACGTTGACGGGGTAATTTTGAAACTATCGTTGAAACAGCAAAAAACAAACCCCGTTACAGGCAACCCCAACTCTTCCCGAGAAAACACCTTCTCCGCAATAACGCGCCTGGAATCGTTTACCTGATAACTGTGGGGCAGACAAACAATTTGTTCAGTATAGTGCGGCAAGTTTTGTTTCGGGACAACTATCTCATCCGCAATAAGATAATCGATATACTCAGCTCCCATGGTGCCAGGATAGCCCAAATAGCTGACCTGAATTGGCGCCGCCCTCAAGGCAAAGACACCTGGACGAGAATGGGTCGTTAACCCGTCTAAATCAAGAGCAATATCGATTTCCAGCTTTCTTGAGAGTAGTGCAACCTCATTATCTCTCATGGCTTGCACATCAAGAAACTGGTCAAAGACGACGGCAGCTCTTTTTCGCAGCTCATCCCCTCTGTCAGGACTGAATGAGAACGCCACAAGCTCAAACGCTGATCGATCGTGCTGTTCAAATAACCCGGCCATCAAATACGCCGTTGCATGATCCCTAAAATCCGCAGAATAATAGCCAATTCTGATTTTATCATGCCGGGCATACTTTTGAATGGCTGGAAGCGCGTGACTTGCCGGAAATCTTTCCTGCACAAAAATCTCTGCCGCCGCTTTTTGCAATGAGGGAGAATCAAAAAGTCCAAGCAGCGTCAATGGTGCGCAAATTTTTCTACGGGAATCAATTGTTGCCACAAGGTGCTGAAGGTGATTGTCGATACCACTCCAGTCACACATCTTCATCTTGTTATACAGCATGTTGCCAAACAAAAAATCAGTGTCCGGCTTGAGAGCATAAGCCTTGTCAAAACTCAACTGCGCTTCTTCGTATCGTTTCAACTCATGTAACACAAATCCTCGACTGGACCAGGCTTCAGCATAATCAGGCTTCAGAGCTATAGCGTTGTCGTAACTCAAACACGCTTCCTCGTAGCGCATCAACTCCTCCAGGGTAATGCCGCGATTATAATAAGCGTCAGCATAATCAGGCTGGAGTACAAGAGCCTTATTGTAACTCGCCACCGATTCTTCGTACCGTTTCAGTTCACGTAACGCATACCCGCGATTGGAATAAGCCACCGCATACAGTGGATTGATGTTGAGTACCTTATTAAATAATTCGACAGCTTCGACATAACGCTGTTGTTGTGCCGCAAGGGTTGCCAAAAGCTGCAGGGCATCGACATGGTGTGGCTGTACCTGCAAAATCGCTCTATAGTGCGCCTCAGCTTCAGCCAAACGCCCCTGTTGATGCAGAGCTATTGCTGATTGCAACTGAAGAGCATAAGGCTGCTTTTCGGTTTTAGAGCCAATGGCTTCGTTTTGTAAATTCTGCTTTTCCTGTTGTTCATTCCTCTCCATACTGCTTCAGGCTTAATTGACTTTTCATGTCAGAAAATTCGGACAGCAAGTCGCGGCTTATCTGCCAAAAAATTCCATCACCTCTAACCGCTACGCCTTAAAGTAACAGTAAAATTTTGACCTTTGAAAGAAGTCCCTTATAATTAACCCTAAAGCAGGGTCTTATTTCAGGGTCTTTTAACACCACGATGATGCATCAGGCAAAATTCAGTCTCTCGCCGCCTCTTGTCGATTTTTTAAACAGCTATAAACGCTTTGGATTTAATGACAAAAGTTCAATGGTTCAGGCTGCTCTGCTACGCATGGCAGAACAGTTTGAACTGCAAGAGCTTCAACAATCGGCGGATTTGTATGCCGAAATTTATGAACAAGACGCGGAATTACAGGAAGTAACCAAAACTGCTATCACAGGATGGCCCGAATGACTGACTTGAAGCGCGGCCTCATCATTGATGTCAATCTTGATCCGACCCAAGGTTCCGAAACAGGCAAGATTCGGCCTTGTGTCGTTGTGACGAACAACATTTATAATGAGCGAGTTCCGGTGATACAAGTTGTACCCATCACCGCCTGGAGTGAAAAGAAATGTCGTATAAAAACAAATGTGGAGATTCTGCCGAGTAATAAAAATGGTCTGTCAAAGCAATCCATAGCTGATTGCCTCCAAACCCGCCCGATAGATCATCGCTTCAGGTTGGTCAATGTTCGTGGCGAATTGACCACTGAAGAGATGAGAAAAATTGATGTCGCACTGAAAACTGTTTTTGCTTTATAGCAATTCAATAAACCATGGAGTATCCATCAATGAACCGGGGAAGCTGAATTAAAGCCCCAAGAGGAACGACATTTTGGCCGCAAATGAAAACGGATTCACTCCCCTTTATCACAAAATCAACCAGCACAAAGCTGGCGCAATCCATCCCGGAACTTGCAAAAACTGGGAGAGACGTTCCGATCCGTATCCATAAACGGCGCAATTTTTTTTGCCCATTCATGCTTTACCTGCCCCGGTAAAGGCCAGCCAGCTTTCTTGATGGCTGATGAACCGCCTGTATGCACAGCATCAGCGAGCAGTTCCCATGTTTCACAGACACTATCCTGAACATAATTTTTCATCACATCCTGCCTGGCTCGGGGATAAGCGGCTAACAATGCCTCCTGATCGCCGAAATACCATGCCTCGATCTCCTCAATAGCAAGTCTGAAGATGGTTTTCGGCACTGGTTTACATCCATCCGCAAGGACCTTCAGCTCAGAAAGGAATGCTCTGCAGTCACGTTTATCCGTATCAAGTACGATGACAACAGCATCAATTCCAGGTGTTTTGCCATACCCGCGCAACAGCCTGGGCAACTGATCCAGCAGAATCCGTTTGACTGGATCAGCCTTTTTTCCAATGTCGTTAGGGATTTTACCGATACCTTTGTAGGCGTGTACGCGCCAGGTATTCGGTTCACCTTGTGACCCCAAAAGTTGCGGGACCAACACCTCCATCAACATCGCGCCAGAACTATCCTCGACCAGTATTTCAATATGCATAGTTACCTCGCTTCAAGATAATCGCTGTACCAGAGACCGCCCAAAGGCAGCCCTTCATCCACGAGGTTTTTAACGACTTCCAACTCGGAGACTCGTCGTATGACTGAATATCCATCAGCACCTTTCTCCAGAAGCCACACCTCCTCGGGCGCCAGCGCATCTACAAAATAGGGCTGGTGCGTGGTCACAAAAATCTGTGGCGAGTTCTTCTTGCCTGTAGCACGCAAACGAAACTCCTGAGCCAATGCCTCCA
>JBAXFV010000043.1:0-11424 GCA_037139755.1 Chlorobiaceae bacterium
GGAGAATTAAAGGCAAAAAGCTGGGGAGAAGGCTCCTGATATTCAATGCCATTCAGTTCGAGCCTGTCGCTGAAGAGAAAAGTTTTCCCGCCGACGACCTTAAGAACAGCATACCCTCCCGATTCATTGAAACAGCTCTCCGCCGCCTGCGAAACCCGGCTGAAAATCTTGTCATCATGCCGCGCCACAAAACGGTCAACAAGCACAAGAAGATTTGAACGCTCGGCTATCGTCATTTCAAGCAACCTGTTGCATGCCGCATCCTGGTTGAGATCAAGAATCTCATCCCCTGCGACAACCCTGAAAAAACCTTTTTTAAGGAGATTCGCAATTTCATCCTGCACCGAGCAATTGTGGTGGCCTGCATCCTGATGAGCGGGAAAAAAGAACCCTGCATAAAACTTTGTGCCCTCCTCAAAAAAACCTGCATGAAGGCTTACATCATCGGGAGTATGCTTCAGAACCAGCTCATTGGTGTCGCGAGAATAGATTTTGCCTATCCTGGCATAGAGCAGTCGGAGATAGTCATAAATCTCCGATACCGTGCCCACTGTTGAACGCGGGTTTTTCGGGATGGGTTTCTGCTCAATAGCAATGGCGGGAGCAATTCCTTCAACACTTTCGATATCGGGACGGGGCATGCGTTCAAGAAACTGCCGCACATAAGCTGACAGTGATTCAACATAACGGCGATGACCCTCAGCATAAAGGGTATCAAAAGCGAGGCTTGATTTACCCGATCCGCTGACCCCAGTCAACACAACAAATTTGTTGCGGGGAATGCAAACCGAAATATTTCGGAGATTATGGGTATTGATGCCTTTGAGGATAATATCAGGCAGACTCGTTTCAGCAACGGCTGAATTCCTGAGCCTATTAATGGTCATAATGAAGTGTCATCTGGTTTCAGGTAAAGATCGAACGGGAAGTGCTTCAATATAGAATACCACCAAACCCGGTGATAATAAACACAGAATGAAGCTCATCAAAAAAACTTTTTTGCTGAGAGGTGCTCATGGGGCTATTTGCTGCAAGAGCGAGTAAATGGTGGTAGCCCCCAAAAGATCCTGAATTTTAAGTTGCAGAGTGCCCATATAACCCCGGTGATGGCAAGAAGAAAAAACCTCACAACTCTCCGCCTTCACACCACAGCGAACCAGATGCGGCTTTCCTTCAATGGCAAGCGCAATATCAGCGACGGTGATTTCAACAGTCTCCCTGCCAAGGGTATAGCCGCCTTTCACCCCCTGAACCGAGGAGGCGATACCCGCCCGCTTGAGGCTCTGCATCGCCTTGGAAAGAAACTCCTGTGAAAAGCCAATATCATCAGCCATCTCCTTGACGGTAACAACCCTGCCCTGACCCTTCGTTGCCAGGTAGGTAACCGCGTGAAGCCCATATTCAAATTTTCGGGAAACCTGAAGCATATCAATTGACGTTTATTAAGCAGGACAAATTCAGTCCTCCTCTCTGATATTAAACAATATCTTTTAATTATTGTGGTAGTAACGGGTATATTGGCCTATAAGTTTTTTCCACTCTGAATATTTCACAGGTTTTCATTATGAGCAACACGGCGAAAGATCAATATTTTCTATGGCAATTATCTGCTGAAAACGAAGCCAAAATCCGTTACCAGGAATTTGGAGAGGACAACGCTGAAAAAACTCCACTTCTTTTTCTCCACGGTTATGGTGGAATGATAGAACACTGGGATCTGAATATTCCGGAGTTTACCCGTAAAAATAAAATCTATGCCATGGATTTGATCGGGTTTGGCAAATCACAAAAACCCAATGTGCGCTACTGTCTCGAACTGTTCGCCTCACAAATCGAAACGTTCCTCTTGCTGAAAAAACTTGATTCAGTCATTATTGTCGGCCATTCCATGGGGGCAGCAAGCGCAGTCTACTTTGCCCATCATCAGCCCGAAAAAGTTAAGGCACTTGTGCTCGTCAACCCCTCCGGCCTTTTTGGAGACACGATGGATGGCATGAGCAATCTGTTTTTCGGTCTCGTCGCCTCACCTCTCATTGGCGAGATGCTTCTGGCCGCTTTTGCAAATCCTGTTGCCGTGGGTCAGAGCCTCATGCCAACATATTTTAATCAGAGCAAGGTTGATGACAAGCTGATCAACCAGTTCACCATGCCCCTCCAGGACAGAGGTGCGCAGTTCTCTTATCTCTCACCCTCCAAACGTCCCCTCGATTTCAGGCTCGATCACCTTCCAAAACCCTGCAATTACAAAGGACCTGCCTTTCTGGTCTGGGGAGCAGAAGATATAGCACTCCCGCCTCACAAGATTATCCCTGAATTTCAGCAGCTTCTTCCTCAGGCAGGAGCATATATCATCCCCAAAGCATCACACTGTATCCACCATGATGCCCATGAAGAGTTTAACAACCGGCTCTCACTGATCCTTGACCTGATTCCGGACACTCCATGAGGAGCACTAATATGCTCCTTTCCCTGCTTTGACACTGATATTGCTCCATGGAGCTTTAAGACCAATTTGGACAGCATAGCTCCGAAACTGCCCGAACGGAATACACTGAAAGCTCATCTGCCAGCAATGAATATCGCGATTAAGACAGAGCAGGGGAAAAGCCAGCTTTTTGTTTTGAAGATCATACCCGGTATTCAACAACATCTGCCACTCTTTTGACAACGACGCTGCTGCCGATGTATTGATCAGCGATGTTGTAACTGGCACAAGCGGATTGCTTCTGTCCGATTGCAGAAAAAGGGAAAACTGAAACTGCCAGGGCTGTCGGTAATCAATTCGGCTGAAATAGTTCGGATTAAACCGGTCAAGAAATATTGACTGTGAAGCATTCGGCAAGACAGCCGACGGTGTTGTTGACACCAATGGCAACGAAGAAGAACCCGCTTCACGCCCCCCTTGAAGACTCAGACTCATGTTCAAAAATCCCTTGATAAAACGAAATAATCCGTTACCATCATCGTTGTTGAAACGATTGATTCTATAACCGGTCAACCGATCATAACTGTAAATATCATACATGGCACCTGAACTGAAAAGAAGATTCGGCGACAGAACATTGCTTGATGCCGTAAAGATCAGCGGTGCCAGATGAAAAGCATCAGCATTAAAGTTGTAAGCTGTCGTCGCATTTAGGGAAAGGAGCTGGATGGCCTGTTCTCCGGAAAAAGAACCATTCTCAGGTACGGAGGACTCAGAACCCTTTCTTTTACCTTGAACAAGATTTTTAAGAGAAATGCCAACCATACTTTGCCCTTCAGGCATCCCTGCGTAAGTCGTGTTGTCAAGGCGGTTGAACAGTTGAGGATCGGTCCAGTCATAGATGTTCTGATAGCAATTATACCGATTCCCTGAAAACGCCGGGTTCCATCGATAAGTGATGGTTGGAATAACGGTATGACGCAACGAATGGAGCCCGAAAAGATTATCAAGAAATCCTGACTCAAGGGTACCATAAAGCCTTGTGCTTGCATCCACAGCAAACACTGTTGTTGAAACATCTTTATTCGCTCCATCCGGAAACAAGGAATGGACAAAAGTTACGGCAGGATTAACATTGAAATATCGGAACAGGGTTGATTGCAGACGAAGGGGAACAAACACTGTTGTGCCATTGGTCATCCCATTGCTATAGAATCCAGAGACTGGTTGCGATGTTTGCAAGCTGACTCCCTGGGTAAAAAGTACCTTGGAACCCTGCGCAATTTCTCGGTAGTACCCCAACTCGATATTGGCATTTACTGAATAACCAGAAGAAGTCTGCGATGTTGATATCCCGCTCAAGGATGTTCCGGTCGATAATGACACATTCGATCTCCAGTCGTCAACTGGAAAATCAGAACGAAAGGGATACAGACGGTTCTGATAGAACGAAGCATCAATAGCTTGTGTGGCATTGAGAGTACTCAAATCTTCGGAACGATTATAGGTAATCGCGGCAATACTGTTCTCTTCGTTGAACGTTTTTGCCAGAGCCGCTCGAGCATTGGATTGCTGAGTTACCATCGTTATCGAATTCATCGAATTCAGATCGTAACTCTGTGGTGCGTCCTGAAGCTGGATGTTGACATCAAATCTGGTAGAAGAATCAAACGCTTGATTGTAGATTATTTTGGCATTCCAGTCTCTGTATGCAGTATACTCTTTGTACTCTCCTGAAATCTCACCCGAAAAACTATTCGTCTTTTTATATCGGAACCTTTCACCAAGACGCCAGCCTCCATTAAACGATATATCCCCATCAAGCCTTAAATCCATCTGATCATCAATGGCCCAGAAATAACCCAAATTCGACAAATAGTAGCCCATACGGCTGTTATTGCCGAGACCGGGCATAAGAAAACCAGACGATCGAGCTTCAGTTAAGGGAAAAATCATATAGGGCAGCGCCAGAATCGGAAGAGCGGGCAGGCGTGCAGAAAAAATCTCCGGCCTGACATACATAATCAGAGGCTTTGCAATAATCCTCTTTTCAGGAATAACCGTCATCTGAGAGGAGGAAAACCAGTAATGAGGTGACTGATTATCACAAGTAGTGAACGTACCCTCACGAATCTTCAGCTCACCGTTTTCAAGCCGTGTAACTTGCTCTCCGCTAAAAATAATCTGCTTGGAAGCAGACAAAACGTTCGTTGTCTCTCCACGTTTTGTTTTAAAATTGTAGGTTACTGTTTCCGCATTGAAACTCCCCTGCCGATCACTAAAAACAGCCGGTTCTGCTCGCTGTTTCGAGGAGTCAGCGGTACCGAAAGCATGAAACAAAGAGGTATTGAGGTCGATAATAATTTTCGGTGCTTTGACACTGCTCTCTTCATGGTCAATACGAACCTTCCCCCACAATTCCATTGTTCGCCTGTCGATGTTGTAGATCACCGAATCTTTGGCAGCAAACAACACCGTACTTGTCAGACCGTCCGTTCTGGAAAGCGAAGCAACCGGCTCGACTGGATTGCGCTTTGCCGACTTTTCAGCAGCAGACAACCCTCCCCACCATAAAAGAGGAACTGCCAGCAGAACATGGCAGAATATGATGAGAAACGCGGTTTTTTGTCTGATAAACTTCAATGAAGTAATGCTCCGGTACAGTATTGTGCTATGATCGCTTATAAAAGTTCAAATATATTATTTTATTAATCGTGCGGTCAGTATTTTCTGCAAAGAGTCTGTGATTGCAGGCAGTGCAAACACCCCGTTGACAATTCTTTAACTTTTTCTCTTCCATGGCGCCGACACTTTATTCCGCTCCCGATTCCTCCGGACATTTCGGCTGTTTCGGCGGCAAGTTTATCCCTGAAACTCTGGTTAAAAATGCCGCCGATCTTGAATCGGAATACCTCAGGGCAAAAGATGACCCCACGTTTCAATCGACTCTTGCGCAACTCCTCCGTGATTATGTCGGGAGACCAACCCCTCTCTATCATGCCGAACGGTTGAGCAGAACTCTGCAAGGAGCGCAAATTTACCTCAAGCGGGAAGATCTCTGCCATACCGGCGCTCATAAAATCAACAACGCGCTCGGTCAGGTACTGCTTGCCCGGCGCATGGGCAAAAAAAGGGTTATTGCTGAAACCGGCGCCGGGCAGCACGGAGTAGCCACAGCAACCGTCTGCGCCCTTTTCGATCTTGAATGCGTCGTCTATATGGGTGAGGAGGATATCCAGCGGCAGGCACCGAACGTTGCACGCATGAAACTGCTTGGTGCAGAGGTACGCCCGGTTGGAAGCGGCTCAAAAACCCTGAAGGATGCAACAAGCGAAGCAATCCGTGACTGGATGAATAACCCGGAAGAGACCTTTTACATTATCGGTTCGGTGGTCGGTATGCATCCCTACCCCATGATCGTGCGTGATTTTCAGTCCGTCATAGGGCATGAAACCCGTTCGCAGATTATTGCCCAGGCAGGAAAACTGCCCGATGTCATCACCGCATGCGTTGGCGGAGGCAGCAATGCCGTCGGCATGTTTTATGAATTTCTGAACGATGCCGCCAAAATTGAACTTGTTGGTGTAGAAGCGGCGGGAGAAGGGCTTCAGGGAAGACATGCAGCTTCCCTGACACTGGGGAAACCAGGAGTACTACACGGCGCCCTGACAAAACTTTTGCAGAATGAAGACGGACAGGTTCAGGAAGCCCACTCAATCTCTGCCGGTCTTGATTATCCCGGTGTTGGCCCCGAACACTGCTATCTTCAGGAACTCGGACTGGTCACCTACACCTCTGTGACCGACAGTGAAGCGCTTTCTGCTCTTGAGACGCTTGCAAAAACCGAAGGTATTATCTGTGCCCTTGAATCGGCCCATGCCATGCACTATGCAATCACGAGAGCACCAAGCATGGAAAAAGATGCCATTCTTGTCGTTAATCTCTCAGGCCGCGGCGACAAAGATATGGAAACCATAATGCGGGAACTTTCTCTGTAAAAAAATGCATCGAGAAGTTGCACAGAAAAAAAATATCTTTATATTTGTCACTCATTAAGCGGGAATAGCTCAGTTGGTAGAGCACAACCTTGCCAAGGTTGGGGTCGCGAGTTCGAGTCTCGTTTCCCGCTCAAAAACACAAGCAAACAAAAAAGCCTCTGAAACCAGCAGAGGCTTTTTTGTTTGCTTGTGTTTTTCCCTTTGAGATGCGAGATTGGCTCTAAATCGGACGCTCTCGAAAACCGTTGTGCGCTTCGGCATCAGCCCGTTTATCAGGCGCCTGTTTCCCGTTATTGTCCCAGGAGTTGGAAATGCTTTTCCCAAGCTCCAGGATTCCGGAAAATGGCTGAACCTTGAAGTAGGTGCCGAAACCAAATAAAAGGGAGAGCACCAGTATCACAAGAAGTTCTCCGGGACTCTGTAATCCCGTTTTTGCCTTGCTTTTCAGATAAGAGAAAAAAGCTTTCCAGTTGATAAAAAAAAGATGGCAGAGAGAAAGTATGGAAAACGCAAATCCAAAAATGATATGCTGGTTTTGCCAGGCTGGTTTGCTCAGTCCGCACAATTCCCACACAAAACCGGGAGCTCTGCCAGGGAAAATATAGAGAATAACTCCAGAAACGAGAATCATGAGGAAAGAGAGAAAAAGCCCGAAACTGGTAAATGACCGCCAACTGAAAGATCGATTCATCGTATACACTTTTGATTATTTGTTTGTTTATTACACGTCTGCTGCAAGATTGGACGACTTTATTGTTCTTTTCTTGCGGGGCAACTTTAATTTTCACCATGTTCACCTCAATCTGCTCGTTGCTTCGGGAACAATGTTGTATAACATTGAAGCAGATTCATGCTCAGAAAATAAACCGCAAGGTAATTGACTTAGATTTTCATAACTTCACTGCCATTATAGAGGTAAAGTGATCACTTATTGCAAGGCTTAAACAATCAAGAAAAGCATAAAGACACAGGCCAAGCTATTATAAAAAATACGGAGAGGTGCGAGAGTGGTTGAATCGGACGGTCTCGAAAACCGTTGTGCGCTTCGGTGTACCGTGGGTTCGAATCCCACCCTCTCCGCCAAATGATAGTCCAGTACTATCCTATATAGTCCGAAAAGCCCTGTAAAATCAGGGCTTTTCTTGTTTTTACGAACCAATGTGCCCAGGCAAAATCTAAGCATCTGCGGCGATCACATCACGCATGAGGCTTATGCTCTTATTGGCGATGCCCCATGAATCAGAGTCGGTGTCAAATAATGCGGAACCATCATCCGACAAGACGATGAACGAGAATCACCATGTTTGGGTCGCGGAATCGATTGTTACGGCCATTGTCGCGCGCAACCAGTCGAACCGTTTCTTCAGCACATCAAACTCTGGTCCGGATGTGATAAACTTCGCCTTACCTTTAATCAAACAAACTGCGCCCGTACCGTGTAGTACCTTTATCTTGCTGCTTGCTAATGTGATGACTAAATTGGGGTTATACGCGACGTTGGCCTCAGTCTTGTTCATGTAACCGGCAGGTATCAACAAGCGGCCATCCTCGGACATTACCAAATAGGCATTCCAGGTGTTGACCAAATGAGGTCCGTCTTCTCCCAAGGTCGTAATGGCAACTACGCCATCCGCTTTCGTCAATTCTGGCAGTACTTCCGGTATCATGGCGCATCTCCTTTGCTTATGTGTTGATAACGAAAAAGTTTACCGGCAAAAATGCGGATCATTTTTGCCCGCGTTGAACCGCCAGTTAGACCGTACTTTACCTCTTCTCTATGGCTGTGACTATGGCGCTGACAGCGGCTGGATTAAGTGTGAGTTGGATGTGACCTATGCCAGGCAGTAAGGTGACTGGCCACGATTGGCCCTGATTGCGAAAAATCTTCTCAAGCGACTCCGTCTCAAAGACCTCGTCACTTGCGCCAGCAACCACCTTTGGGTTGATGAACTTCCCTGATATTTGCCTCGTAATTCTGCAAGGGCCAAAAGTTGGCTGCCAGGGTAAATGCGTAGGTAGAGGTCAGAAAACTTTTGGCTTGCTCGCTGAGTACGAAGTTGATGACGGGCAGGTCGTTAAAGATGCGCACGCCTAAGCGGTTCAAAAAAGCGAGGCCGATGATGCGGGGAATGCCGACATTGACCCACCCTCCGCTGTCGGGCCGAGAGTTTGGCGTGCGTGAACTCAAGAACGGTGAAAGCAGCACGTAGTTCTAAAAGACGTTTTGATGCTGACTCCCAATAAAGCTTTCTGGCAATATTTTACTGCGCTGAGACCGCTCATTTCCTGACAGGAAAGAATTTTGGCAACCTGCTGAAATTGCTTAGTATCTTTCTTCACGGCAATGAATTTGTAACCGCATTCGGACAACAATAACAAGAGAAGCGAGAGGAGAGAGACATGCCAGTTATCACACTCGAGGGAGGCAAACTGAGCCTCGAACAGAAGCGGGATCTTATCCATCGTCTAACTTCAGTAGCATCGGAGGTAACCAGTATACCACCTGCTTACTTTACCGTGCTGATCAGGGAACAGGAGGATGCTAATCTTGGCATCGGCGGAGAGACTGTCGAAGACATGAAAGCAAGGCTGAAAAAATGAACCGCATCGGTCAGAAGTTTATGATAGAAGATAAGGGGTCAGCTCTCCATTTCCCATTAAGTAAGGTAAAGCAGATTTCCAAACAAGATACATTGACACCTTTGGTGAGGATAAGCATGAAACTGATTACAGCGACAATACTTGCCTGTGCAATAATCCTTTCCTTTTCCTGCCCTCTTTGGAGTGCTGAATAGAGTTTTGAAAACACGGTCAAACAATTCATAAAAGTTGTTGCCAGTAAAGACCGGATGGCTTAGGCTAATGTAGTGTCGTACCCGCTACAACGAAGGGCTCCCCTTTCAAGCATAGACAACTCAAGACAATTCATGGAAGTTTATGATGAAATCATTGACGAAAAAATAGTAACAGCGATTTCCACGTCCCGAGCTTCATCCGATTGGTCAGAGATGGGGTGGAGAGGAATTATGTTCCAAAACGGATCATTGTGGCTTGACGAGGAAGGGAGAATAACAGCAATCAACTATGAGACAGAAAAGGGAAAGCGCAAGCGTGCTCAACTGATTGAAGCTGACAACAGCAATTTACACAGCAGCTTGCGGGACGTTGCAGAACCTGTTCTTGAATGGAAAACCGCTAAATTTCGGATTCGTATTGATCGCCTTTCTGACGATAAGTTCCGTTACTCGGCTTGGCCTGTACATAAAAAAACGACTGAACAACCGGACATAGTGCTGCGTAACGGTTCCATTACCTTCGACGGAAGTGGCGGAAATCATCATTACGATTTTAATAGCGGACCATATCACTATCGCTGCATTGTGAACGTCATTGGTGCAGAAATTGACACGCCTGGAGAGCTGCAGGTTACCCGGCTTGACAAAGTCCTCTTGAGTCAACCTGTAGTAAAAGTCATTATGGGCAGGTGAAAGAGACTTCCAATGGGGTTTATTCGCCGATAATCTTGATGAGTACCCGTTTTTTTCTCTTGCCGTCAAACTCTCCGTAGAAAATCTGCTCCCAGGTACCAAAATGCAGCCGCCCTTTTGTGATGGCAACAACGACCTCCCGGCCCATGATCTGGCGCTTGTGATGGGCATCGCCGTTATCCTCTCCGGTTCGGTTGTGCTGGTAGCGGCTTAGCGGTTCATGGGGAGCCAGCTCCTCAAGCCACCGCTTGTAGTCCTGATGCAGCCCCGGTTCGTCATCATTGATAAAGACTGATGCGGTTATGTGCATCGCATTCACCAGGCAGAGACCCTCCTGAATACCGCTCTCCTGAAGAGCCCGCTCAACGTCGCTCGTGATATTGACAAAATCCATTCTTGCAGGTATCTGCAGCCAGAGTTCTTTGTGGTATGATTTCATGCTTCAAAAGATTAAGATTCACGATTGCAATCGCTACACCTTATCGGGCTGCTCTGTCTCAATGATCTCAGGAAGCCTGAACACGGTCATCTCCTTCGGCTGGGGATCTCCGACGTTTTTCAGCACTGTCGTGACTGTTGTCGGAAATTGCGCAAGGTTGATATGGATCGAGGCTCCACAGAATGGGCAGGTCAGAGATAGTTCTGGATTGCCTGCCGTGTCGATAAGCAGAGTGAACACATTTTTACACTTCCAGCATCGGATTGATTGTCGGACTTTCTGCTCGGTCATAGCTCTATCTGGGTTATCCTGTTTACTGAAAAATACTAAACGCCGCAAGAAAGATACCGATAAAGCAGAAGAGGCTTGCTGCAATCAGTAACCATCGTTTATAGAGGGCGCTTTTCAAAAAGAACTCTTCAATGCTCAAGAGCTGACCTTTTGCCGCAGGCTCCTGGCGTCGCACGATCTGCCGGTCAACATCCCATTTGCGCGGCATGAGGCTCCAGAGGCTGAGGATCAAGGCAACAAACCAGCAAAAAAAGGCCAGGAAAACAAGTGGACGCAACTGAAGAACCGCGTTATCACCACTCGTGAGTTTCAGGATGGTTGCAAACAGACCCGGAATGGCAAGCGTGAGAGTGACAAGCTGTTTTCCCAGCTCATCGAGCAATTTCGGCTGCTCCACAACAATCGCGGCAAATCCCTTTTCAAGCTCTTCATCACCTTTCGGAGGTGCAAAGGCTTCAATAATGTTCCCCGGTTCAGAACTCATGGCAGTTATGATTGTTCTTGTTGCTCGTCCATCTGTTTCGCCAGCATCTCCCATCCAGCAAGCCCTTCCGGTAAGCCAAAATGAGGTGCCAGAACTCCCAGTGCCTTTAATATTTCAGAGAGATTCATTTGTATGGCCAACCTGTAAGAACTCACCAATACGGATTCTGCATACGTTCGATCTCCTTTTCGCTCATGGGTCTGCCCCAAATTGAACAGTGTTGTACATAAACCCTCACTGTCGCCGATTTCCTGCTGAATCGAAAGCGACCGGTTCAGGTATTCCAGCGCAGTGTCATA
>JBAXFV010000044.1:0-11254 GCA_037139755.1 Chlorobiaceae bacterium
AATTACTTTAAACGATTCGATCCAACAACCGTAGCGGGCTCAGAGGAACGAAAACTGCATTTGAAGGATTATTCGGATTTGAAGAAAGATATTATGGCTGGGACATTACCGTCGGTTGTCTTTTACAAGCCTCAAGGTAATCTAAACCAACATCCGGGATATGCCGATGTGATGTCTGGAGATGCCCATATTGCAGAAATAGTCCATGATTTACAGAAAAGTCCTCAATGGAAAAAAATGGCAATTATTGTAACCTATGATGAAAATGGCGGATTCTGGGATCATGTTGCTCCCCCTAAAGGTGATCGCTGGGGACCTGGCATACGTATTCCAGCCATTATCATATCACCCTGGGCCAAAACTCATTTTGTCGATCACACTTATTACGACACAACCTCTATCCTGAAATTAATAACAAAGCGGTTTGAGCTTGAGCCGTTACCCGGCATTCGGTCTCAGGCAGGAGATTTGACCAACGCCTTTCACTAATTGCTCTTTGCTGGCAACAATAATGAACGTTGTTGCCAGCTTCATGTTGTGAGACGTTATGAGATGCAGTTCCCTTTTACCGTGTAAACTTCCCGAACGTGCTGATCATCAAAAAGCTGTGCATTTTTCCCGCAAATAAAATCACCGCCAACTTTTTTCAGAGTCCCTTCAAGCGTTGACAATTGGTTTCCTGAGCAATTGAAATTTCCTTTCACTTTTTCAGGAGCACCATCGAGGGTAATCAACTTGTTGCCTGAGCAATCAAAATGCCCTTTGACTTTTTCCGGAGACCACTTGAGCGATGTCAGTTGATTGCTGAAACAGAGAAACGTATCAACTTCTTCGGGAGCGCCTTTGAGTGATGTCAACTGATTCACTGAACAATTAAAGATGCCATGAACCTTTTTATTGGCCCCTTTGAGAGAGGTCAGTTGATTTCCTGAACAATCGAAGTTGCCTGAAACGTCTCTCACTCCACCCTTCAGGGAAGTTAACCGGTTGCCTGCGCAAGAGAAATCCCCCATAATGCAATCAGGACTGCCCGCCAGAGTGGTCAATTGATTGTTTGAACATTCAAAATCACCCTGAATTTTATTTGGCGCACCATTGAGTGTAACAAGCTGATTATATGAACAATCAAAATCACCACCAACAAGATGAGGCGCTCCGTCAAGAGTGGTCAGCCTGTTTCTGGAGCAATTAAAATCCCCCTCAACGACCTCCGGGCAGCCTTCAAGAATGCATGCCACAGTTGAATCATCATGCTCACCTTTCAACGATGTCAACTGGTTCCCTGCACAAGAAAAATCGCCCATAATAAACAGCGGACTGCCATCAAGTGATCTCAATCGATTATTGGAACAATCAAAATTTCCATAAACTTCCTCAGGGGCATCTTCAAGTGAGGTCAACAGGTTACCAGAACAATTAAAATCTCCTTTCACCTTTTTAGGCGCCCCCTCCAATGTTGTCAGTTGGTTCCCTGAACAATTGAAATGTTTGACCTTTTTGGGGCATCCGAATAGTGACGTTAACCCCTTGTTTGAACAATCGATGTCCTCCTTTCCATCACAAGTGCCCATCACATCCTGAAAAGTTACCTGTTTCATGTTTTTTCCATTAGAATGCATTTATAATATACCTTCACGTTCATCCTTGATACGGTAACCAGGTCCCATTTTTCAATCCGGGCCTCTCTCATATTCCTTGTGCCTTCCTGCGCCTTTGGTGAAAAACACTTTTGATGGAACAAATGACAATGGTGTATCGTCCAGATATACTAATGTTTCCGAAAATAAGATTTCAAACGGGAAAAGATAGAAAACCCGCAAGAACGGATTGTTACGACTATGTTAAATCTCGCTCAAAAATATTGAAAAATCAAAATCCCCCGACACACTCATCCATCAAGAGTGACAACGAGTGCTATAAATGTTTCAGAGTTGTAACAGAGGCACCATTGCTTGTTAAGCTTGATGGTCATAGATTAGGAACATTTAATTTCACCAACTAACTCTTGTTCGATCATCACTCTGGATGATTTAGAATCGATAATAAAATATTTTAGATCTCCAGAAAATTCAGCTAACAAAACTATCCTCACTTTATGTCAGAACGCCCGGTTCATATTCTTATAAAAGAACTCTCCCAGATTCTTGCTCAACTTTCAGGGAAAGTAGTGGGAGATTTTCTTGATGCCCTTCATGCCGTTAGACATCATGATGATTATGGCGCACGCCACATCAGAATTGTTGAAAATGAAATTGATGTGGCTGAGGTCAACCTTGAGGAGCGCTGTCTGGCTTTTCTCGCCCTGCAGCAGCCGGTTGCCATGGATCTGCGTGCAATTGTCACCATTATCAAGATAAATGATGAACTGAAGCATATAGGAGATCTGGCTCTTCATATTATTGACCGTATACCGGAAATCAGTCCTGAAATGCTCGAATCGTTTGAGTTCGAAAATATCTGTATGCACGCAGGCGAAATGGTTAACAAGTCGATCGAAGCATTTATCTCCAAAGACAGCACTCTTGCCAGACGTGTCAGTGCCATGGATGAAGATATTGATTCCATACATCGAAAAGTTTTCAAAAGAGTTACCGTACTCATGAAAAAACCGGATTCGGATGTTGACCAACTTATAACCGCCTTAAGCATCTCACGGTATATCGAACGGATGGCTGATCATGCAACCCGGATCGCCAATGAAGTTGTTTTTCTGGTAACGGGAGAGATGGTGCGGCACACAGAATGGTCTTATGAACAATTAATAACCTCCTGAAGAAATAAATGGTAAGCCAACCACAGGAATTAATGGAGCAGTTGCCTTATTTGCTGCCCGCAGAAGTAAGAGCGCCTGCTCCGAATTTTCTCAATACCTCCTTTTATGTCAACAGGGAGCTGAGCTGGCTCTCTTTCAATCAGCGGGTACTTGAAGAAGCACGTCATCCTCAGGCGCACCCACTTCTTGAGAGAGTAAAA
This sequence comes from Chlorobiaceae bacterium, assembly GCA_037139755.1. Lineage (GTDB taxonomy): Bacteria > Bacteroidota > Chlorobiia > Chlorobiales > Chlorobiaceae > Chlorobium. The sequence continues at coordinate 2,974 of JBAXFV010000044.1, forward strand.
TTCATTTCGATTTTCAGCTCAAACCTTGATGAATATTTCATGATCCGTGTTGCCGGTATTGAAGATCAATATGAGGCAGGCATTCAGGATCGAACGATTGACGGCTATACTCCTTCTGAGCAGCTTGAAAAGATTCGCGAGATTGTCTTGCAGCAGCTCAGTGAAAGAAACAAGTGCTTTTATCACGATCTGTTACCTGCGCTGCAAAGGGAGGGTATAGAGTTTCTTAAAGTTTCTGAATTATCCGCCACACAGCAACAGGCTTTGAGTCACTATTTTAGAAAGGAGATCTATCCTGTACTCACCCCGCTCGCTTTCGATACAGGTCATCCATTTCCGTTCATGTCAAATTTTTCACTGAATCTTGCCGTTGAACTGGAAGACGATGAAAGCAGAGGATTGAAGTTTGCCCGCGTAAAAGTTCCGGACATCCTCCCCCGACTTCTCCAGCTCAACAATATCAAGGGCTTTCATAATGATAACGGAATTATACGGTTTGTCTGGATAGAAGATCTTATTGAAAGTAATCTGGGTCACCTGTTTCCGAAAATGAGGGTTATACAGTCACATTTTTTCAGACTGATTCGGGATGCTGATATAGAAATCGAGGAAGATGAAGCAGGCGATCTTCTGAAGACCATCGAAAAAGGAATCCGGTCACGTCGCTACGGAAAGGTCGTCCGGCTTGACATCACAACAGCAATGCCGCCTTCGATGAGGAATCTGCTCATGAAAAATCTCAATGTCGCCCCGCGAAATGTGTATGAGATCGACGGTGCGCTCGGATTTAACTGCCTGATCGATCTTCTGAAGATAGAGCGCCCGGACTTGAAAGATGAACCTTTTGTGCCTTGCAACCGGATTGAGGAGGAGTTCGGGACGGATATTTTCAGTGCAATCAGAGCTGAAGACAGACTCCTGTACCATCCTTTCGAGTCGTTTCAGCCTGTCGTTGATTTAATCAACAAGGCTGCTGCTGATCCTGCAGTGCTTTCAATAAAGCAAACGCTGTACAGAGTAGGAAGCAATTCTCCGATTGTAAAGGCATTGATGAAGGCTGCCGAAGCAGGGAAACAGGTTGCTGTCCTTGTAGAACTCAAAGCAAGATTTGATGAAGGCAATAACATTGTCTGGGCGCGGGCACTTGAAAATGTCGGTGCTCATGTTGCTTATGGTCTGCCGGGCCTGAAAACCCATGCAAAGCTTACCCTGATTGTGCGGCGTGAGCAACAGAAACTGAAACGGTATCTCCATCTGGGAACAGGCAACTACAACCCGTCAACAGGAAAGCTCTACACTGATTACAGCCTTTTCACGACCAATGAACAGCTCGCCAATGATGTTGCAGAACTCTTCAACGCTTTGACCGGGTATTCAAAACATACCACATACAGAAAGCTGCTTGTCTCACCAATCAACACCCGAAAAAGGATCATTGAGATGATTGAGCGGGAGATTGAATGGAACCGGGAAAAACAGTGCGGAAGAATCATCATGAAAATGAACTCACTGGTTGACGCCAAAACCATCCGGGCACTCTACAAGGCCTCCTGTGAAGGAGTGAAAATCGACCTTATTGTTCGTGGAATTTGCTGTCTGAAACCAGGTATTCCCGGAGTCAGTGAACATATTCGGGTCATCAGCATTATCGGACGTTTTCTTGAACACAGCAGGGCATACTACTTTCATAATGGAGGCAAGGAAGAGCTTTATCTTGGAAGCGCTGATATGATGCCAAGAAACCTTGACAATCGAGTTGAAGCGATTTTTCCTGTGTTTGACAAAACGCTGGTCAAAATTGTTACCTCAGATTTTGAACTGATCCTCAGCGATAATGTCAAGGCATGGCAGATGAATGCCGACGGAAAATACTCGATCATTGACAATGATGCGCCAAAGGCAAACAGTCAGGCTCTTTTGCTCACCAGATCTTCAGTAAAAAAGGCTTCTGCAGGTTAATTGTCCACTTAAAAAAATAGTAATGCTTGAATTCTCAAACAGTGCACTCTGTTTTGGAAATAACCTGATGTGGCTGCATAAACGAAAGCATCCTCATCTAAAACGGATCCTTGATACAGCAAGGTCGGTTCATCTCGATCGATCTTCAAAGATTGTTATCCTCAGCGATCTGCACATGGGAAATGGCGGACGACTTGATGAATTTCGGAAAAATGCCGAACTGGTTAAAAGCATACTCGAACGATATTATCGGCCTAAAAAATACAGCCTTGTTCTCAATGGAGATATTGAAGAGCTGTTGAAGTTCCCGCTTGCCAGTATTGAAGCAGAGTGGAGTTATTTTTATGACCTGTTTCAAACATTTGAAAAAAACGGCTTTTTCTGGAAAACCTGGGGCAACCATGATGCTGCATTGCTTGAGGAAAAAGAGTACCGGTTCGCGTCATCACTGGTTGAATCTCTGAAATTTCATTATCGCGATAAAACTCTCCTGCTTTTTCACGGCCATCAGGCATCTGTCTTTATGTGGGAGACGTTTCCTTTTGTCAGTCGTGCAGCAATCTTTTTTCTCCGCTACATTGCCAAGCCTGCTGGTATAAAAAACTTTTCTGTCGCCTACAACAGCCGCCGACGGTTCGCTGTTGAAAAATCAATTTATGAGTTTTCCAACCGGGAAAAAATTGTTTCAATCATAGGACATACCCATCGTCCATTGTTTGAATCTCTTTCCAAAGTAGATTATCTGAACTACAAGATAGAACAACTCTGCAGGATTTACCCATCCGCTGAAGAGGAAAAACGTACGGCAATTGAAAAGAAGATGGAGTCGTTGAAAATCGAACTTGAAGGTTGTTCGCGGCAGGGAAAGAAAATCGGCCTTAGAAGCGGCATTTACCACAATCTCACCATACCAAGTCTCTTCAACTCAGGCTGCACAATTGGAAAACGTGGCATCACGGCTCTTGAAATTGAGGGAAGCATTATAAGGCTTGTCTGCTGGTATAACGGCAAACAGAGTTCAACATTTTCCAGTGATCGTGACAATCGGCCAACGAAACTTGGTTCAACAGGCTTTTCGAGAATTATTCTGAATGAGGACTCTCTTGATTATGTGTTTTCCCGCCTTCATCTTCTTGCCTGACAGTCAAATCTGATTTTCGGCTGAAGCCACTGTAAAATGTTGCAATGTTAGCATAGTTCCTATGGTACTGTACCACTGGAAAGTGAGTTCGATTGCTTTTGAAATTGTATTGGAGCTTCAGCAATTTTCATAAAAAGTTTTATCTGTGACACATGCGGAGGCCAATTCACCAATAAGGTTGCAAGCGCTTCCCACACCGAGACCCAGGCTACAATCGTAAGCCCTTCGGCAAGAACCCTGTTAAGAAAGGAGGTGCTATTTTCAAAAGCAAACAGATTATTGACCCAGAGAGAGAGCCCGAGAAGAACAATGCCAAAAATGAGAATAATTACTGATGTTTTCAGCATTTTTTTCATCGCGGCAAACTCAAGCTCTCGCAAATACATAAAATATTTGTGGATACTGGTACGAACCCGAAGCATAAACTCTTCAGAGGGAAAACTCTCGAACATAAACCTGATAACAAAGTCCGCACCACCTATTTCAGTCACACACTCTGTAAGATAATAGACCAGATCTTCATCAAGATCCTTTTTATGATATGGTGCCGTCTTGTCGAAGTTCTCATACAGATCCTCAACACGCTGTGCAGCAACATCAATAATAACGCTATCGTCGGCCGTATGTTCGTACCGATCAAGTATTCTTTTTTTCACAAGTTCCTTTTCCTGCTTAAGATTTCTTTGCAACGTTAAGCATACAAAAAATATCGTATTTATCGTTGCTGCAATTGGATTATGAGTTGCAAAAAAGCCTGCTGAGAGTCTTACGACTGATGATTTCACAGAATTGTTGCATGATCTTAACCGTTCCCCAACACTAACTTGTTTTCTTGCTAATGTAAAGTTCATGATTCTTGATAAACATAATCGCACAGTCATTTTGAACGAGTCTAAATCGGTTAATTGTTTCAAATCAAGGGTTTGTTCCCTTGTGAGAAAACTATCCTCCAAATTTTCTGGTCAAAGAAGGAAGCTCTATGCAGCATCATAACTAAATGGAAAACTTCATGTTGCGACTTGATGAATTAAAAAAGGAAATAACCGCGGAGTTTTATTTGCATGATGAACTAATAAATCATGACGTCAAAAAAGTTGATGCTCTGGCAGATATGATTATAAAACCTTCCAAAAAAAAAGACTTGCTGAAACTTCTTCACTTGCTGGAAAAATCAGGGAATCCCCATATTGTCATTAATTCAAAAGGACGGGTAATCTTCCCTGACAGACGGTTTCATGGAACTATTGTTGTTACCGACCTGAAGCTATAAAAAAGTATTAAAAATTGTTCACTATTTCGCCACACTCCTGTAACGGTAACATAACACTATGAAGAGTACCTTTGTGCACTCACAAATCGGTGAGGACGAAAAAGTTTAATGAATAAAGAGAGGAACTTATATGTCTCATAAAAAAATCGTCATGGTGCAAGACAAAAAGATTGCTCTTGTTGCACACGACAACAAGAAACGTGATTTATTGGAATGGTCAATGTTCAATCGGGAGCTTCTCGCAAATCATATTGTCTACGCTACTGGTACAACTGGCGATGCTTTGGGGCGCAAATTAGGGTTGACGATCAAGAAACTCCAGAGCGGCCCATTGGGTGGTGATCAACAGATTGGCGCTAAAATTGTCAGCAACGAGATCGATTTTCTGATCTTTTTTTGGGATCCCCTCGAACCCCAGCCGCATGATCCGGACGTAAAAGCCCTGCTGCGCATGGCTGTCGTCTGGAATATTCCAATTGCCTGCAATCGTGCTTCGGCTGATTTCATGATTTCATCGCCGTTAATGGAAGGTGAGTACAACCGTCTGGTGCCCGATTACGATGAATATCGGACTCGCAAGATTGATTGGGATGCACGCCAAAATCAAGAGCAGTTGCTGAATTTAGCCTCTTTACGGTCATGAATTGTTCCCCGTCATCCGTCCCTTTTGTTCACAAGCTTGTTGCACACCTGTAACAATTCCTCAACGAAACAAATAGTACGTTCTAAGGCACCTGAAGATATGAGAAATAAATCCAGAAATTTTAATGATCAAGTCAAACAAACCAACCCAAAATTTGTTATGAAAAAAGTTGCATTGATAGTCGGTCTGGCCGCAGCCCTCGGGTTCAACAACGCAGACGCGGCTGACTGGAACTGGAATGGCGATGTCCGTGAACGTTTTGAGTCTCAGCATATCTCACCCAAAGAAACGAGTAACGCCGACACAATCGGCAGCAGCCGCGTCCGCACCCGTGTCCGTTTTGGTGCCTCTGTCTGGATCAACGAAGAGCTCTCTTCCGGCTTCCAGCTTGCGACAGGTGATGATCAGACAAAGGAGACTATATCGCGAAATCAAACCTTTACAGGGACTTTCCAGCCGAAAAACATCTATCTCAACGAGGCATTCATTGACTGCCATCCCACAGCTCTTGACGGCAAGATAAACCTGCTTATCGGTAAAAGAGATGTCTCCAATACGATTATCCGGGTTGACAACCTTGTTTATGATTCTGACCTGACTTTTGAAGGCGCAACTATTCAGTACGGCAAGGATGCCAACGGCAAAGAAAAAGATGGATTGATTGGTATTGCCGGCTACTATTTTCTTAACGAAAATAATAGCACAACTGTATCCAGTCCATACCTTTACCTTGCTCAGGGCGCATACAAAGGTGAAGTCAACGATATAACCTATCTGTTTGGCGCAGGATATAATTTGTACAAAAACCTGCAGAACCTTTCATTTGTTGACACGAACGCCACTGCCAAGACTACAAGCGTCCCGTTAAACTGGACAAATTCAGGCTATAACATTGCCGAACTCTTCGGAAAAGTTGGCGGTCAACTCAGCGACACACTGCCATGGAAAGTCTACGGCCAGTACGCCTTCAATACTGCCACTCATGCGGATCATTCCAGTATTAATGACAGTAAAAGAAACGCATGGCTTGGTGGTTTGACCATAGGTGACGCAAAACAGGTCGGGGATTGGGCTCTTGATGCAAAATATGTAAGGATTCAAAGAGATGCTGTCTTCCCGTTGTTCACCGATTCCGACAGAAAACCTGTTGATATAGTCAATATCAATGGTTTTGAGGTAGCTGGAACCTATCATCTTGTCCAGAATATGACTATCGGAGCAAGATACTATCAGTATAACAATATCGATGCATCCGCTACAGCATATAATCCCAAGCTTCATCAGTTGCAGCTCGATGCTCTTGTGAAGTTCTAATCTAAAATTGTGTGTGTGTTGTTCTTTCTTCTGGTTGTGTGTGTGGCTGGTTTGCAAGACTGTTCCTGCCGCTGAAGGGCAGTCTTGCAGAACCGGTTTATAACCAGCAAACTTTTTTACTCTTTATCATCTATTAACTTAATTATGACAATCAACATGACGTTCTTCAGAAAAATACTTTTAAGTGCCACAGTGTTCGGAGTTATGGCTTCCGGAACGGCTGTTGCTGCCGGTAAAATCGTTATTGACGGTTCAACGACGGTCGGCCCTATTGCTAAAGCTTTTGCCAGCCACTATACCAGGGCCACTGGCGTACAGGTGACGGTGAGCGAGTCCGGCTCGGGTAATGGCGCAAAAAGCCTTATCAACAAAACCTGTGACATTGCCACGATGTCACGCGCCATGAAGGAAAAGGAAGAGGCCGCAGCAAGAAGCAAAGGGGTCAATCCTGTTGAACACATTGTTGCGCTTGATGGCCTTTCTATTGTGGTTCATCCGAGCAACCGTATCAATGCACTCACCAAGGCACAGATTCGCGGTATTTACATGGGCAAGTATACCAACTGGAACCAGCTTGGCGGAGCGAACTCAGCTATCGTGGTCATCCAGCGCGAATCGAACAGTGGCACGGCTGATTCCTTTAAAGAGCTGGTTATGGGCAAAGAGAACCCCATTTCCAAGAGAGCAGAAACTCAGTCAAGCAATGGCGCAATCAAGAGTCGCATAGCTTCTACGCCATCCGCAATCAGCTATATCGGTCTTGGTTTTGTTGACAGTTCAGTCAAGGCAGTTCTGGTTGACGGTGTTGAAGCTGACGTCAGGACGGTCAAGAATGGCACCTACCCGATCACTCGCCCGCTCTTTATGTACACAAACGGTAATCCAACTGGCACTGTCAAACAATTTATTGACCTGCCAAAAACACCTGAAGGCAAACATATCATCAGCGAAACCGGATTTGTCAACTATTATTGATTGGTGAACGAAACAGCTCACTTGACACCATCGAACAGCAAAAAGCCGTCTTGAACAAAGGACGGCTTTTTGCTGTATACCATTAAATCCATTGTCTTCTGTTCATTGTTTTCCCTACCTTGTTGTGTTGATATCAACAACCATAACCACAAGGGAATGAGACGAACTCTCCTGCAAAAGATAGTTGGTGCCGCGACAATATTGCTGATGCTTACCGGAATTTCTGCCTGCCGCCAGAACAATAAGGAGTTACGGCGTGACCGGATTGTTACAGCGATTTCGGCTGATTTCGACTCTCTCAATCCCCTGCTCATCCAGTTTTCGATGTCACGCGAGGTATGCAAGTTACTCTATCCTTCACTGGTGAAACCCGCTTATGACGAAAAAAAAGGAGGCATTACCTTTCTTCCAAACACCGCCAGAAGCTGGGAGTTATCTGAAAATGGGAAACAAGTCATCTTCCATTTACGAAGTGATGCTCTCTGGGAAGATGGAGAAAAAGTAACATCGCATGATTTCAAGTACTCCTATACCCTATACAAGAACCCGGAAATTGCCAGTTCCCGGCAGCACTATCTCAATGATCTTGTTCTGCTGCCGGATGGAACCGCTGATATTGCCCGCGCTGTTGAAACACCCGACGATTCAACCCTGGTGCTGCATTTCAGCAAACCCATGGCGCAGGAGATTGTGCTTGATCATTTCAATGATCTGATGCCGGTCGCCGAGCATGTTTTCAAGGCTTTTCTGCCGGATGAGATCCGTACCAGAGCTGCTGAAATACCCATAGTAAGCGCAGGCCCCTTCAAAGTGAAAAAGTGGGCCCGTCAGGAAAAACTTGAGCTTGTCACAAACCCTTTTTCAGCGCTGCCCCATCCTGCCACCATCACGAACATGGTTTTTATGGTGGTTCCTGAATACACCACCCGGCTTGCCATGCTGAAATCCGGCCAGATTGATGCCATGCTTTCGGCTGGAG
>JBAXFV010000045.1:0-10995 GCA_037139755.1 Chlorobiaceae bacterium
ATGGAAACAGGTATATCTTGAACTTCGCTCCGAAATTGATGATCAACTGCTTTGCGAGCGGGCATTGCAGCATCTTCTTGATTTTGCCGATAGAGAGGGAAAAGTGATTCTGCTCATTGTCGAGAATCTCAATATGCTTTTTGGTGATGTGGCAAATGCAGAGGAGGGTGAGAATATTCGCCAAACCCTGATGAATGAGCCCCGGTTACTGCTTCTTGCTACGGCAACAAGCCTGATCGAAGGGATTGATCATCCTTCCATTGCAATGTTTGAAATGTTCAGGATCCATGAACTCCAGCCTCTTGATGATGAGGAGTGCAATGCTCTTTGGGAGCTCATTGCAGGCGAAAAACTCACGGGGGAGCAGATCAGGCCGGTAAGGATACTGACTGGAGGCAATCCCCGCATGTTGTCTCTTCTGGCCAGATGCGGAGCAAAACGGCCATTCAGGCAGCTCCTTGATGCCCTTGTCGAGGCTGTCGATGAGCATACTGAATACTTTAAAAGTCATCTCGACACGATGGCGCCGATTGAGAGAAAGGTCTATCTGGCGCTTGCCGAACTCTGGAGCATTTCATCGGTTCGGGAAATTGCTCAGGTAGCAAGGCTTGATGTCAACAAGACCAGCGCCTATCTGAACAGGCTGCTGAACCGTGGCATTGTCGTTATCGAGAAACAGGCAAAAAGAAATAAGTTGTATGGCTTGTCGGAAGGAAGTTACAGCATCTATTACCTTCTGAGAAGATATGGCAGACTGGCCGATCGGGTCAGGGCTCTTGTGACCTTTATGATCCATCTTTACGATCCTCTCTCTGGCAAACGGTTGCCGGGTGAAGAGGGCGAAACACGTTTATCTGCCTTTGAAGAGGCGGTTATGAGTCTTCCTGAGCGCAAACATTTTCAGGAGTGCCGCGATCATTTTGCCGCAGCAGTGGTCGTTTCCAGGAGTTGTCCAGCCCGGCCTGAGGCGGTTAAAAATATTCGGGTTGGCGAGAGGATGACTGTTTTCAGGGGCGGAGGGGCTCGTGAAGATGACGTGGAAAACAAAGTTCTGGAAGAGGGTTTTAACCATGCGTTTGGATTGCTTGAGGCCGGAAATTACGCTGAAGCATTTCATGTGTTTGAAGCCATAATCATGGTTCACAAAAGCAGTTCAGAAGATCAGATCGCCGTACAGGTTGCAGGCGCTATGTTTGGCAAGGGGGTGGCGCTTTGCAACTTGAACCGTCCGGAAGAGGCTGTTAAGACTTATGATGAACTGATTACGATCTATAAGGGTCGTTTTGAATCGCTTCTTGTTCTGCCTGTTGTCATGGCTCTGTTCAGTAAAGGATGCAAGCTTGCTGACTTGAATCGCCCTGAAGCGGCAATAGAGGCATACGAAGAGGTAATAGCTGCGTACAAAGATTGTTCTGAAGAGCAGATTGTCAAGTGGGTCGTCATGGCTCTTTTCTGTAAAGCGGTTTTGCTCTGCGAGCTGAATCGCAAGCAGGAGGCTCTTCAGCTCTATGAAGAACGTCTGGCACCGTTCAAAGAGCGGACTGAAGGAGAGGTTGCCGAACAGGTGGCAAAGTGCATGATTCACAACGGTGTTCTACTGGGCGATCTGCACCGCATGGACGAAGAGATTCAGCTCTATGAAGAACTCATTGCCCGCTATACAGAGCGGCCTGAATCAGGAATTCTGGAACAGGTGGTCAGTGCACGGTTCAACAAGGGCATTGCTCTTGACAGTTTGCACCGCCTGGATGAAGCGATTCAGACGTATGAAGAGCTCATTGCCAGCTATAAAGAGCGGTCTGAAGAGCAGATTGTTGTCAAAGTGTCGAACGCCATGCTCAACAAGGGAGTTGTTTATGGAAAACTTGACCGGTATCAGGAGGCCGAAACTGCTTTTATGAAGGCCATGGAATTAAGTGTTCAAGGATTGCGGGCACAATTAGTGTTACTGAAGTTGTTGATGAAGATGCAGGAGCGGCAAAACGAGGCTTTGGAGCTTGCAGGAGAGTATGTCGCCAACGCTGATCTTGTTGAGAGCACCATCGAAGGCGCCATTGAGCAGTTCGTAAAGCTTGCGGCATTGGGGTATGCGCCGGAAGCGCTTTGCATTCTTGATGGTTCGCCTGCTGAACGACATCTTGAACCACTTGTTGCTGCGTTGCGGTTGTACACTGGTGCAGAGGCAAGAAGTGCGGTGGAGATACTTGAAGTGGCAAAAGATGTCGTGAAAAAAATTGAAGAGCAGCAGCGTATTATGAATTGATGTATCATATCAAATAACGAAAAGAGGTATTGACGATGAAAATGGTGAGGATAGTGGCTCTTGCTTTCATGTTTGCCGGGGTGTTTTCCGTTACGACAAGGGCAGGATGGGATCCTGCAGATGAGGATCATGCGAGGGCATCGGTTGAATATTTCAGAACTCATGGTCCGGCACTTGACCGCTTTTTTGAACATGCTTATGGCTATGCTGTTTTTCCTGATGTTTTTAAAGGTGGCTTCATGTTGTTCGGAGGCGGCCATGGCAAGGGGTATGTCTTTGAGCAGAAGATGATTGTCGGACGCTCTTCAATTACCCAGCTCAATGTTGGGCCGCAGCTTGGCGGGCAGTCTTTTTCAGAAATTATTTTTTTTAAAGGCCGCGAAGAGCTTGACAATTTCAAAAAAGGCAACTATGAGCTGAATGCCCAGGTTGCGGCAATTATAGTTACCAATGGAATGGCAACCAATACCGACTACTCAAATGGGGTCGCTGTTTTTGTTCTTCCGAAGGCCGGGGTTATGGCTGAGGCTACCGTTGGTGGGCAGAAGTTCTCGTATCATCCTTACTGACAGAGGTTTAGCTGTTTTTCAATAACGTCAATTTTAGCAATGAAGTATGAATTAGTGGTAGGCCTTGAGGTTCATTGTCAGCTTAATACGGTGACCAAGGCTTTTTGTGGTTGTTCTGCACAGTTTGGAAAATCGGCCAATACCAATGTCTGTCCTGTCTGTCTTGCTCTTCCTGGAGCGTTGCCGGTTCTCAATCGCCAGGTGGTGGAGAATGCCGTCAAGATTGGTCTGGCAATGGGGTGCACGATAGCCCCTCATTCGGTGCTTGCCCGGAAAAACTATTTTTATCCGGATCTGCCGAAAGGGTATCAGATTTCGCAGTTTGAAGAGCCGATATGCGGTGAGGGCACTCTCACTATTGATGCCGGAGAGGGAAGCAGGGAGATCCGCCTGATCAGGATCCATATTGAGGAGGATGCCGGCAAGTCGATTCATGATATCGGCGAGGAGACCTATATTGATCTTAACCGGTGCGGTGTCCCGCTGCTTGAGATTGTGAGCTATCCCGATATGCGTACTCCGAAGGAGGCCTCCGCATATCTTCAGAAAGTGCGTCAGATTGTTAAATATCTTGGTATTTCTGATGGCAACATGGAGGAGGGGAGTCTTCGTTGTGACGCCAACGTTTCGTTGCGACTCACAGGGGCGACCGAGTATGGTACCCGTACCGAAATCAAGAATATGAATTCGTTCAAGAATGTTGAAAAGGCCATCGAATTTGAGGCGGAGCGCCATAGAGAGATTCTTGATAACGGTGGAGTCATCATTCAGGAGACCCGGCTTTGGGATGCCGACAAGGGGGAGACCCGTTCCATGCGGGGCAAGGAGTTTGCCCACGACTATCGTTATTTCCCCGATCCCGATCTGGTGCCGGTGCTTGTTGACCAGGAGATGATTGATCGTATAAGGCTTGAGCTTCCCGAGTTTCCTGAAGCACGAGCCCTTCGTTTTGCTGACGAGTATGCCATTCCCGTCTATGATGCTGCAGTGCTTACGGTGGAGAGAGAGGTTGCCGACTATTTTGAGGTGGTGGTCAGGGTTTCGGGTGATGCCAAGGTCTCCTCGAACTGGGTGATGGGGGAGGTGATGCGAACGCTCAAGGAGAAGTATCTTGATATTGCGGAGTTTTCCATTGTTCCTGAACGTCTTGGCGGATTGATCCGTCTTATTGGAGAGGGAATGATCAGCAATACCATTGCCAAGCAGGTGTTTGAAATTATGTTGTCGGAGGAAGCTTCGGCGGCGGAGATTGTTCAACGTGAAGGGCTTGCACAGGTCTCCGATACCGGCGCGATCGAGAAGGTTGTTCAGGAAATTCTGGATGCCAATCCAGGGCAGCTTGCCGCGTATCGCGGTGGAAAAACCAAGCTGCTGGGCTTTTTTGTGGGCCAGTGCATGAGCCGTATGAAAGGCAAGGCAAACCCGCAAATGGTCAACGATGTGCTTCTGAAAAAACTCGAAGGGTGAATGTTTTCATGATTCGCTGTCGAACAGGTCTTTGGTGCGCGGTGTTTCGGGCAAGGTTTTTGCGAGTTCAGGATTGATAACCTCAATTTTTTTTCTGGCTTCCTGAAGTCGTTTTTTGCAGGTTTCGGCGATGCTCAGTCCCTCTTCGTAGAGGCCGATAGAGCTTTCAAGGCCGGTGTCGGGATTTTCGATGTTGCTGGTTATCTCCTCAAGTCGCGAGATCAGCTCCTCGATTGAGGGTGTGCCAGAGGATTTTACGGAGGGGGAGGCTGCCATAAGTTGTCAGGGTTTAAATGATTGTTACCAAAGGTAGGTAAAGAGAAAGATTATTCAAAAGGCAGGTGTGTGAGTGAAGTTTGTCGATAGTGCGTCTATTTTTGTTCAGGCTGGTGACGGCGGTAATGGGTGTGTGAGTTTTCGCAGGGAGAAGTTTGTGCCCAAAGGTGGGCCTGATGGTGGTGATGGCGGACGTGGCGGCCATGTATGGCTGAGAACCAACCCCCAGTTGACCACCCTTCTCGATTTTAAATATAAAAAAAAGTATATAGCCGTTCGCGGTGTCCATGGGCAGGGAGCCCGGAAAACAGGCCGGGATGGCGCTGATGTTGTTATTGATGTTCCGTGTGGTACCATAGTCAGAAATGCGGAAACTCATGAGATTATTGCAGATTTGACTGGTGAGGATCAGGAACTGTTAATTGCCAGAGGGGGCAAGGGAGGGCGTGGCAACCAGCATTTTGCCACACCGACCCGTCAGGCTCCACGGTATGCCGAGCCAGGCCAGAAAGGGGAGGGGTTTCTGCTTGAAATGGAGCTGAAGCTTATGGCTGATGTTGGGTTGGTTGGCTTTCCCAATGCGGGCAAGTCTACCCTGATTTCGGTGATCAGCGCAGCAAAGCCTAAAATTGCCGATTATCCTTTTACGACGTTGGTGCCGAATCTCGGTATTGTGCGCTACGAAGAGTACAAATCGTTTGTGATGGCCGATATTCCTGGAATTATCGAGGGTGCGGCAGAGGGAAAGGGACTTGGTTTGCAGTTCCTGCGCCATATTGAGCGTACGAAAATACTGGCAGTGCTTCTTGCTGCCGATTCGCCTGATCTTGCCGAAGAATACCGGACACTTCTCAGTGAGCTTGAGAAATTTAACAAGGGACTGCTTGACAAGCCGCGTCTGGTGGTGGTAACAAAAATGGATATTGCGGCTGAGGATCTTGAGATTCCAGCTCTTGAAGAGGGTGTCAGGGTACTTCCGATTTCAGCCGTTTCCGGGCGAGGGCTGAAGGAGCTCAAGGATGAGCTCTGGCGCGAGGTATCAGTGCGTATCAGGGCGGCTGAACCTTTGGATGAGGGGCTCGGGTAACGATGCAGCAGGGAGAACTTTTTGTCAGGTATGCGCGTCTTGCTGATGCCGGGGCCATTTCTGCCATTACTGCGGAGTATGCCCGACAGGGGATTATGCTGGAGCGCACTGATGATAATATTGTTGAAAATATTCGTAATTTTTTTGTCGCGGAATACAACGGTGAGGTAATCGGGTGCTGTGCTATTGCATTTTATACCCAGAAGCTTGCCGAGATTCGTTCACTGGCAGTCTTTAACCGATATAAAATGAAGGGAATAGGACGGTTACTGGTTGAAAAGGCCGAGTCAGTTTTACGTGAGGAAGGGGTCAGGGAGGTTTTTGTCCTGACGCTCAGTCGTGAGTTTTTCAGCCGCGTGGGGTACAGTGAAATCCGGAAGGAGTATTTTCCTCAGAAAATATGGCGAGATTGTACTCATTGCCCTAAGCTTATGGCGTGCGATGAGATCGCGATGGTGAAAACACTCTAAACTAATCATACAAACAGGGGCCGCAAAGTCGTGATTGTTCAGGAAGTTATCGTAAAAAATAAGGCGGGGCTGCATACCAGACCTGCAGCAGCAGTCGTCAAGCTTGCATCTCGTTTTAAATCGGATTTTTTTATCGAAATGCAGGGTGTCGAAATTAACGCAAAGTCAATTATTGGCGTTATGAGTCTTGCCGCTCCGAAAGGAACAAAGTTGACGCTCAAGCTGGATGGCGAGGATGCCGCAGAGGCTGCCCGCCAGTTGGTAGAGTTTTTTGAGCAGGGTTTTGGAGAACAATAGCCTTGCGCATTGCCTTCATATCTCCTTTTTTCCCTTTGAAGGGAGGTATAGCCCGGTTCAGCGGACTTTTGGCGAATGCCCTTCGCGACCAGCGGGGAGATGAAGTTGTCCCTATTGCGTTCAGGGCGCTTTTTCCGGATTTTATTGCAAAAGGCGCCGAAGCTCCTTTACCTGAAGAATTTCGGCTTAAGCTCTTCGATCCCTTTTCCTGGCCAGAAACAATTCAGCGTCTCAGGTCACTGAAACCCGATATTCTGCTGGTCTCCTATTGGACTGGTTTTCTGGCTCCTCTCTTCTTTGTGGTGCGTCGCTTTACCCGCATTAAAATGGTGGTGCTGCTTCACAACCTCTCTTCCCATGAATCCTTTTTTTTTGAATCGTTTTTGCAGAGGCTGCTTGCAGCTTCTGTTGACGGTGTTCTGACTCTTTCTTGCGCTGTGTCGCAGGAGGTTAAGGCTGCCATGCCGGACATTCCCCAGCTCACGCTCTTTCACCCGATTTATGAGCCTGATGGAGAAATTCCTTCCGTACAGGAGGCGCGCAGGGCGCTGAAGCTTGATGCCCATGTACCGGTGTTGCTTTTTTTTGGCTATGTGCGTCACTATAAAGGGCTTGATATCATGCTTCGTGCCATGCCCGCAATTCTTCAGAAGGAGCCGGCGCTCAGGCTGGTCGTTGCCGGACACTTTTATGAAGATGTTTCTCTTTATCGACGACTTGTTGATCAACTTGGTATCAGCGGAAGTGTCGATCTCTCTCCGGGCTATGTTTCTGCTGAACGCAGCGCGCTCTATTTTGCCTCTGCTGATGCTGTTGTGCTTCCTTATCGCAGTGCAACACAGTCGGGGGTGGTGCAGCTTGCTTATGGTTATGGTCTGCCGGTGATTGTCACTCCTGAAGGGGCTCTTCCCGAGATGGTCCGTCCCGGAAGAACTGGCTGGGTTGCCCGTGACAGTTCACCAGAAGGGTTTGCCGATGCGGTCGGGGAGTTTCTTGAAAGCAGGGATAAGCTTCCTTTGATGCGTCCTGCAATCGAAGCTTTTCGCCATGAATTTTCCTGGGAGGCTTTTGCTGCGTCGGCAGGCAGGTTTCTTGAGACGATAGCGGCAGGGAGGTAACGATGGAGGTGCTGACCTGCATTGTTGTTCTGAACTGGAACGGCGCAGAGGAGACGATTGCCTGCCTTGAGTCACTTGCTCCCGTTCTTGTAAAGGGATACAAGCTGCTTGTTGTCGATAATGGATCGACCGATGGCTCTCCTGAAAAGATACGGAGGGCTTTTCCTGCTGTGGAGCAGTTATGTTTGTCCGCCAACCTTGGCTATGCAGGTGGGAATAATGCCGGCTTCAGGCGTGTTCAGGAGATGCAGGCCGAATTTGTAATTTTTCTGAACAACGACACCATTGTCGATGTCGGTTTTTGTGCTCCTCTTGTCGAAACTCTGCGTCTTCTGCCGTTGGCAGGTATAGCGGTGCCGAAAATTTATTATTGGGATCGACCTGATCTGCTCTGGTATGCAGGCGGAGTGGTAAGGTTGTCAACCGGTCTGATCTGCCATGTCGGTCTCAGGCAGAAGGATGCGCCTGAATTTGACCGTCCCGGTTCTACCGGCTATGCGACCGGTTGCTGTTTTGCCATGCGATGCCGTGATTTCGAGGCGGTTGGAGGTTTTGATGAGCAGTTCGCGATGTATGCCGAGGATGTCGATCTCTCGCTGCGGGTGCGAGCCTTGGGCAAGAGTATTGAGTATGTTCCCTCATCAAGGGTTTGGCACAAGGTGTCAGCTTCGCTTACTGGCCGTCCTTTGCTGAAGCTGGTGAAAAAGAGCCTTGGGGCGCTTCGCCTTTTCAGCAAGCAGAGGGCCTGGAGCGGCATGGCGCTGTATCCGCTTTTGCTTCCCCTGCGACTTTTTGGCAGTTTTCTAAAGCAATGGTTTGCGGGGAGGAGCTATGACGAATAGTTGCAGAACGGTTCTTGATGGAGCGTATCTCAACGATCCTGCTCACCGGATTCGCTGGCAGAGAACGCTCGAATTTTTGCAAGGCTCTTTATCAGGTGCATTGCTCACCAGCGGCCTCGACCTGGGAGAGCGCACACCCTTTACCGACACGCTTGAGCAGCATTTTGGCTGCCCGTTCGAGAACACGACCGTTGATCTTGATCTTGACCCTTTGACAGGCTCTTTCGGCGTGGTAACAGCCTTTGAAGTGCTGGAGCATCTCTACAATCCGCTTCATGCACTGCTTGAGGTGAGGCATCTTCTTGTTGGAGACGATGCACGGCTGTTTGTCTCCATGCCTCTCTGGAAACCATCATCTCTTGCCAGCCCCGACCATTTCCACGAAATGACCCGCTCTGAGGCACTCTCACTCTTCAGCCGTGCCGGGTTTGCCGTGCTCCGAAGCGCGGAGTTTCGTATCCGCCACCCGTTGTTTTATCTTACCGGAGTAAAGCCGCTGTTGCGGGCATGGTATGAAAAAGTGCAGATCTATGAACTTGCCGTCCGATAGGGGAGCCACCCGCAGCCCGATTAGCCACGTTAGCCCGCTCAGGCTTGTCTGGTTTTCCGAGATACAGTGGGATTTTCTCTCCACCCGGAAACAGCGCCTGCTTGCCCGTTTTCCCGAGAACTGGAGCATTCTTTTCATAGAGCCTTTTGCACTTGGGCGGAGCCACCACTGGATCCCGGTCAAGCGGGGGCGGGTCTGGGTGGTCAGTGTTCCCTTTCTGAAGAGCGTTCCCTTCAGTATTGGTCGTCTGCTTGATATTCCCTTGCTTCGCGGGCTTCTCTCCCTTCCCGGTATTCTGCTGATGCTCTTCTGGGTGACGGTGCTCGGATTCGGCTCCTCCGACCGGATAATCGGTCTGAGCAATGTTTACTGGGGCAGGATAGCCGCCCTTCTTCCGTGCCGCCTCCGCTTTTACGATGCCAATGATGACCATCTTGCTTTTCCGGGGAGTCCCTCGTGGCTGAAGGGCTCTCTCGACCGCTATCTCGCAAAGGTGGACCTTGTGTTCAGTGTGAGCCGCGAACTGACCAGTCAGCTTAAACTGCCAGCCAGTGTGCGGACGGTTGAGCTGGGCAATGGCGTGGAGTTCAACCATTTTGCGATTCCCCGTGCTGACCAGCCTGCCGCTCTCTCCGGGCTCAAGGGCAAAATTCTTGGCTATGCGGGAGCGATGGACTGGATTGATACTTCCCTGATTGCGGCGATTGCCCGTGGCTGGCCGGAGTATCAGATTGTGCTTCTTGGCCCCGCCTACGAACGGGAGTGGTGGAACAAACAGGAGGCGATCAACGCTCTTCCCAATGTTCACTATTTTGGGAAAATCGCCTATGCCGAGCTGCCAGCCTGGGTGCAGCGGTTTGATCTGGCGCTGATGCCGCTCCTCTCCAATAAGCTGAAAGGGCTCTCTCATCCCAATAAGCTCTATGAATATACCGCAGCAGGTGTGCCGGTGCTCTCGATGAACTACTGCAGTGCGGTGGAGCGGGCGCGGGAGGTGCTGCATGTTGCCTCGTCTCATGAGGAGTTTGTTCGCATGGTGCCCGAAGCTCTTGCTGATGGTCGCGTTGAGGCGCGGCAGGCCTTCGCCCGGCGGCACAGTTGGGATGTCCTGGCGGCCGCGATGGAGCAGGAGTTGAGGAGCGCTTTTCTGGAGAGATGCCCG
The DNA here is from genome assembly GCA_037139755.1 of Chlorobiaceae bacterium. GTDB lineage: Bacteria > Bacteroidota > Chlorobiia > Chlorobiales > Chlorobiaceae > Chlorobium. The sequence continues at coordinate 10,102 of JBAXFV010000045.1, forward strand.
TGAATCGCAATGCCGTCATAGCCGGTCAGGCTGGATTCTCCTTTGCCGGATTTCTTTTCGGCCAGGTGGCGCGGTTTGGCTATAACCTTGTTGTTGCCCGGCTGCTCGGTGTTGATGCTCTCGGTGTCTATGCGCTTGCCATTGCGGTTATCCAGATTTCAGAGGTGCTTGCCATTGCCGGGCTTGATTCTGGTCTCCTGCGCTTTGTCAGTATGCAGAGTTACGATCCTCTCCGCCAGAGGGGGGCGATTGGTTCGGCCCTTAAAACAGCGCTTGCCCTCTCGCTCGTTGTGGCGCTCCTGCTGCTCTCTTTTTCAGGCCAGATCGCTTCGCTGCTCAACGGCAGCCGTCTGTTGCAGCTTACGCTCTGCTGTTATGCGGCGGCGATTCCCTTCAACGTGGCAACTGTCTTGTTTGGCCATGCCATGCAGGGGTTTCAGCAGCTCAAGCCCAAAATTATTGCCACGCAGATACTTAGTCCGTTGCTGCTGCTCTTGCTGACGCTGCTTCTCCGCTACACTTCTGGCCATGATGCCGCACTCTTCTTTCCCTTTGTGCTGGCAGGTGCCGGGGCATTTTTCTGGATTCGCCCTCGCCTCGCAGCCATTACTCGCGTGCTCCCGTCGGATATCCTGCACGCTCGCACGGACAAGGCGATGATGGCTTATGCCCTCCCCTTCATGGCGGTCTCGCTTTTGAGCATGATGAGCCACTGGCTTGATGTGATGATGCTCGGGATGCTCACCGATACCGCAACGGTTGGGCTCTACCATCCTGCCGCACGAACGGCGGGACTTCTTCGCTCGGTGCTTCTTGCCTTTACCGGCATTGCCGCCCCAATGATTGCCGATTTGCACGCCAAAAGCCAGAATGCGGAGATAGGTCGCATCTACA
>JBAXFV010000046.1:0-10674 GCA_037139755.1 Chlorobiaceae bacterium
GCAATTCGGTCAAGGTGAATAATCTTGTTGTTTCGGATCTGTTCCATCCACCAGGGAAAGATACTGGTGGGAACTTCCTGAAGCCGCTCAATTTCCGGCTCAATGCCTTTTGCGCACCATTCATGAGTGTTGTCCATCAGACGAAGATCATCGCGCAACTGGAAAATATAGCTGCGGTCGGCCTCAACAAATTCACCGATAAGCTGTAAGGTACTGTTGATCATCGTATCAATATGCTCGAAAGGCAGGTTGATAAACTGATTTGAGAGCGCAGTTACCAGACGTTCGAATGCGATGCTTTGAGCGAGGGCGTGTTCAGAATTTTTTCGGGGAGTGATATTCTCATGGGATCCAACCATTCGGAGCGGATTGCCTTGCGCATCTCGTTCAAATACCTTGCCCCGGTCAAGCAGCCAGACCCAATGACCGAGTTTGTGGCGCATCCTGACCTCCATTCTGTAAGAACCGGTTTTACCGGCAAAATGCTCCTCAAGCAACCGATTTGATTCGGCAATGTCGTCGGGATGGCACCGTTCTATCCATGTGTTGATCGTTATTGGTTCGAGCTCATCAAGGGTATAGCCGATCAAAGAGGCCCATTCGTGATTGACAGTCAGCTCTCCAGTCTTGATATTCCAGTCCCAGTATCCGACCTGTGTTGCTTCCACAACCATATTGAACGTTTTGTATGCAGCTTCATAAGTGGCGGCTTTCCTTTCAATCTCAGATAGTTTTTTTCTGAGAGCGGCATTTTCCGTTCGCAGTTGTTCCTGTTCGAGGTATAATTCTGGGGCCTCTCTTTGCATGATGCGTTAGAATTTTAGACTTTTCAGATCTTTTTGTCAGTGATGCTGTGCACAGGAGCAAATAATTTGATGACAATATCGGTAATGAAGACAATGATGATGTTGATGATGACGGAGACAAGTATATACCATGTCCAGGCAAGTCCGAAATGTTTCAGCACGAAAACAATGGCCATGCTTGCGACAAGACCAGTGGCCAGACTGGCCGTATGAAAATTGCGTTTGCTTCTGGACAGGAGAAAGAGTCCTAGAAGTCCTCCGTAGGTGAAAGAGGCGATTTCAAGGCCAACCATGACAATTGCCTTGCTGCCTGCATCAAACATGAGCGCAATAATAATAAGCAGGATAGCCCACATAAAACTGATAACCCTTGAAAAGCCGAGAGAGGCTGTTCCTCCAAGAATGTCGTTTACCGTTGAAGAGGCGAGGGCATTGATGGCTGAACTGTGGGTTGACATGGCTGCTGACAAGACTCCTGCGATCAGTAATCCTTTCAGTCCGGCAGGAAGATAGTGAACAATAAAAAAGGCAAATTCCCGATCTTTTTCCATGGGAACTCCATGCATGAAGACTGAAATCAGGGAGCCTGCAAGGAGAAAAACAGAAAACTGAAAAAAGACAAAAAAACCGCTGCCAATCATTGCTTTTCTTGCTGAACTGAGATTTTTGCAGCCAAGTACCCGCTGTACCATCATGTAGTCGACCCCATGCGATGAAAGGGAGAGAAGAATTCCACCGATAAATGCACTGAAAAAGGTAAGCGGGGTGGTTAAAAAATGAGGATCGGTATTGATGATGTTCAGTTTTCCGGAGCTGGCCAGAGAGGTCAGTACCTCTGGCAGACCCTTGTCTATGCTCTGAAGAAGAAATACAATGGAGAGAACGCCGCCCAACAGATAAAGACTGAATTGAAAACTTTCGAGCCAGACAACTGCCTTGATGCCGCCTGACAGGGTATAGACAAGGGTGACAACACCGATAATCATCACCGAGAGCGGCAGCGACCACCCCGTGACCACCTGCACAACCACGCCGGCAGCCAGAAACCTGATGGCATCGCCAAGGGTTCTGGTAACAAGAAAGACCAACGCGGCAACTTTTTGCATGCCCGTCCCAAAACGGATGCCGATGATTTCATAAATAGAACTTACGCCGTGCTTGAAATACAGGGGAAGGAGAATGGCACTGACCAGAATTCGTCCAATAATGTAGCCCATAGCCAGTTGCAGGAAGCTCCAGTCGCCCCGGTAGGCAAGACCTGGAACACTGACAAAGGTCAAAACTGACGTTTCTGATGCGACAATGGAGAGCATTGAGACAATCCAGGGAAGATTATGATTTCCAAGAAAATAGTCGCTGCTGCTTTTGTTGCTTTTTCCATGCCAGAGCCCGAAGAGTGTATTTCCGACCAGAAAAAGAATAATGATGGCAAGATCAATGGGCTGCATGGAGTACAACAAGTTAGGGTTCGTACAGGTGAAAGTCCGATTTTCGGTCAGAGAATTCAGCCTCTTCATGCTCCCATGATGCAAGAATGTCGCTGGTATTGCAATTGTTCAGTATTGAGGTGCGGATGCTGCTGTTTCCTGCAAGAAGATCGAATGCCGGAATGGTACCGTTGAATTCATACACACCACGCAAGAACTGCACCTGCCCGGGGTAGAGCTCATGGAGGGCCGCAGTCATGGCAACTCCGGTGGCGAATGATCTGAAGCGGGCGTGATCGGTCACCTGCAGCCAGATGCCTCCGATAACCTCTCCACAGAACTTGTGAAACGTCGGCTTGAACCATACCGGGCGAAAGAGAACTCCTTCGAGTCGGTATGAAGAGCAGCGTTCAGCAAGGTCGTAGGGTTTTATAAATGGCGCCCCGGAAAGCTGAAATGGGGTTGTCGTTCCTCTTCCTTCAGAGATATTAAGCCCCTCAAACAGGCACATACCTGGATAAACCTCGGCTGTGGCGAAGGCAGGCATGTTCGGTGATGGAGGAATCCAGGGCAGTCCTGTTTCATGGAACAGCATGGAGCGTTGCCAGCCATGCATCGAGATGACGCTGAGGTTGACATCAAGTTTTTTGAAGTCACGGTAAAAGAGAGCCAACTCTCCCGCCGTCATGCCATGCCGTACCGGTACCGGAAAAACGCCGACAAATGAGTTGAATGCCGGGTCGAGAAGAGGTCCTTCGACAATGGTTCCTCCCAGAGGATTCGGTCGGTCGAGCACCATGATCTCAATGTCCCTGCCCGAAATGGCTTGCATACAAAGAGCCAGGGTGTTGAGGTAGGTGTAATAACGGGCACCAACATCCTGAATATCGAAGAGAAGAAGATCAAGATTCTCCAGCACCGCTTTGTCTGGAATAAGCGTCTTGGCAGAATCACCGTAAAGACTGACCATTTCACAACCAGATTCAGGCTGATACCCGACGGCGATCTGATCCTGTTCGGTACCGAAGAGCCCGTGTTCGGGAGAAAAAATCTTTTGTATATGAAGACCTTTCTCTTTCAGCACATCCCATGAGTACTTCAGGTCAGAGGTAACGGATGTTTGATTGACAATCAGTCCAATATTTCTGTGTCGTATGCTGTCAGTATTCCTGAGCAGGATGTCGAGACCTGTTGCTACCATCAATTCATTTCTTTGGTTTCGGTTCTTCAATGACTGTTGTACTGTAGGGATCGACAATGGCATTGACAAGTGTTCTTCCGGCATTCACCTCTACACCCGGCAGAATCACTGAATTCCTGATCGTACAATGTTCTCCGATGCGGCAACCTCTTCCGATAACTGAGCCTGAAATCTCAGTATTGGAGCTGATGAAGGCTTCAGGAGAGATCGCATGCGGGTGCATTCCTATCGTATGGGTCATTGTTTCGGCAAGATCGTTAATGGCAGATGCCGCATTGATATTTGCATGCCAGTAACTTTGCATGGTGCCGATATCCATCCATAATCCTTTATGCTGGTAGTAACTGAGGCCGCCGTTATCAATAAGTCCTGTAAAGCCGGTATCGACAATTCCAGAAAACTCTGCTTTCATAAATCGGAAAATCTCTGGAGTGAGAACCGCCGTACCAGTATAAATGAATGAGGAGAAAAGACCGGTATGTCGCCGGTTTTTGAAATCTTTGACCAGGCCATCTTCAACGCCGATGTAACCGATAGAAGAGGCCGCTGGTGTTTCATAAAGGGTCAGGGTGCCTGGCATGCCAGACTTTTTGTGATGCTGAAGAAGCGCTGTAAAGTTAATATCGGTAATAATATCGCTGTTGACCAGAAGAAACTCATCCGAACCGAGGAGATTTTCGCATTTTTTCAGGCCGCCCCCTGTCCCGAGAATTACGGGCTCTTCCGAGAAAGAGATATCCAGTCCAGGAAGATCACTCGCAGTAATAAAGTTTTTGATTGTATCGGCATGAGAGTGGATGTTGCAAATAATCTCGTGAATGCCAGCCTGCTTCAACAAACACAATGTGTAGAAAAGAGAGGGAATATTGAGAATCGGAATCAGTGGTTTCGGGATATGATCGGTCAGGGGGCGTAGCCGGGTGCCGAGACCTGCGGCAAGGACAAATGCTTTCATGATGTTGCTCCATCAAAAAGAGGGCGCAAGATTTCTCCCGCAATCTTCAGTTCAGTTCTTGCTTCGATATAATCAGGCAGATAGGCGAGTGTTGGCGCAATAGAGTGTTCGAAGGCGTTGCTATTTTTTACTCTGGTCTGGTAACAGAATGTTCCGATAGCCTTGATATTTCGTTGAAAGGCCATCAGATCAAAATAAAAAAGGTATTCATCGAAACTCATGGTGCACAGATCGTGACGATGAAGAGCGTTATAGTGATGTGCTTTCAACTCTTCGGTCAGCAAAGGGTCGAGCTTGATATAAGAATCCTTTATCAGGGAAACCGCATCATATTGCGGCAGGCCCATACGAGCATCCTGAAAGTCAATAATCACCGGTTTGTTCTTGTAAACAAGAATATTCCTGCTGTGAAAATCCCGATGGTTCAGCACAAAGTGCCGGGGTTTAACAAGAAGCTCTGCAACGGCTTCAAACTCATGGCGTAAGGTGCCAATTGACTGCTGGTCGAATGCAGGAGCAAAGTAGTTACGCAGGCCGTGCTCAATAAAAAAATCAAACTCGAACATGAGTTTTTCCTGGTCAAAACTTCTGTTGAACGGGATAGTGGTTTTTGCCCCGCCAATTGTCTGAAGTTGCACGAGGATATCAATGATCTCCCGGTACAAGAGAGGAATAGTCTCTTCTTTTGGTGACACGAAAAGGTTCTGCAGCAGCAGCTCTCCGCAATCCTCAAGAAGCAGGAGTCCATTATCGACATCAATGGCCGTGACAGCCGGAACCGGAATATCATGCATCGACAAGAGTTCGTGCATGACCAGAAACGGGTAGTCAATCGCTGTTGATGCTTCAAATGCCGGGTCATAACAGGCGACAGAGGTGCCAGTCGTCCCGATAACCCTGAAATACTGACGACTTGAAGCATCCCCCTGTATTTTTGTAATGGAAAGGGGAGGGCCGTAACAGGTATTGAAAAGAGCGGTGATATTTTCCTTGATGATCATACGGCAATATCCTGTCGGTCTTGTTGCAAAGGAAGAGATAATCTTCAGAGCATATAATAGCAAAAAAAAAGCACCCTATACTTTACGCATAAGGTGCTTTTTTTTTTAAACCAGGCTTACTTTTTAGGCGCAATAGCAGAAGAGAGGTTCTGCAAGATCTGGTTAAGAGCGGAGATGACATTTCCAACAAGATCTGTGGCAGTTTTGCCAAGAGGCTCTGCAAGCTGTGCTGCACTCTTGATTCCGCTGTTCAAAAGCTCAACCTGCTGCTGCGCAAGTTTTCCAAGGGTATCAAGAAGATTGCTGATGGCGCCTGATAGGTCGCTGCTTGTTCCGTTTGACATAGGTTATATTGTTTTTAGGGTTAATAAGAAAACAGGTGTTTTAAAATGTTGTACGTACCTTTTACGGATATTGCAACAATTTAAGACATTTTCAAATGCAGAGCAAATCGAAAAAATAAGCTTCTGATAGTGCAAGATTGGTCAGGACGGGACGCTTGCCAGCCGGGTGGTTCGTTTTACCAAGCGGACAACCTCGCCTATCCAAAGAGTTAACGATGTTGATGCAATTATGATTGCCCAATCCATGAAGGTCAAGGGAACGGTTCTAAAAACATCTCCACCAAACTGAACGATAAGGAACTGACCAAGTAATATTATAACTGCGACGATAATGAAACCTACACTTTTGGACAGGCCACTGAAGGCCGATTTGCCTGTACCAAAAGCTTTGGCATTGAACATGTTCCAAAACTGCAGCATAACAAATATTGTAAAAAACTTGGAAAGATTATAAGTACTGATACTTCCATTCTTTTCCGTAAAGAAAAAGAGTGTACCCAGTAAGAGTGCAACAAAAATAAAGCCCACAGATAATATAGAAAACTGCATTTCCGGAGTAATGATAAAATCCTCATTTTTTCGAGGTTTATCCTCCATAACACGATTTTCAGGAGGCAAGGATGCTAATGCCCCTGCTGCAAACGTATCCATTATAAGATTAATCCATAACATTTGGATAACGGTCAATGGCAGTTCCTGACCGAAAATTGAGCCCAAAAAAACTATAGTGAGAGCGGCTACATTAATAGTCAACTGAAATAAAATAAAACGTTGAATATTGTGATAAACCGAGCGTCCCCACATGACAGCAGTGGCTATGCTGTTAAATGAATCGTCAAGCAGCGTAATATCACTTGCCTCCTTGGCAACCGAAGTGCCTGACCCCATCGACAACCCAACGTGAGCAAAGTTTAACGCCGGAGCATCATTAGTTCCATCACCGGTCACGGCAACCACAGAGCCGTTTAGCTGCAAGAGTTGAACCAGACGTTGTTTATCCGTTGGTCTTGCACGGCACATAATTTTCAGGTGCTTGACCCGCTGGAGCGCATCTTCGTCACTCAGGGCACCAAATTCGATGCCAGTAATGATATTGACAGATTCATCACTATCATTCCAGATTCCAATCTGTCGTCCAATCTCCCTTGCCGTGCCTATAGTGTCGCCAGTGACAATTTTAACGTCAATGCCTGCGTTCATGCATCTCCGCACGGCATCAGGTACTTCCGGTCTCAAAGGGTCAGAGATTGCCACAACACCCAAATACGTTAAATTCGTGTTAACAAGTTTTCCGCTTTCAAACCGGTCAATGGAATCGTCTATGATTTCATAAGCAAATCCCAATGTTCGCATCGCACGATTCTGATATGTTGTCAATAACTGCTCAATGAGCGGTTTTGATTCATCAACAGATTTTAATTCCGGGTCATATTGGACATTGACACAATTGGATAAAACTATTTCCGGGGCGCCTTTAACATAGAGTACTTTTTTGCCGAGAAGAGTCGAATAGACAAGAGTTGCCATATATTTCCGCTCTGTGGAAAAAGTCAATTGTTCAAGAATTTGTACATTTTCGCGTATATCGATATAATTAATATTCATTTGATGAAGCCAGAGCAACATTGCGGCTTCAGTGGGATTTCCAATTGATTTAATATGGGTCGGATCGCTAAAATCCAGATAGGCTGTAGAATTTACCGCAATGCTTTCCTTTACAAGATTGCTTGTCAGATCATTCAGTAAAATATTATCTTTTAAACTGAAAAAATTCGGACTATCAACCTGCATCTGATTTTGAGTGAGCGTTCCAGTTTTATCCGTGCAGATTACTGTTGTTGCTCCCATGGTTTCACAGGCATGCATGTTGCGAACCAGATTATTGGTTTTCAACATTCTTCGCATACTTAACGCCAGACTTAACGTGTTGCTCAATGGCAAGCCCTCAGGAACGGCAACAACAATCAGTGTCACGGAAACCATAAAATACTGAAGAAGTCTACCCGCAAATTCAAGGCTAATCCATGAATCAGGTTTAAAGAGATTTATTCCAAAAAGCGTGGAAATTCCAGAGAGAACAAGAGAGGTGAGAATACCAAAACCCATCCAGATAAACCAGTTGCCCTCATCAATGCGTTTTGGAATGTTTTTTTTGATCCCAAGTAAATCAAATGCATCATATACAATTGGAACCCAAACTTTAACCGATCCAACCATTGTGCCCAACAAAATAATGCTGAGAGACGTTAGCTGCACTGCCTGCATGATGCCTTTCAAAAAAAGGTCTTTTAAAAACAATGCGGTAAAGGTTATAATCGCCAGCGAAAATCCAACAACGCTGATAAATTTTGCCAGTCGTGCTAATTGTTTGTTCAGTGGTGTTTCTACTCCACTTATTTTGGTCGCTTTATCGGCCACCATACCATACTCTGTTGCATCCCCAACTTTCCGCACTTCCATGATGGCGTGGCCGTCCATAACGTTAGTGCCGCGCATTACCCAATTTGAGGGATAGGTTGCTTCGTTATTAAACTGATCGGGATTAATTGTTTTATTAATCATTGGCTCGCCCGTCAGGCATGATTCATCAATCTGCAGGGAGATGGCCTCCTTCAATTCGCCATCAGCAGGAACCTCTTCTCCGGTTCCAAGTAACACGATATCTCCGACAACAATATCTTTCTTTGGGACTTCACAAACATTCCCGTTTCTTGTTACTTTAACTAACGTCTCGTCATTTACTTGATTAAGAATATCAAATTTTTTGTCTGCATCCATTTCAAACCAGAACGCAACAAACGCTGCCAAAAATATAGCACAGAAAATACCAACCGTTTCTGCGTAATGATGGGTAACAAATGAAATACCCAATGAAAGAAAAGCTGCAATTAAAAGAATTCTTATAACGGGATCTTCAAACTTTTCAAGGAATAATTTCAAGAGAGGATCACGTTCTGGCGGGGTAAGAAGATTTGCCCCATTTTTTTTTCGACTTTCAAGTACCTGGGAATCAGATAGTCCCGTAATCGGTGTATTATTACTCATTATAATTTGATATTTCTTAGGAAAGTAGAAAAGTACGTCGGCGGACTTATGGTTATTTTATACGATTTTCGTCAATATCTTGAAAACGGCTGTCAAATCATACGACCGTCTTAGGGCTTTCTGTAAGTTGCAATTATTTTTTAGACCGAACAACCCTCTTTATTTTCAGCAGACATTGTTAGTTTGCCTGTTGCAGGGCTGCGATGATCTGGTATTGTGTTTGGGGATGCCAGGCGCAATCTTCTCTTTAAGCTGGAAGAGATGCTTGAAAAGTGTAAAAAGACCTATATTGCTCTTGTTTTTATACTTATCTGCTGTAAAAAAGTGTTATTCTGACAGTTTGTAACTTAAGCGGTATGATGGATTTTACCTATTGCATGGAATTGGCTTTCCGGGAGGCGATCAAGGCGTTTGAGCGGAAGGAGGTCCCTGTTGGGGCAGTTGTGCTCGACAGTAGTGGACACGTTATCGGCAGAGGGTACAACCAGGTGGAAGCGCTTTGCGATGCTACTGCGCATGCGGAGATGATTGCGTTGACTTCGGCCATGGCGACGATCGGCAGCAAGTATCTTAATGATTGTACTCTTGCCGTTACCCTTGAGCCTTGCCCTATGTGTGCCGGAGCTATCGTTAATGCAAAGGTCGGAAGGGTTATTTTCGGGGCTTACGATCCAAAAATGGGGGCGTCAGGTACAGTGATGAATGTGACCGGGTGTCAGCAGCTCAACCATCATCCGGAAGTCTTCGGCGGTATTATGGAGAACAAATGCCAGAATCTGTTAAAGGATTTTTTTCGGGAACTCCGCCAAAAGAACGGATAATAGCATTATCCATTGTCTTTGAGAATATGCTTCAGCGAACTCGCTAAATGTGAAACAATATCCTGTGCCATGCCACTTCCTGTCGAAGGAGGTTGTATGGTATCAAGGCTTTCGATTCCTGCTTTTTTCACGGCTTTACTGATGGTGACCGACAAAATCGGGTTACACTCCCGGATAATCTCTTTCAGCATGAATGACGCCTCAAACATGCTTTGCCGAATGATCTCTTTTTTCTCCTCTTTGGTCGTGGCCTGACAGTGGCGGGTTGCTATAATACCGGCAAGGCAGGTGAGGTAGGTGTTTGTCGCACCTGCAAGAAAGAGATTGAGAAAAAACGGAGTCAGCAGGTTACCGCCCGGCAGCAGTGACGAGAGGGTATTGCTGAACGATGATTGTATAATAGGCTTGATATGTTCCGGTATGTCTTCTTTTTTAAAGTCTGAAAGCGGCAGGCACTCATAGACGGAACGAACAAGATCAATGAATTCCCTGAGATGCTGTTTGCGGTTATGTATGCAGTAAACATTCCATAACACCTTGAAGTTGTTGAGAATGGAGGTGGTTGTGCCATAGGATGTGTTCTGGGCAAAAGCTCCCACGAAAAAGTTTTTTGTAGCAATCTGCCGGGTCATGTTGAGCGAGTCAACATCAAGAAGCTTGAGGTTGGTACGTAGCCAACGCTGATCTTTTTGACTTTTTGAAGGATCCGGGTGCATGGGATGAACTGGCAACCGTCTGGCAAGATGGCTCACATAAGCCGCTAATAGCTTTGAATTTTCATCTTCAGGCAGCTCCGGTGTTTTCGGAACAGAAAAAAGATTGAACCCGGTATATAGGGCAGAGAGAATGATGACTGAGCTGAACAGAAGAAAAAGTGATCCTGCGTAAGGGTGCCAGGAACGGAGAAGTACTGTGGCCGCACTTAACTGGTTAAAAACAAAAACAACCACAATCAGAATGACTGCAACAAGTGCGGTATAAACGAATATGGTTGCTTTTCGTTTCATGTAGTTTCTCTCTCCGGGAGCCTGATGGTGTGGTCGCTGCTGAATTGATAGTCACGGAAAATATCCT
>JBAXFV010000047.1:0-10380 GCA_037139755.1 Chlorobiaceae bacterium
ACCTGCGGATGTCGGCTCCAAAGGCCGATGCCTTACCACTTGGCGACGCCCCATTGCTCGCTGTTTCAATAAATTATGACCGGCTTCTAATATACGCACAATTACAGAAAATAAAAACAGCTTGCTGCCTTAACAGAGAGCCTGCCCATACAATACAAGCGCGCTTCTCTCTGCCGCTTTACGCCATTTAACCGTATCTTCAGTTAAGCAAACCGGATTTACCGTCTGTTGATAACCGTAACTGAATACCCATTGATGACCAAAATCAAGATCTGCGGTATAACCCGCCTTCGGGATGCTCTCGATGCCGCTCACGCTGGTGCCGACGCCCTCGGTTTTAATTTCAGCCGCTTGAGTCCCCGACTGATAGCGCCCGAAAAGGCAAAAGCGATCATTGAAAGACTGCCGCCGTTTGTTCAATCGGCTGGTATCTTCGTAGAACACTCCCCGGAAGAGATTAATGCCATTTGCCTTCTCTGCAACCTGCAGATAGCGCAACTGCATAGCGACCGCTACAGCCCGGAACAGGCGCGATCGATTACTGCGGCAAAAGTTATAAGAGTGTTTCGTCCTGAAAAAGACTTTGCTGTAGAAGAGGTTTTTGAGTTCGCCGCAAAAAGCAGCGTCAACAGTTTCCTGTTTGATGCTTACCGCCCAGACATGGCTGGAGGAACCGGAGAGAGCATCGGTGCGTCGCTTGCAGCCCGTATCTTCAGCAAGATAAGAACCTCATGCTATGCCATACTTGCGGGAGGACTGAATGCCGAAAATGTCAGCGAGGCAATCCGACGTGTTCATCCCTACGGCGTCGATACGGCAAGCGGAGTAGAAAGCGAGCCCGGCATCAAAGATCCTGAAAAGATGGAAGCCTTTATCCGGGCTGTGCGCAAAACTTCTTAAGTGCCGCTGTTGGCCTGCACATGTCCCCAGATAAGTTGCGATGCCACTTCCGGCAGCTCCACCGTGATCAGATGACCGCATTCCGGAACGCAGACATAGCTCCCCTTGTGCGTCAGATTGACCAATTTTTCTGTGTTCTCACAGGTCATGATTGCATCACCCTCTCCGGCGACAAAAAGGATAGGCATATCGACTTTCTTGACCATCTCAGGAACGGAGTCGGTAGTACTGAACGCCGTAATATGCTGAGTCGTCTGCTCAATAGCCTCTGGAGCGCAGAGCCCGAGGCTTTTATATCCTATAAGAATATCATGAAGCATGACGGTATTCTTCGCCAGAACAAGACGGGCAAAGATATAGGCAGGAAGCCACCAGGTCAGTTTTCGCAAGAGCCCATTGAAAACAAAGGTAATGGTATTCGTGGCAAATGCCTGGATGAATTGGCTGTTTGGCAGAAACCCGAAATTGAAAAAGGTCATTGATCGAATAAGGCCGGGATGAGAACAGGCATAGTCGAGCGCAACAAAAGGACCAAAGGAAAATGCGGCAATATGAAATCTTTTCAGCCCAAGAGCGATGACAAGATCGTTCAGGTCATGGGCAAAAAAGTCGATGTGATAATGGTTATTCGGATCGTTTTCTGACCATCCATGACCGCGCATGTCGTAGGAGATCGTACGAACCCCCTTGTTGTTAAGAAATTTAATGACATGGTGCCACCACATCCACCAGCAATCCCAGCCATGGATAAGTACTACAGTCTCGGCTGCATCTTTTGGACCTGAATCGTGATAGTGATGCACAACACCGTTCAACTCCACGAAACAACTGTTCTCCATTAAAGACAATTCATAAGTGGCCCGTTTGGCGGCACCCCTGTCTTCTGAAGCCTGAAGATCAAGAAGCTCCTGCCGGTAACGGATAAATTTTTGTGTCGGTTGTGCCATAACACATGTCAGGTGAAAGGTGAGTAGAGATATGGTCTCTTTTACTGTTAAAGATAAGAAAAATTTATCGTAGCCGGGAAAAAAACAACTATCCATCCAGACGAATTGGAATGATTATTTCAGAAAAATCTTTTCACATTCGCGTCTGATTATTTCCTGCTGTTCGAGAATCAGTTCCGGATCAACCGTAAAGTGGTTAAGCAAAAGTGAAAAAATCTGGATAGATGTTTCAAATTTTTCGGTAACCACAACATCGGCACCTGCTTTGTAGAGTGCTGCAATATTATCAAGACTTCTGGCCCGAACGATAATAAAGGCTTTTCTGTTGATGTCGCGGATCATGGCAATACTGTTACGGATCGCACCGGTATCTGAAATACCGAGCACTACGGCACGGGCATGATCTATTCCTGCGCGAAGAAGTGATTTTTTCTCCGTACAGTCTCCATAATAGATTGGTTCACCCTTTCTTCTCATGACTTTAACCTTTTCACGATCTATTTCAAGGACAGAATACGAGATATTGGTTGCATGAAGCACTGAAGCAACATTCTGGCCGTTAACGCCAAAACCGATAATAGCCGCATGGATCTCCCCTGCACAAATAATGGTACTATCGGGAGGTCGAAGCGCAACAGAAGGAGATTCTCTTGAAACCAGAGGAATAAACCCGAGTGCCGGCGCTACCTGGTCGGCGAACTTCGGAGCAACAGCGATCATGGCTGGAGTGACAATCATCGTAACGACACTGATGGCAAGCATGGCCTGAAAGACCTCATGATTGATGATGCTGTTTTTCATACCGCTCTCTGCCAGCACAAAGGAAAATTCCCCAATTTGTGCCAGTGCCATGCCGGCCATCATACTTACTCTCATAGAGTTGCCCAGAAAAAGAGAAATCCCGGCAACAAGCAGCCCTTTGACTAACAGGACAATCAGGGCTATAGAGACAAAAAGCGGCAGATTGATCATCTTGACGTCAAGCAGAAGTCCTACTGATATAAAAAAGATGCTGCTGAAGACCTCACGAAAAGGATCAATAGTCATGCTTATCTGATGACTTTCATCGGTGCTGGCGATAATCATGCCAGCAACAAATGAACCGAGTGCGAGCGAGAGACCGGCAAGGGATGTCAAATACGCTGCGCCGAAACAGATCACAAGAGCACCGATAACAAGAACCTCCCTGGCATGCAAAGAGGCTATCAGATGCACTATTTTCGGCATAAGAAGCCTGAATCCGAGAACAATAGCCGTAGAGAACAGCACAATAATACCGATCTTCTTAAAGACAACCTCGAAAGAAGGCATGGCATGGGGACTCAGGAAATTAATGCCGATCATCAAGGGAACAATGGCTATATCCTGGAAAATTAAAATTCCAAGAGCAATGCGGCCATGCGGTAAAGCAAGCTCATCCCTGTCCGCAAGAATTTTCAGGCAGATCGCTGTACTGCTTACTGAAAAGGTGAATCCAAGAAATGCGGCAGAGGAAACAGTAATGCCCTGACCTATGGCGAGCATAAACCACCAGGAGAGAAAACTGATAGCCAGACCAGTAACAAGAATCTGGACGCCGCCGCCAAGCAGTACAATTTTTTTAAGCTTTTTCAGGTCTTCAACTGAAAACTCAAGGCCTATGGTAAACAACAGAAGAACTACCCCAAGTTCAGCAAGCGTTGAAACCATTTTCTGATCATAAACAGCACCAATACCTGATGGGCCAAGAATAATTCCGGTAAAAATCAGTCCGATGACCGGAGGAATCTTTAATTGCTGAAAAATAAGAATAATAGCGACGGCTAATGCTCCGATGAGCACCAGTTCGCCGAGAAAATCAAATTCATGCATAACAAGACGTATTAATCAGGAAAAGCGGATTTTGGACAGGAGATATTAAGTCAATTTTAAGAATTTTTCACCCCTGGAATTATCTATTTGAAAATGATCATTAATTACGTTAAACTTCGAAAGAAATCAGTCAATGGTTGACTGATCGCTATTCAAGTAATTTGTGCGTTGGTTACTTGACGGTATCTCTTCCTATCAATGCATAGATACACTGAGACTAATAATGAATATTTACATTGGCAATTTGGCTTACACCGTTACTGAAGATGATCTTCGTGAAGCCTTTTCCGAATTTGGTCAAGTCGATAGCGCAAGCATCATTAATGACAAGTTTTCGGGCCGCTCCAAAGGGTTCGGATTTGTTGACATGCCTAATGAAAGTGAAGCTCGTGAAGCGATTGAATCAATGAATGAAAAGGATTTGAATGGCCGCACGATAAAGGTCAATGAAGCGAAGCCTCGCGAAGAGAGACCCGCGAGAAGAGATCGCTACTAAGGCCTTAAGCTTTTCGACTATTTTCCTCTTAAGCCAGACAGAATGCAAGTTCCGTCTGGCTTTTTTAATTCCATTCTTCACCACTTCTGTTATGCCTGTACAAGTCATTTATATCACAGCGGCACTGCTGCTCATTGCCATATTCCCGCTCAATGATGAACTCTACTCTTTAGTGAAAATTACTGCCGCAGGAACCTTTGCCTGGGGAGCATACAGGAACTTTGGACAGAAAAAAGTGCTGCTGCCCCTGGCATACACCCTCTTCACTATTCTTTTTAATCCAGTTGTTGATATCCACCTTGCAAAAGAGCTATGGATAGTGGCTGACCTGGCAGGCGCGGTACTCCTCTTTTCAACCAAACAGCATATCGCACAGTAAAACAGCCCTTCTTCCGGGGCTGTTTATACTGGGGATGTTCTGAAGGATCGTCGTTACACCTGCACAAACACTGAGGCTTTTGCCCCGCAAATCGGGCAGGTTTCCGGCGGATTACCCAACTCGATATGGCCGCAGACTGGACAGAGCCAGACCTCGGTTACGGTAATATCCTTACCGTTACGGACCGCTTCCAGGGCTTTTTTGTAGAGTTCAGCATGAACCCGCTCAGCTTTGAGCGCATAGGTAAACATTCTTTTTGCCGGATGCTCATCGGCTTCAGCCTGTTCCAGCATGGGAGGATACATTTCTGTATGCTCAAAGGTTTCGCCACTGATTGCTGCCTCCAGATTTTCGGCAGTTGACCCTATTCCTCCGAGAGCAGCAAAATGCCCGGCAGCATGAATACGCTCAGCCTGGGCTGTTGTACGAAACAACTTTGCCACATTACCAAACCCGGCTTTTTCGGCTTCGTTTGCAAAAGCCAGATATTTCTGGTTAGCCTGACTCTCACCGGCAAATGCCTCTTTCAAGTTCTCTTTCGTTGTGGCCATATCTCTTTTATCTCCTTTTTTTATTACGATAGTTAACTTTCAGAAGCGTTATCCCTCCTGATTCCAGTAATAGTATATTTTGATGACAAGTTCAGGCATCAATTCGGCTAAACCGAAAATCTCTTCCTCAGACAAGTCGTCGAAATCATCAGTTATTTTAGCAAGAATGAACATTGGCAGAACCAACTGTGCCGTCTCTTCTTCCGCCAGAAAAGAGTTCCATGAACCATGTGTCAGCTCTATGCCTACAGAAAATCCAAGCGCCCAGTTTTCAATGGCGAGTCTCCTCTCTTCCTCATTACTGTAACCGAATTGTTCATACAGTGGCACAAAATCTTCAGGGTCTTCATTGAATTGCCGCGCGATGGTGTTCATGTGGCGAACAAGAAACTCCCGTATTGTTTTTTCTTCGACTTCTGAAGAAAAATATGGTTCCTCATTGTTTTCCTGATCCCATATATAGGGAATCCAGATGTCAGGCTCAATCACATCAGGACCGACAATCAAGGCTGTCATATAACCATCAAGCATTTCAACCGGAAACAGGCACTCTTCCGGAGTCGAGTCAGATCCGAGAAAATCGTCAAGTTTTTCAAGCTCCTCATCGGAGAGTTGCTGGTGCTGCAAATCGGATGGATTCTTCATGGTGGACAATTTACCGTGACCGTTGATGAATAAACTGAGACGCTCTCCAGACTCATTTTCTCAAGATAAGTACCACGACACAACAATTACCATCAGAAAAAGCGGTTTTCCGCTCTGAATCCAACTTTTTTTAACGGAACGGAGCGATGAATTGATAAAATAATGTAAAAAGATTATATAGAAACCCGTGCTCGCCAAGGGCTGCTTGTTCATTTTCCTTTTCTGACGCTCACCATGTTTAAACCAAAACTCTTAACAATTTTACCGGAACTTACCCCGGACCGGATAATGAAGGATGTCATTGCCGGTGTCATGGTCGGCATTGTAGCCCTCCCGCTTGCCATTGCGTTTGCCATTGCATCGGGGGTTTCTCCTGAAAAAGGGCTTATTACCGCAGTTGTCGGGGGCTTTCTGGTCTCTTTTCTCGGTGGAAGCAGGGTACAGATTGGAGGACCGACGGGAGCTTTTATTGTTATCCTGTATGGAATTGTCCAGCAATACGGCGTTAACGGCCTGATGCTGGCAACGGTGATGTCAGGCATTATCCTTATGATCATGGGTTTTGCCCAGTTCGGATCACTGATAAAGTTTATTCCCTATCCGGTTATTGTCGGTTTTACCAGCGGGATTGCGGTCATTATTTTCTCCAGCCAGGTAAAGGATTTTCTCGGTCTTGATATTGCGGTTGTTCCGGCTGATTTTATAGGCAAGTGGACAGCTTACGCCCGCAATATGCCGACGCTTGATCTTTCAAGTCTCATGATCGGCACCATTGCTCTTCTGATTATAGTTTTTTGGCCAAAGGTGTCACGAAAAATTCCCGGTTCTCTGGTTGCCATTATTGTAACAACCCTGATGGTGCGTTTCTTGCCACTTGATGTTGCAACTATTGCGTCCCGTTTCGGAGAAATCCCCTCTTCAATTCCCGCACCTTCACTCCCCTCGTTTGATTTTGCAACGATTCAGCACCTTATCATGCCAGCCACAACAATTGCCCTGCTTGGCGCCATAGAAGCGCTTCTGTCGGCTGTTGTGGCTGATGGGATGATCGGCAGCCGGCATAAGTCGAATATGGAGCTGATTGCGCAGGGTGCGGCAAATATTATTACTCCGCTTTTCGGCGGCATCCCCGTTACCGGGGCAATTGCTCGAACTGCTACCAATGTCAAGAACGGCGGAAGAACTCCAGTGGCAGGAATTGTTCACGCTATTACGCTGCTCCTGATCATGCTGCTTTTCGGCAAGTGGGCAAAGCTCATTCCAATGCCTGCTCTGGCGGCAATTCTTATTGTTGTCGCCTGGAACATGAGTGAGGTCAAAGTGTTCCGGCAACTGCTGAAAAGTCCGAGAAGCGACGTTATTGTTCTGGTGACAACGTTTGGTTTGACGGTTGTTTTTGATCTAACGCTTGCCATAGAGGTAGGGATGCTGCTCGCGGTTATCCTCTTTATGCAGCGAATGGCGCAGATCTCCAATGTCGGCGTCATCACCAATGAGCTGAATGACAGGGATGAAGAGGACGATCCGAACACGATTGTGACGCGCAAAGTACCTGCTGGCGTGGAGGTCTTTGAAATAAACGGACCTTTTTTCTTTGGAGCCGCAAGCAAGTTCAGGGAGGCTATGCATATTGTTGAAAAAGCGCCAAAAATCCGGATTATCAGAATGCGAAGCGTCCTTTCAATTGATGCAACCGGCCTGAACATGATGAAAGAGCTGCTTAAAGACTGTAAAAAAACGGATACTAAACTTATTCTTTCAGGGGTTCATGCACAGCCATTATTTGCCTTGCAGCAATACGGGCTTTACGATGAGATCGGTGAGGAAAGCATTTTCGGCAATATTGATGATGCGCTCGACCATGCACGAGAGTTACTCGGCCTCCCAAAAACAGGCCGGCAACAAAACTTCATTGCTACGGTACAGCGGGAGATGAAATAACATCGACCCGAAACAGAAGACGGGATAAAAAGGGAAGGCCACTTGATCATTACAGGAGCCTTCCCTCTACAAAAAATCAAGCCAGCATACTTTTTTTCTATTGCTCTTTGGTACTGTAGGTACGAATGCTGGAAACCGCTTTCATGTCATAATAGGTATTCACACTGACACCATCAGCCTCCCCCGTAACTCTCAGAAAAAGATCGCTGATAAAAAGAACTGCATCTTCATAGATGCTCCCCTCGTTAATCTGCAGCTTGACTCCTTTCCTGATTTTTCTGGACATCGTTCCATGCAACGGAACTGAAGCATACTCCAGTACCTTTTCCCATGCCTGCAAATTGCTTTCAGCCATAACAATATTTTTTATTAATTAACGAAATAACGCACAAAGACCTTATCAAAGATTAAATAATACTATATTTATTTTAAATATTTAGGCAATTAAATAAATTAACCTTACTATTAAAGAGAAATAGTAATTCAAGAATCTGAATATAAGAATCATGGCAACAGTACTCTTTTACGAAAAACCGGGATGCAGGAACAATATCCGACAGAAGGCGATGCTTGAGCTTTCAGGGCATGTTGTAGAAGCAGTTGATCTGCTTCAATACTCCTGGTCCAAAGAGGAACTGGAGGAATTTCTCGGAGAAAAACCGGTCGCCGAATGTTTTAATCCGGCAGCACCTGCAATAAAATCAGGGGAACTCAACCCTTTACGATTTACGAAAGAAGAGGCTATAGCCATAATGATAGAGGAGCCGCTGCTGATAAAACGACCCCTCATGAAAATCGGCAGTCATTACCTTCAGGGATTCGATACCACTGAGCTGAGAAATCTGATAAGTTTCGATGCGGTTGACGGAGCAGAAAATGTGATAAAATCCTTTAAAATGAGTGACATGGACTCATGCCCTCATAACAATAACAACAACTTTTCATGTAAAAATCCGGAGGAATAGACCATGGAAACATTATTTCGTCCATTGGGTAGTGTCTTGCAGCTTCTTGAAGATCTCGGACACGAAGTCACTTATGCTTATGATGATCTTGTTTTTGTCAATGACAATAATTTTCTGCTTCAGTTCGATAGCAGCGGCCTGGCGCTGAACCTCTTTTTCAACCAGAGCTGCACGAAACAAGAATCCGATAATATTGAGCAAAGTATTATCCCGGCTGGAGACAAGAAGGGACTTTCGATTATCAAAAAAGGGCAGTACAGCATAACCGGACAATCAGGTGAAAATCTGCGAATAGAGTTTTTCGACAACTGAGGCTGTTTTACTACATTGCTTTTCAAGAATCGGCATCCCTTGATTTCGGGAGGGAAACTGGCAATGATAACGATGAAAAGTAATGAAATATTCAGAAGCAAGGCAGGGCAGAGTCTTTGTGATCAGGCTTGAAGACGGTGAAATTGTCCACAAAAAACTTGAACAGTTCGTGAAGGATCATGCCATTGAACGAGCCTCTTTTTTTGCGGTCGGCGGGGCTGACAAAGGCAGCCTGCTGGTTGTCGGCCCTGAAGAGGGCCGATCAAATCCTGTGATTCCGATGACTCATGAACTCTATGACGTTCATGAAATAACCGGCTCAGGAACCATTTTTCCTGATGATAAAGGAAACCCGATACTTCACGCACACTTCGCTTGCGGCAGAGAGGAGAGCACCGTCACCGGATGCATTCGCAATGGGGTAAAGGTCTGGCAGGTGCTGGAAGTCATCCTGATTGAGCTGCTGGAGAACACGGCAACCCGCCAGTATGACCCCAAGACCGGCTTCAAACTGCTTATACCCTGAAGAGCAAGCTTTATTCGATTACCGGGTCGCTCTCGGCCTCTCCGACCACCTTTTCGCCGTCGTGTTGACGGACGTTTTCGGTGTGGGATGACCTGAATTGCCTCTCCCCTGCTGTTTTGGCGCTTTCACCGGATGATGATCCATGAGTGGAAACGGGTGTTTATCGATAACTGGAATTTTTTTTGCAATCAGTTTTTCAATGTCGCGCAGATACTCTTTCTCTTCGGCATCACAAAACGACAGCGCGGTTCCTTTTGCTCCAGCTCTTCCCGTTCGTCCGATACGATGCACATAGGTCTCGGCAATATTGGGCATTTCAAAATTGATCACATACTCAAGATCATCAACATCAATACCTCGTGCCGCAATATCTGTCGCCACAAGCACACGCGTTGTTTGTGCCTTGAAATTCTTCAAGGCTCGCTGACGCGCATTCTGTGCCTTGTTGCCATGGATTGCCTCCGCAGTAATATTGTGCTTCTGCAGAACTTTTACCACTTTATCGGCACCATGCTTTGTCCGGGTAAAAACCAGCGCCGTCTTTATCTTGTCATCTTTCAAGAGGTCTACCAGCAAGGCATTTTTATTGCCTTTATCGACAAAATAGATCGATTGATTTATGATTTCCACCGTTGAGGAGACTGGTGTTACCGATACCTTTGACGGGTGATGCAAGATGGTTGCTGCAAGGGTGACAATTTCAGGCGGCATGGTGGCAGAAAAGAAGAGTGACTGCCTCTTTTTCGGAAGCACGGTCAATATTTTTTTCACATCGTGAATAAAGCCCATATCAAGCATCCGGTCCGCTTCATCCAGAACGAGTATTTCAACGTCGCGCAAGTGCAGAAATCCCTGATTGAGGAGATC
>JBAXFV010000048.1:0-10120 GCA_037139755.1 Chlorobiaceae bacterium
ATAACACCATACTCTTTAAGATAGCCGTCGATGATCGCTTCGCGATCTATGGCCTGGGTAAGGGCAAGACGAACCCGGGCAGAGCCAAAAAGAGGGTGCGGCCTGACTCGACCGCTTCTGCGATACTCTTCCTGGTCAATGTTTGACCAGCCAACATAGTCGTAGACTCTCAGACCGACTGTTTTGACATCAATCTCTCTGTTCGCCTTCAAAAGAGCGGTAAAATCCTCCGGCTTGATATTTTCAACCACATCCACCGCCCCGGTCTGAAGCTGCGCCAGGCGCACCGTGTAATCAGGCACAACCCTGAAGGTGATCTGCGGAATATTACCAGCCTTCGGAAGATTCGACTTCGGGCTTGAGGCCAGGACGATTTCCTGCTGCTGCTGCCAGTTTTTCAGGTGATAAGGGCCCGCTCCAAGCGGAGTGAGATTGAGGGGTGAGTGACGGAACTCATCAGGCTTGACATTTTTCCACTGGTGAGCCGGAAGAGGAGTGAGCGATGTATGGAAAAGGGCGAGATGTTCAGGAACCGGTTTGTAAAACCTGAAGACCAAAGTTGTATCGTCAGGCGTCTCAATAGCCTTGTCAAAATCAACATGGCCTTTGTCGGCGCCAATCAGCTCTGCAAGATACTGCTGACGGGCGCTGGCAATAACCGGATTACCATACAACTTGTAGGAAAACTTGAAATCTCCCGACACCACTGGTTGTCCATCATTCCAGAAGGCATCATGCCGGAGAATATACGTAATGGATTTATGGTCTGCCGACATACTCCAGCTCTTTGCAAGGGCGCCTTTCGGTGTTTTTTTCCCCTGACCAGGAGTTACTGGCCTCAGTTTTTTTTCAAGGGCCATGTAGTTGAGCAACCCGGTTGTGGTGTCAAACTCACTCTGCAGAAGGGATGGATAGATAAGGCCGATAATATTTCCGGATGTCACGGTACTTCCAAGTACAGGATTAAGGTAATCAGCGTCACCGAGCATGGCGATAACGAGAGTGGAATCCATCGCTTTCCCCCCATTTCCGGCATGTCCGGAGACTCCTTTATGGCGGCTACAGGAAGAGAGTGCCAGCATAAACACTGTAATAAAGATGCATCCAGCAATCAAGTATACCGTCGTGCCCCTCTTTCTTCCTTTTTCAGTCATGACTATCATCCTCTGTTTTCTCGCTGTTGATCACATTGTTTATCCTTTCCGTCAGTGCTTCGGCGGCGACATAATTCGAGTATCGTTTCAAAAGGAAATTAAGAGCAACCACCTCAATAATGACGGTAATGTTTTTACCGGGAAAAATAGGTAATTCTACCAGTGGAACTTCAACTCCGAGAATCTTGATAAATTTGGTATCCAATCCAAGCCGTTCATAAGCTATCTCTTTGTTCCATTCAAGCAGTTCGACAACAACCTGAACTTCCTTGATATCGCGAATTGCCCGGATACCAAAGTTGGCCCGCACATCAACAACCCCAAGACCGCGGATTTCCATAAAATGGTCGATAATATGGTTTCTTTTGGCATTGAGTATCATCGACTCCCCTTTCCGGCGGATAATGACAACATCATCAGCCACAAGCCCATGCCCCCTTTCGACAAGATCAAGCGCAATCTCGGATTTCCCAAGACCGCTATTGCCTGCAAGCAGAACTCCGACGCCATAAACATCGACCATTGAGCCGTGATACTGCTGATAAAGCGAAAACTGGTCATCAAGAAAACCGGTAACAATGTAAATGGTTTTCGTTGAAGAATATCGGGTAATATAGACCGGAATACCGGCATTGGTGGCCATATCGAGAAGATCCTCCGGCAGTTTGTTATTGCTGGTCAGAATAATACATGGCATCTTGAATCGTACAAGATTTTGAAACACCCGCTTTCTTTCATTCTCCTCGAGATGATTTAAAAATCTTGTCTCCGTATTACCGAAAATCTGAACCCGTTTGTAGGTAAACAAATTGGTAAACCCGGCAAGAGCGAGCCCTGGGCGATGAAGATCACGCTCAAAAATGCGTCGTTTCTGTTCATCAACACTGTTCAGGCGCCGCAATTTAATATCATGCTTCTGGCCGATAGTATTAAAAAAATAGGCGACCGTTATTGATCGCTTCTTTAATCCTTTTTGTTCGAGGTTCATGGTTTCAGCAATCGAGGTGTAAATAAAAATACAGAAAGCTCCGGGCGCTTCGCTTACGCCCGGGAGACTCTCTGAACCTGCTGTTATAGCGTTTTTTCCTTATACCTCAAAAGTTGCCGGCTCAACGCTTCGACACAGGTGTCGATGGTCTGCTCGTAGACCGCACCAGCTTCTTTGGCAACAAAAACATTTTGCGGCACATGCACCGTTATCTCGGCAAGCTTGTTTTTTTCAAAGTCATTTTTCTGATGATCAAGAATGACGTGACAACTGATAATACCCGGAAACACCCTGGTAAGCATAAGCACTGCGTTACGGGCATACTCTTCTATATCGGTATGATTATTTGAATGGCGTAGAGTAACCTTTACATTGACCGCATCATTGACGACAGCTTTTGTCATAATAACCTCCATTAAAATATGGTGAACGTAAGAAACAGAACCCCGGAAATAAATTACCCGGAGCCCTCAGAAGATGCGCTATGCGTTGGGGTGCGCTTTCCGGTAGACCTCCTTTAAGCGCTCAAAGGTAACGTGAGTATATATTTCGGTTGTTGAGAGATTGCTGTGCCCAAGCATTTCACTGACACTTTCAAGATCCGCGCCACTGTTTAACAGGTGAGTGGCAAAGGTGTGGCGCAGTAAATGCGGATTTCTTTTTTTCAGCTCAGTGACTGATACAAGATATTTTGAGGTCAATCTTTGGAGAAGCATGGGATAAAGCTTTTTGCCCCTTTTTGTTACAAAAACATGACGTAACGCTGCCGATTCCCCACCCTCTTCCATTCTAAAGAAGTTTCTCCGGACTTCAAAATATTTTTTAAGCGCCTCTACTGCCGGCTGCCCTACAGGTACAATTCGCTGCTTTCTGCCTTTTCCTGTCAATTTAACATATCCCCGTTCAAGATCGAGAGATTCCATCGTCAAGCCGATCAGTTCTGAAACACGAAGCCCGCTGCCATACAACAGTTCCAGAATACTCCGGTCGCGTTCACGAACAAAGAATTCTTCCGAACTGGCAGGAAGCACCTCGTTAAAAAGCTTTGCCGTCTGCTGTTCTGTTAAAAACCCGGGCACACGCTGCGGATATTTTGGGGTAAGAAGAGCAGAAAAGAGAAAGCTCTTTATATACCCGGTTTCCTGCATGTAACGATAAAAGCTTTTAACCGATACAAGCTTTCTGGCAATTGATCTCTGCTGAACTCCGCGCTCAATCAGGGCACCCATAAAAAGCCTGACCTCCAGGGCTGTTACCTGCGCCGGATCAAACCCACTCAAATCGGCAACCCCGAACTGCCTAATAATAAAAGAGAAAAACTGAACGAGATCGGTTTTGTATGCAATAACCGTATTCCACGACAAATTCTTGCGGCTCTGAAGATTGCAGAGAAAGTCATTGACAGGAAGGGAGCCTTCCAGGAAGGCGGGTAACCGATGTCGTGATGAATCCTTCATGAAAGTGCAACACAGATCAATTCCTCTTTCTCTTTGATGTAATATAAATTATCACTCTGGATCAGGAAATTGTTGAAGCCTGGTGAATCAACATCTTTTTCCAGACAATCGACATACACAAGGCGATCTTTATGCCATACATCAAGAAAAGAGTGCCATGTTCCGGACAACTCAGCCTGTTCATGCCGAGCGACAACGGTCAGCATACCCTTGACAATACACTCACAGCGACCGGTGTCGGAAATACCTGCTTGCTGCAAAACCAGACGCTCCTTGGCCATTCCTTCCGTTACAAACTCAGGAAGAATAACCTTCTGCCGAACCTCTTCCGGCACCACATCTGCCCTGACAGCATTGACTTGAGCACTATCGAGAGCTGGCAAAGAAAGGTCATTGCCGGTAAGAGAATCAAGAAGCAAAAATTGCCGCTCGGGAAACCCGCCAAAAACAGAAGATTGAGAGACGAGAAATTTGCCATTAAGGTTTGCAACAAAACCAATATCGGGTCGTGACCATACCACCCTGCCTGTCCTGAAATCAACAGCCCAAATTCCTTTATGTTCAGGGCTTTGCGGCTGGCAGGCATAACAGTAACCAAGATTGTTACTGGTTGTTTCAAGCCCTGTAAACCAGCCTTCTCCGGCAGGATCCGGAGGGAAATGGTCCATCAGGAGATAATCATTGAGCAACACCTTCCCCGTCACGGTATCAATACAAAAAAAGAGCGATTGCCTTTCAGCCACTAAACGCTTTTGTCCTATAAGATCACCAGTTTCAGTAAACATCAATTGCCAGACAAGCGCTCCAGAACCAGCATGATACTTCCAGCGCAGAGAAAGCTGCTTTTCGGTGTTCTTCATTTTCTTGTCATTTTAAAGATATTCACCGCAACATCCTTCGATCCTCCGATATATTTCTTCGGAAATGATGTTATTGAAAAATTATTTTCCGCAGCCAGCTCAAGAAACTGCTCTGCGAGTCTCCTCCGGGGATCAGCAATGTATGCCACACCTTCAGGTTTAAGCAGTTTATCGATCGCTGTAACAATTGGGAGCAGGTTCACTCTTTCATAAAGCACATCTGCCGCAAACAACAGATCAAAATGTTCACTGCACTGTACAAGACGCCAGTCGAGCCGTTCATAAGCAAGATGCACCCTGTTTTTCATGCCATTATACCGGGCAAAACGAAGCGCTTCAAGAGAGTAGTCTGTAGCCAGCACACTGGCCCCTTTCCAGGCTGCAACAACCGAAGCCATACCAACACCAGCGCCTATCTCAATCACGCGCTCTCCCTGAAGCGCCAGTTCATCGGCAATAAATGAAGAAAGCGTTATTGCTGACGGCCATATTTCTGCCCAATAGGGCATCTGCTCATCTTTAATGAATTCTTCGGGCGATATTCGGTCAAGAAGCGCATAACTGTCGAGCACACTTAAAAAACTGAACGAGTGCCCTCCGAAAGTATAGTGCGTTTCGGCAAGATCATACTCAGCCTCCAGTGCTTTATAAAGCAGCGGAAGCTCCAAATTCTCCCCTTCACGGGATACCTGCATAATTACCAACTTGTTACTTGAAGAAATGACGTCACAAAAGCCAATCAAATTTACCGAAAAATCGCAATGGATTTTTATTTTGCATCGAAAAGAGCACTTTTAACCATGTTAAAACCGATACATCAACAACTCAACCCTGACGCCCGATGAAAAAAGAGATTTTGGAACTGTTCGACAATACCTACCCTCAGAGAGACTACACCATTGAAATCGTCAATCCCGAGTTTACATCCGTCTGCCCGATAACCGGACTTCCGGATTTTGGGACCATTATTCTCCGCTATGTTCCTGACAAATACTGCGTAGAGCTGAAATCGCTGAAATACTATTTTCTCGAGTTCCGTAACGCCGGCATCTTTTACGAAAATATAACCAACAGAATTCTTGATGACCTTGTCGCTCTCCTTCAGCCAAGATCACTCACGGTCATCACTGAATGGAAAGCAAGGGGCGGAATAACAGAAACCGTCACGGTGAACTACAGCGCAACTTGTTGAACTGCTAACAAAAAAGCCTCAGAGTGCTTCTCTGAGGCTTTTTTACACTGTAAAGGAAAGAGATAAGCTTATATATCAGAGCTTCTGGTTCATATAGATCATAATATCCTTCGCTTCAGCGACCGTAATACCAGAGCCTGGAGTTGCCTGCATACGATTAACAATCACATCGATTTTCCCGGTCTTCTTGTACTTGGTTCTAAAAGCATCCATCGTCGATTCCTGGGTATGACAGATATTGCACTTGGCAGTCCAAAGCGCCTTGGCTGCATTAAAGTCAAAACCCGCAGGTGCCAGCGGCACATTTGCCGATAAAACCGGCTTTTCGAGATAGGCTTTCAATTCATCAACAGAGCGAATATATTTTCCGTCCATCATCGTCGTGCGGCCAGTGGTTGACATCAATATGCCTGAAGGCCTGAACCACAGAGAGGCAAACATGACGGCAACAATAGCAATAATACTGAGAGGAAAACTTAAAAACCACTTTGAACTGATTCTGGCTGACATCTTGCCGAGGCCCATAATTGTGAGCGAAGCAAAAAGAATCAGCGAAATCCACCCAGCAAAAGAACCTAAAGGGCTTAAAAAAATGGAGATATTTTCGGCCGGAAGTTTATATCCGGTTAACAATGACAACCCGAAAAACAATGACCCCATTAAGACAGCGCCGCCTGCTGCTAACGCGAGCAGCTTACCATTTGATTTGTTGTCCATGACAGGTAATGAATTAGGTGTTAGTGGCTTAACCCAAAAGATTATGGAGTAAGATAAGCATAAATTGTAAAGACGACAAACAGAAAGCTTAAAAAAGCTTTGGTTTAAAAAAACAGAACCCGACTTAAGCGCAAACAATCAAGAAAAAAGATCAGTTGTAACTCAAGGAATTTTTTAGAATACTGCAAAAAAAATGCACCAAATTTCATCTGAATCGTTTTATCTCATGATCAACACTGCCAGCACCATTATCAATTTCGAAAAAGCAGAACGCGATTTCATGTTTCTTCTTCTCTGTTTTCAGGAAGTACTCCGCGACCTTGGAGAAGGTGAACTGGCAGAGCACCTCCCCTGGCAGAATGCAGGTATGCCTCTTGAAGGCTATCCTGATACCGAGCGCGCCCTTCAGGCATTTTCCATTTTTTTTCAGCTTCTCAACATGGCGGAAGAGAACTCCACAGCCCAGAACCGGCGTGCATTCGAGGCTGAGCATGGGTTATCGCACCTTACGGGACTCTGGGGAAAAACACTTCTTCGCTGCCGTGAACTTGGCGTTTCCGAAACAACAATCTCCGCACTGCTGCCAGAGGTTTCGATAGAAGCAGTGCTTACCGCACATCCGACCGAAGCCAAACGAAAAACAGTACTGGAACAGCACCGTCAACTTTACCTGCTTCTGGTTCAACGGGAAAACCAGATGTGGACACCCCTTGAACAGCTCGATATTCGCAACGAGATTAAAGTTGTCATGGAACGGCTCTGGAGGACGGGCGAGATTCTTTATGAAAAACCTGACGTCTCTGATGAGCGGAGAAATGTGATTCACTATCTCTTCAATATTTTCCCTGAAGTTCTGCCTATGCTCGACAAGCGACTCCAGCAGGCATGGAAAGAGAGCTGCTTCGATACGTCAAAACTCTCGAACCCTCTCATGCTTCCTCGCCTCAGCTTCGGCAGTTGGGTGGGGGGTGATCGTGATGGACATCCGCTGGTTACCGCCGGGGTAACAGAAGAGACCCTTGCCGACATGCGCAGCAACGCCCTGAAGCTGATTTTGCGTCATCTCAGGGAACTTGCCTCAAAATTAAGCCTCTCCGAAAGACTCCAGTCTCCGGGAAAGTCGCTTTCGCGGCGTATTGAAACTCTCAGCAACAACCTGGGAGATGCTGGCTCAGCAGCGCTCAAAAGAAACCGCCGCGAACCCTGGCGACAGTTTCTGAACCTGATGATCGCCTCTCTTCCTCTTGAAACCGATGCATTGGACAACATTCGTATCAGTGATGAACCTTTTCGCTATATCACTTCGGATGAACTCCTTGACGATCTCACACTCTTGCGACAATCACTGCTCAACGTCGGGGCACAGCATATCGCTGACACGCAGGTCACTCCGGTTTACCGGATTGTGCAGACCTTCGGGTTTCATCTCGGCACCCTTGATATCCGTCAGAACAGCCAGGTTCACGAACTTGCACTTTCCCAGCTCATGAGCGCCGCAGGAATGAATGGCGGCGATTTTCTGGAATGGGATGAAGCCGCAAGACGGGCTTTTCTTGACCGGGAGCTTGAGTCACCCCGGCCATTTACCCATCCTGATATGACTGTGGGAGCTGAAGCTGAAGCAGTACTTGCCTGCTACCGCGTTTTGCTGAATCATAGCAAACAGTACGGCACCGGCGGCCTTGGCTCCCTTATTGTGAGCATGACCCGAAACGTCTCCGACCTTCTCGTTGTCTATCTCTTTGCCAGGGAGGTCGGGTTGATGACTCCAACCGATGAGGGCGACGCCTGTATTCTTCCTGTCGTCCCTCTTTTTGAAACCATAAATGACCTGAAAAAAAGTCCGGCAATTCTCCAGGAATTTCTCTCCCATCCCGTCACACAGCGCAGCCTCGAATTTCGAAAAAAGAGGGCAAAAAAAGCAAGAAAGGTTCAGCAGGTCATGATCGGATACAGTGACAGCAACAAGGATGGCGGTATTTTTTCGAGTATCTGGACACTCTACCGCGCCCAGGAAGCATTGCTCAAGGCGGGCAAAGCGTTTGAAACCGATATTCTTTTTTTTCATGGAAGAGGCGGCAGCATCAGCCGGGGAGCAGGCCCGACTCACCGTTTTATCAAGGCGCAACCCTTTGGGTCGTTCAAAGCAGGAATGTGCTTTACCGAGCAAGGCGAAACTATTGCACAGAAGTATGCCAACCGCATCAGCGCCGTCTATAATCTTGAACTCTTCATGGCCGGAGCGGCAGGCGCCCTGATTAAACAACATAAAAGCGAAAACAGGCCTCACCCTCTTGAACCGGTGATGGACATGTTGTCCGAAAAAAGTAATTCGGCTTACCGTGAGTTAATCGAAGCTGAAGGGTTTCTCACTTTTTTCCGTGAAGCCACCCCTATAGATATTATAGAATCGACCAGAATCGGATCCCGACCTTCTCGAAGAAGCGGCAAAACCAGCCTTGATGACCTGCGCGCCATTCCCTGGGTGTTCAGTTGGAACCAGGCACGTTTCTCCATTTCAGGGTGGTACGGCGTCGGCTCCGCGCTTGAGTATCTGCAAAAAAACGCGCCGAAAACCTTTGAGGAGATCCGCACCCGCAGCCATGAATGGCCCCCGATTCGCTACATCATCAGCAATGCTGACACCAGTCTGGCATCCGCCAACCTGCAGATCATGCGCCAATACGCCTCTCTCGTCAATGATATCGCCATACGGGAACGAATTCTCGGCATGATTGAAGCCGAATACCACCGGACAAAAACACTGATTGATCTGCTTTTTTCCAAACCCCTTGAAACCCAGCGTCTCAATGTCAATAAATTTATTACCCCTCGTCAGGAGGGACTTGACATGCTGCATCTGCAACAAATAAAACTGCTCCGGCAATGGAGGGAGCTACAGCATTCAGGAAAACAGGTAGAGGCTGAGAAACTGCTGATAGAACTCTTTTTGACCGTCAACGCCATTTCGGGAGGATTGCGCACAACAGGATAAATGATCTAATGGATACGGGAGAAGTTTATCACACGTGAAGCGAAAAAGAAATATTTACGTATTTCGAATATTTACCTACCTTGCGTATAAATACCGAAATTATCCATTGCATCCGCCATGCTCTCAACACTTAACGCTGCGGCACTGATCGGCATTGATGCCATGAAGGTTACTGTCGAAATCAATGTTACTGCCGGCATACCCTCATTTACCGTGGTGGGTCTGCCGGACAATGCTATCAGGGAGAGTCGGGAGAGAATATTGACCGCAATAAGAAATTCAGGGTTTACGATCCCGCCGAAAAAAATCACGGTCAACCTTGCTCCCGCTGACATAAAAAAGGAGGGGACGGCATTTGATCTCCCGATTGCCATCGGCCTGCTTGGTTCGCTTGATCTTATCGGTAACCGGTTCGAAGATACCCTGATTATGGGTGAACTTGCGCTGGACGGCTCACTGAGGAGAATAAGCGGAGCGCTCCCTGTAGCAATTATGGCAGGAAAAGAGCGGATAAAACGGCTGATTGTTCCGTTGGCAAACGCGGCTGAGGCGGCTGTAGCCGTTTCAGCGTCAAGTTCCTGCATTGAGGTTTTCGGCGTTGAAACACTCAATGAGACGGTCGCTCTGATGGGGGGAAACAGTAGGCAAGCCCCGGTGCGGGTTAATGTCGCAGAGCTGTTTGAGGGAGAGCAGGAGTACCCGGTTGATTTTGCGGATATCAAGGGACAGGGAGCGGCAAAAAAAGCGCTTGAAATTG
>JBAXFV010000049.1:0-9912 GCA_037139755.1 Chlorobiaceae bacterium
TTTTTACTAATAGCAAGTCGGGAATTGAAACCATGGATTTAAGTTCACTCCGTCCAGCAAAAGGCGCAGTAAAAAACAAAAAACGGGTTGGCCGCGGTCAAGGTTCAGGCAACGGAACGACTGCTGGCAAAGGTAACAATGGCCAGCAGTCACGAAGTGGCTACAAAAGACCTCTTATTGAAGGCGGACAGGTTCCGGTGTATCGGCGGTTGCCAAAATTTGGATTTACGCCGCTTGATAAAAAACCTGTCAATACCGTAAATCTTACCCAGATAGATAAATGGGTACAGGATGGTCTTGTCGCCAACGAGATTACGATTCTCGATCTCAAGGCGCTTCTTCATGCCAGTAATGCTGATTATTTTAAAGTTCTCGGTAACGGAGAATTGACGAGCGCGATTAAAATCAACGCTCATGCCTTCAGTAAAAGTGCTGAGGAAAAGATTACCGCTGCAGGCGGGGAAGCAGTCAAGGCTTTCCGTACGCTTGAAGAGGCATCAAAGGTCAGGGATCTGCCGTTTGAAGAGGCACTCTTGAAACAAAAAGCTAAACTGGTAAAGAGATCCAAAAAAACAAACAAGCCCTGAATTGATAAAAGGATGCTATGAAGCTTACTGAAAGTATAAGGAACATTAATAAAATCCCTGAGCTCCGTCAGAGGATCCTTTATACGCTTCTGCTGTTATTTGTCTACAGGCTTGGTTCACACATTACCATTCCAGGTGTTGATGCGGCTGCTGTGTCAGGCGCATCGCAGACTCATTCGAACGATCTTTTTGGATTGTTCGATCTTTTTGTTGGTGGAGCCTTTGCGAGGGCCTCTATTTTTTCGCTTGGCATCATGCCTTACATTTCGGCCTCGATTATTGTTCAGCTTCTTGGCGCAGTAACCCCCTATTTTCAGAAATTACAGAAAGAGGGTGAGGATGGCCGGCAGAAAATCAGCCAGATGACACGGTATGGAACAGTATTGATAGCGATTCTGCAGTCATGGGGTGTGAGTGTCAGTCTTTCAAGCCCAGCATCATTTGGCAAGGTTATTGTACCTGATCCCGGTATATTTTTTACCATAACGGTTGTGATTCTTTTGACCTCTGCTACGGTTTTCGTTATGTGGCTTGGGGAAAAGATTACAGAACGCGGTATCGGAAACGGCATATCACTCATTATTATGATTGGTATTCTGGCAAGGTTTCCCCAGGCTCTTGTTGCTGAATTCCGCTCAGTTTCTTTGGGAAGCAAGAACTGGATTATAGAGATTATTATTCTTGGGATGATGGCAGCAATTGTTGCTTTTGTTGTTGTACTGACTGTTGGTACCAGGCGTATACCAGTCCAGCATGCCAAAAGGGTTGTTGGCCGAAAGGTATACGGCGGCAGCACTCAGTACATTCCCATGAGGATCAATACTGCCGGTGTTATGCCAATTATTTTTGCGCAGTCTATTATGTTTCTTCCGGGTACTTTTCTCTCTTTTTTCCCGGAAAATGAGGTGATGCAAAGAATTGCCGGCCTTTTGGCTTATGATTCATGGTGGTATGCTCTCATGTTTGGCACTATGATTGTCTTCTTTACCTATTTTTATACAGCAATCGCGTTTAATCCAAAGGAAGTTGCTGATACAATGCGCAGGCAGGGAGGTTTTATACCTGGCGTCCGCCCTGGAAAAAGTACTGCCGACTTTATTGATAATATTTTGACGCGCATAACGCTGCCAGGAGCCATATCACTGGCCATCATCGCTATTCTTCCTACTTTTTTGACCAAGTTTGGTAATGTGACGCAAGGATTTGCACAGTTTTTTGGAGGAACCAGTCTTCTGATCATTGTTGGTGTCGGTCTCGATACATTGCAGCAGGTTGAGAGTCATTTGCTCATGCGTCATTATGATGGCTTCATGAAGTCAGGCAAAACGCGCGGACGGCAGAGCAGGTAACACATCACTATGATTACGATTAAAAGCGAGCGGGAAATTGATTTGATGAGAGAGTCTGGTGCTTTGGTTGCCAGGGTACTCGATCTTATTGAAACAGAAATAAAGCCGGGAATGACGACGAAGCAGCTCGATACGATGGCTGAGGAGTTTATCAGAGATCATAAAGCAGAGCCAAGCTTCTTAAATTATGCACCGAAAGGTGATCCGGGAGTGACGCCGTATCCGGCAACACTCTGTGTTTCCCTCAATGAAGAGGTTGTTCATGGAGTTCCGAATAGCAAAAGAGTTGTAAAAGAAGGTGATATCGTCTCCGTCGATTGTGGTGTATATAAAGGCGGTTATCATGGTGATGCGGCAAGGACGTTTGTACTTGGCCCTATTGATGACAAGGTACAGGAGCTGGTTGATGCAACGCGTGAGTGCCTCGCCAGGGGAATTGCCATGGCGGTCGCAGGAAATCGCCTTCATGACATTTCATCGGCCATTGAAGATTATGCCCGTTCGTTTGGTTTCAGTGTCATTGAAAATATGGTTGGTCACGGTATAGGCAGCGAATTACATGAAGACCCTGCGGTACCAAATTATGGAAGAAAAAATACAGGCGTGAAGCTGCGTGAGGGCATGACACTTGCTATTGAGCCGATGATTGCACTTGGACGATCACGCAAGGCAATCAGTAAGCGCGGTGGCTGGGTTGCAGTAACAGAGGACGGAAAGCCATCAGCTCACTTTGAGCATACAATAGTTGTAAGGCCCGGGAAAGCTGAGATACTGACTCGTACCTTTCTTGAGGGGAAACAGCTTGCTTGATCGCGCACAACATTTTATAGAACAAAGGAGCAGAGAATTTGGCTAAAGAGGAATCAATTGAGATTGAGGGAGTGATTCTGGACGCACTTCCGAATGCGCTGTTTAAGGTAAAACTTGAAAACAGCCTTGAGGTGCTTGCCCATGTTTCGGGTAAAATCAGAATGCACTATATCAGAATACTTCCTGGTGACAAGGTTAAAGTGCAGATATCTCCTTACGATATCACTAAAGGACGTATTACATACCGGTATAAATAAGTGATAAAACTGGTCATGTGAATATTGGTTTTGTAATCTATATTTATTACATTACAAGCCTTTTCACATTTCGGAATGAGTTGGTTTAATTATTGCATGTCTGGTTTATTATGAAAATATATTCTTCTATCAAAAAGCGTTGTGAGCATTGCCGCATTGTTAAACGCAAAGGCAAGAGATATGTGATTTGCAAAGTAAATCCCAGCCATAAGCAGCGCCAGGGTTGATCTTCAGAAAAACAATAGAACATTAATGAGAATATGAGGATAGCTGGGGTAAATTTGCCGTTGAACAAACATGCCGTTATCGCTTTGACGCATGTTTATGGTATTGGGAGAGCATCAGCAGAAAGTATTTTGCAGAGAGCCGGTATTGCGCCTGACAGAAAGATCTCTGAGCTGAATGATGAAGAAGCGCACGCCATCAGAGAAATTATTGCTGAGGAATACAAAGTTGAGGGGCAGGCTCGCGGTGAGCAACAGACTGCCATTAAACGATTGATGGATATCGGTTGCTACAGGGGACTTCGTCACCGGCGCTCGCTTCCTGTTCGCGGGCAGAGGACACGGACAAACGCCAGAACCAGAAAGGGTAAGCGGAAGACCGTCGCCGGCAAGAAGAAGGCTGTCAAGAAGTAGGAGTGTAGAGGCAATAAATCTTCGATTACTATAAGAATGTAAGTTCATGGCTACAATAAGCAGGAAAAAAAAGAAAGTAAAGGTAACCCCTGAAGGTGCTGTGCATATCAAGGCATCGTTCAATAATATTATGGTAACCATTACTGATGTTCAGGGGAATACGGTTTCCTGGTCCAGTGCCGGCAAAAACGGATTCAAAGGCTCGAAAAAGAATACACCATACGCGTCGCAGGTGACTTCTGAAGCCGCTGCCAAGGAAGCTTATGATCTTGGTATGAGACATGTAAATGTCTTTATTAAAGGTCCAGGTGCCGGACGCGATGCAGCAATACGTGCTTTGCAGGGGGCAGGACTCGATGTGCGGACGATTAAGGATATAACACCTCTTCCGCATAATGGATGCAGGCCTCCCAAACGCAGAAGGGTCTGATTTTATATATTCATAGAATTTCAATGAAGTAATTGATATGGCAAGATTCAGAGGGTCAATAACAAAAGTATCCCGCAGGTTAGGTATTGCGCTTGCACCTAAGGCTGAAAAATATCTCGAAAGACGCCCTTTTCCTCCAGGTCAGCATGGTCAGGGTCGGAAAGGAAAGGTTTCTGAATATGCTCTTCAGCTTCGAGAGAAACAGAAGATGAAATATCTTTACGGCATTCTTGAGAAGCAGTTCAGAAATTACTATCAAAAAGCGGTTTCGCAAAGAGGTATTACAGGTGATAACCTTGTTAAACTTCTGGAAAGGCGTTTTGATAATGTGGTTTTCCGTGCAGGCTTTGCACCATCAAGGTCAGGTGCACGTCAGCTTGTTACGCACGGACATCTCCTTATCAATGGCAAGAAGGTCGATATTCCGTCTTATATAGTCTCTCCCGGAGAGCTGATTGAGTTTCGTCAGAGAAGTAAAAATATGGGAGCAGTTACTGATTCTCTCAATAAAGCTCCTGAATCACGCATTCCTTCCTGGATTCAGGTTGACAAGGCAAACCAGAAAGCAGTTTTTCTGAGCGTTCCTGAAAGAGTGGAAGTACAGGAGCCATTCAACGAACAGTTAGTCGTTGAATTATACTCGAAATGATTTTAATGAATTCTAAGGTATAAACACTATGATATACCAGATGCAGATGCCTGCAAAAATAGAGGTCGACGAAGCTTCACATAGTGATCGTTTCGGCAGGTTTATTGCGCAGCCGCTTGAACGCGGTTATGGAGTAACCCTTGGAAACGTTATGAGAAGAGTTTTGCTTGCTTCACTTCCGGGAACTGCAATAACAGGGATCAAAATCGATAATGTCTATCACGAGTTTGCTGCCATTGATGGTGTCCGTGAAGATGTTCCGGAAATCGTTTTGAACCTTAAGAAGGTCCGTTTCAAATCTACCTGTAAAAGAAACTGCAAGACATCTCTTTCTCTTGTTGGGCCTATGGATTTTACAGCAGGAGATATTGTTCCTCAGGAAGGCGAGTTTGAGGTATTAAACAAGGATATGCACATTGCAACGATCAATGCCGGTGTGACCCTTAAAATAGATCTTTATATTGGGAGAGGCCGTGGATATATGCCTGCAGAGGATAACAGGCCTGAGGGTATGCCTATTGGCTATATTGCTATTGATGCAATTTATACACCAATCAGAAATGTTAAATTTACGGTAGAGAACACCCGTGTCGGTCAGCGAACTGATTACGAGAAAATGATTCTTGATGTCGAGACAGATGGTTCCGTCAGTCCTGATGACTCAATCAGTCTTGCTGGCAAGATCATTACAGAGCATGTAATGTTTTTTGCCAATTTCTCACCGACAGAGGAAGAGTTTACTGAGGAGGAGTTTAAGCAGCAGGATGATGAATTCGAGACAATGCGCCGGCTCTTTCATACTAAAATCGAAGATCTCGATCTTTCCGTACGTTCGCATAACTGTCTCAGACTCGCCGAAATTGATACAATTGGAGAACTTGTCTCTCACAAAGAAGAGGAGTTACTCAATTACAAGAATTTTGGCAAAAAATCGTTGACAGAACTCAAAGAGCAGCTTGAAAAATTTGACTTGAAATTTGGTATGGATATTACCAAGTATCAGATGAAATGATAAGATTAGTAACACCTTTTTTGAATTATTGAGATCAGGAAAAAGTCATGCGTAAAGTTAAGCCGGTAAGAA
Source organism: Chlorobiaceae bacterium (assembly GCA_037139755.1). Classification (GTDB taxonomy): domain Bacteria; phylum Bacteroidota; class Chlorobiia; order Chlorobiales; family Chlorobiaceae; genus Chlorobium. The sequence goes on from JBAXFV010000049.1 coordinate 5,805, forward strand.
AACTCGGAAGAACCGCAGCCCATAGAAAGGCGACACTCAGAAATCTGTCAACACAACTGCTTGTTTACAAGCGTATTGAGACGACAGAAGCAAAAGCCAAGGAGACCCGCAGGGTCGTTGAGAAGATTATTACCAAGGCTCGTAAAGGTACGGTTCATGCCCAGCGTGAAATCTTCAAGGATATCCGCGACAAACAGGCCATCAGAATGCTTTTTGAAGAGATCGTGGCTAAAGTAGGTACTCGTAACGGAGGGTATACCAGAGTTATCAAACTTGCACCCCGTTATGGCGATGCCGCAAAAATGGCGGTGATTGAACTGGTAGATTACACCGAAGCCCCGTCAGCAAGTCAGAAAACCGGTAAGCAGGATCGCGCAAAACGAGTCAAGGGTTCGAAGAAAACGGCTGAAGCAGCAGTTTCCGCAGCCGAATAACGTTTTCGTATTTGCAAATCCAACAAGCTCATTTTTAGTCATTGTCAGCAGGAATCTAATTATCTGCTGGCAATGACTATTTGCTTTTCAGAGAAAAACGGACTGATCTTATGGATAGGATGTTGTTCTATACTTGAGGGAAATCCATCGTGTTTTTTGCTTGAAGTGAGGGCTTTTGAAATTTCCGTATCAAGATTCCCTCCCTTGAGGCAGATCAGAATACCTTTTGGTTTCAAGAGCTTGCTGGCATAAACACAGAGTTTATCGAGTGAGGCTACTTGCCTCGACAGTACCGTATCAAACATTACACCCTTAAGTTCTTCAACCCTTATATGCATTGCAACGGCGTTGCTGATATCAAGCTCCTTGATCATCTCTTGACAGGCCGTAATTTTTTTCCCTGTTGCGTCGACAAGCAGAAACTCTGTCTCCGGAAAGGCTATAGCAAGCGGAATACCGGGTAGTCCTCCTCCCGTACCAAGATCAAGAACCAGTTCCCCCTTCCTGAATGAGTGGTAAAGAGTGATCAACAGTGCATGAAAAATATGCTTGATAATGATCGGAGCATCTTCCTTGCGGCTGATAAGGTTGATTTTCCGGTTCCATTGTTCAAGACAATCACCATAACGTACCAGTTTCTGGAGCTTCAAAGGGTCGATCTCTATTGCCTGCTCGGCACATAACGTCTTTAGAGTCGAGAAATTATTATTCAGTCGTTCCATTATGTTTCAATCCTGTTCTATTCAGATGCTTTCACCAAAAAACAATATTTTGGGGTGAATGGCAAATCGGCGGTTATAATTGCAGAGATGCTCCGCCTTATTTTGTTAATAAAAATGTAACTTGGCTGCCATTGCAACAGTTTATATTCTTTTACAAACACCATCAATTCTCAAGTGGTACCGTTTTATGACTAATGTTCCAGGCAATCATGTTTATGCTGTTATAATGGCAGGAGGCTTTGGCAAGAAGCTATGGCCTGTTTCAAGAAGAAAAATACCAAAGCAGTTTATTGATCTTTTTGATGACGGGACGATGATTGCACAAACAGTACGGCGCATCTCGGGATTAGTGATTGAAGACAACATCTTTATCATCACCAGCGAATTAGGGCGTAAGCTGATTTCTGAATCCCTCATCAGTTTCCGTTCTGACAATATTATTGTTGAGCCTTCCAGTCGCAACACTGCGCCTTGCATTGCACTTGCAACAGCACATATAAAAAAGAGGGATCCCGATGCCGTGATCATTGTGCTTCCTTCCGACCATTTGGTGCTTGATAACCACTCATTTTTGAGGATTCTTCAGGCGGGCATTAATGTGGCCACTGAAAAAAAAGCGATTGTGACAGTAGGTATTAAACCAGACAGACCTGAAACTGCTTACGGCTATATTCAGGCAGATGGAGAGTTGTCGCTTCCACAGGGGTTTTCAGATGGTAGTGATCTCCGTCTCTTCAAGGTAAGGGCTTTTGCTGAAAAGCCGGATGTTACAACGGCGGAAGAGTTTCTTGAAAGTCATGATTTTTACTGGAACAGTGGCGTTTTTATCTGGCATATTGATGCAATATCAAGAGAGTTTGAACGCTCTATGCCGGACTTGTACAAGGATCTGCTCAATATCTATGAAAGTCTCGGGACAGAGCGAGAGCAGAAGGTCATTGAGGATGTTTATTCATGGATTCATCCTCTTTCAATTGACTATGGTATTATGGAGAAAGCCGAAAATGTGTTTGTGCTGGCTGGAGAGTTCGGTTGGACTGATCTTGGATGTTGGGATGAAGTCCAGAAAGTAGCTGAAAGCCGGATTCTGTCAGCCGGTATACAGCCTGACAGTCGGATTGTGAAGATAAATAGCGACAATATTTTTGTCAAAAATACAACAAACAAGGTGGTCTGCACTATCGGGATAAAAGATGTTATTATTGTCCAGGCTGAAAATGCATTGCTGATATGCCGGCAGGGAGAGTCTCATCGGGTTCGTGAAGTTGTTGATATACTCCGCCGTGAAGGGCTCGAAGAGTACCTTTAGGTGAGAATCGATATTGCGTTCTGCCCCGGGGGGGAACCGATGAATGAGAAAAAGGTCGTCACGTCCTTATAAACCTGTTTGTTGATCAAGATTGTACTGACCAGCTTGCTCCTTCAAGCGTATCCTTTATTTCAATCCCTGCTTCATGCAGCCGGTCACGTATCTTGTCACTCAAAGCAAAATCCTTGTTCTTTCTGGCTTCAGCCCGCAGTTCGAGCAGAATAGTCATAACTTCTTCGATTTTTTTTACACTCTCTTTGTTCTCTCTGTTCCCTGCCATGTTATCAGGTTTCAGGATGCAAAGGGTTTCGTTTCCTGCGCGATCAAGAAAAGCCTCAATTTCCTGCCGGGATGCCCCGGAAAGAGCTTCGGTGCGATCAAGTGCAGCGTTAATGGCTTTCGCGAGCTCAAAAAGAACCGATATGGCCACTGGTGTATTGAAGTCATCATCCATCGCTTCGGTGAAGCGATGCTGGAAGGGTGCGATATCAAACACTCCAGTTCCCGACTTTTGTTCCCGAAGGCGTCGTTGGGTCGCGCGAAGTTTTTCAAGCCCGGTGTTTGATGCTTTTATGGCGGTTTCCGAATAATCGAGTTGTGATCGATAATGAGACTGAAGAACAAAAAACCGGATCACCAGAGGATCAGTCTCTTTAAAAAGTTCTTTCAGATTGATCGAGTTTTTCAGGGACTTGCCCATTTTAATGCCATTGATCGTCACCATGTTGTTGTGCATCCAGAACCTGACATAAGGCAGGCCTGTTGCTGCTTCAGACTGGGCAATTTCGCAGTCATGGTGGGGAAACTTGTTCTCCATGCCTCCACCGTGAATATCAATTGTTTCTCCAAGGTATTTCATCGACATTGCCGAACATTCGAGATGCCATCCGGGATAGCCGATACTCCAGGGTGAATTCCACTTCATCATGTGGCCATCATCAGCTTTTTTCCAGAGGGCAAAATCCGAAGGATCTCTTTTGTCAGATCGTATCCCTACTCTGATGCCGGACTGATGCGCTTCCAGATCGGTGCGTCCTGAAAGTTTGCCATATCCTTTAAATGAGGCTACGGAGAAATAGACGTTGCCGGATACCTCGTATGCGTAGCCGGTTTTCATCAATCGTTCAATCAGCGCAATCTGTTCTGGAATGTGAGCGGTGGCTGCAGGAGCTATATTTGGACGTAGAACTTCAAGCTTATCCATATCCTCATAAAAACTTCTTGTGTAGAACTGTGCAATTTCCATCGGATCAGTTTTTTCAAGATATGCCTGCTTCATGATCTTGTCCTCTCCTTCATCGGCGTCATCAGTGAGGTGACCTACATCAGTGATATTCTGTACATATTTGACCCTGTATCCGCTTTGGCGCAGCCAGCGAACGACGACATCAAATGATACATAGCTTTTGGCGTGGCCGAGATGTGCATGGCCGTAGACGGTTGGTCCGCATACATACATGCCAACGCTTCCAGGATGGAGAGGTTCAAACTTCTCTTTTGTTCTGCTGAGAGAGTTATAAATGAAGAGTGACATCTTCTGCTGTTCTGCTTGTTTTACGTGAGAAAGAATATGGTGTCAAAAGTCCGCTGAAAGTTAAACATTTGGGTTTTTAACGCAAGGTTTTTAGCTTCCTTTTTATTGC